>REEU01000152.1 GCA_007694905.1 Gammaproteobacteria bacterium | reverse complement strand
CCGAGCTTCCGGCGTCACACTACGATTCTGAATCAGTCCGCGGCGATCGCTGCGTCGCCTTCGGCGCCTGCAGGCTCCCACAACGCTTCGCAAGGCCTTCTGCGAGCGCCCAGGCCGCGCGCAGCGCGGACGGGCCGAGCTTCCGGCGTGAAGGCTGCTCAGACCTCGAAGCGATAGACCGACCCGTCGCGACGGACCCGCCCCGCAGTCGGCGTGGCGAAGTGGGTACCGATGACGAGACAGCCCTCCCCCGCCATCTCAGACAGCATACGTTCACGGGTGGCACGGGCCTGCGGCCCATCCCAGTCCGCACTGCTGCCCCACTCCGGCCGCGCCATCTGACAGGGGTGATGCACGAAATCGCCGGTGATGATGGCACGCTCGCCAGCGTCCTCGATCACGACGCTGACGTGACCCGGCGTATGCCCGGGGCTCGGCTGCAGCCGCACCTGGGGACAGATGACCGCGTCCATGTCCACGAGGTCCGCCAGACCCGCCTCCACCACGGGCCGCACCGAATCGCTCATCACCGGTCCGTATTCGGACTCGTCCTCATGGGCGTCCCAGTACGCCCACTCGGTCTTTGCGAACAGGTAACGCGCCTGCGGAAAGGTCGGAACCCAGGCACCGTCCAACAGCCGTGTGTTCCAGCCGACGTGGTCCACATGCAGGTGGGTGCACAGCACCGTGTCGATGCGTTCCACGGGATACCCTGCCGCAGCCAGATGGTCGAGGAACGCCGTCTGCATGCGGTCCCAGGCCGGCAGGGTCCGACGCTTGTCGTTGCCGATGCAGGTGTCCACCAGGATGCAGCGGTCGCCGGTGTCCACCACCAGGGCATGGACGCTCATGATGAGCTCGCCTTCCGCAGTCATGAAGTGCGGCGCCAGCCAGCGGATGTCGCGACAGGCATCCGGGGTCGCATCCGGCAGGATGAACTTGGAGCCTCCGGTCGCTTCCAACTCCACCACCCGAGTGATCTTCACGCCGCCGATCTGCCATACGTTCGCTGCCGTCATGTCCCCGCCTCCGAAGCTTTCGAGTATCCGCACCCCGTGAATGCGTGGGCTCGACCGTAGCATCGAGCAGCCACGCCCGATAGGCCACTGACCGTCCGGCCACGGGAAGCACCGCGTAGAGATGGGGGATGTCACGCGCCCAATGAGCAGGTACGCTCGCTCGCCCTCCTGACATGGTGTCCGTTATTCATGGTCTGCCGACCGGGCTGCGCTGCGTGCTGCATCGCACCCTCCATACGCGATCCGCTGCCGGGCATGCCTGCGGGCAAACCCGCAGGCATGCGCTGCATCCATCTTGATGCCGAGCTGCGCTGCGGACTCTGGGGCCAACCGGAACGACCTCGGGTCTGTGGCGCATTCCAGGCAGATCCCGACGTCTGCGGCAGCGACCGTGACGACGCCCTGCAACGCATCGCTGCGCTGGAGATCGCCACGACGCCTAGCTGACAGAGGCCGCCAGTTCCGCATACCGGTCCAGCAGGGGAACGACCTGGTCCGCAGGTGCCGGCGGCAGCCCGAACACCAGTCGCCGGAAGCCGAGGTCCAGATAGCCACGTACCCGCTTCGGATCCGGACCGACACCGAACAGCGTCAGATCCAGGGTTTCGAAGTCGCGCCCCGCGGCCTGCATGGCCCCTTTGAGCTGCACCATGCCCCCGGCAAGGTCGACATCGGGCCGCGCGATGGGCATCCAGCCATCCGCATACTCTGCGATCCGCGCGAAGACGTAGCGCGAAGCGGCGCCCAGCAGGACTGGCGGTCCGCCAGGCTGCACGGGTTTCGGCCAAGCGTGAATGGGCTCGAAGTGGACATGCTCACCGTGAAAGGAGGCAGGATCCTCCGTCCAGATGGCGCGCATCGCCAGCACCCGCTCCCGCAGGACCGCCCAGCGCTGCCCGAACGGCACCCCATGATTCGCCATCTCCTCGGCATTCCAGCCGGCGCCGATCCCCAGCAGAACCCGACCACGGGAAACGTGGTCGAGGGAAGCGACCTGCTTCGCCATCAGAATGGGGTCCCGCTCCGTGACCAGAGCGATGCCTGTTCCTAATCGGAGGCGGGTCGTGACGGCCGCCGCGGCGGCCAGCGCCACGAAGGGATCCTGGGTGCGGTAGTACTCGCGCGGGAGTTCACCGCCGCCGGGCCAGGGTGACTCACGGCTGACGGGGATGTGGGTATGCTCGGGCAGGAACAGGGACTCGAAACCGCGGGCTTCGGCAGCTGCCGCCAGCTGCGGGATGCCGATGGCATCGTCTGTGGGGAACATGCTGACCCCGAACACCGCCCCTGCCCGATCCATCGCGCCCCCCGATCACCTATGCCCAGGACGGGTAGTGTCCCACAGCGGAGAACGGGAGCAAGCCGAGAGGCATCAGTTCAGAGCAACGTGTGCTCGTCGAAGAGGACCCGGCTCGATTCGATCCGCGCGAGGTAGCGGTTGCCCGCCTGCTGATAGCGGGGAAGGCGAAGATTGCCGGGGCCGACGTTATAGAGCCGCAAGGCGCACTCGAGCTCGCCGCACTGGGACTTGTAATGGGCCAGCACTTGGGCACCGCAATAGATGTTGTGTTCGGGATCGAGGAGATCGGCGCCACCACAGAAGTCGCGCCAGAACTGCGGCTTCACCTGTGCTGGACCAATGGCGCCAGCCCAGGACCGGACCTGCTTGCGGAAGGAGCTCTCCGTGTAGACGAGGCTGGCGATGATCTCCGGCGGCAGCTGCTGCCGAATGCTGGCTTCGAGGATCCAGTCCGAAAAGATCAGGGCGCGCTCTGAATCCAGGCCGAATATCGCCTGCAGCAGGTACGCGAAGTCTTCCACTGCATAGCTGGCCGCACCCGACGAAGGCTCGGCGGAAGGCAGCGCCAGCGGCTTGACCACGGGAGGCAGCGGCTGCGAAACCTGAGCGACGGAGAAGGAGGCTACGACGGCGAATGGGACGACGAGGATGGGCAGCAGCGCCACGCGAGCGGCAGTGGGCACACGCCGGAAGGCCCCGAGGAGTGGCAGGGCCAGCGCGGAGAGCAGAGCTTTCGCTATCTGTAGCAGTGACGGTGCCGCAGTCACCACGTTTCTCCAGCGTAGACCAGATTTTGAAATTGTACCGTCCCTTCATCGGAAATCCATTATTTTTTCAGATTCCGGAGCCGAAATTGAGGGTGAAAGAGGACGAGCGGCAGTCGTCAGCCCAAGGCTGACGCGGGCTGCAGCGGGCATGAGGACCGTTCATCGGATGGGTCAGAGCTTGAAGTTGTCCCAACTCACCGTGTGTTCGGGGTCGAGCACGATCCAGCGCCGGTTGCGGCCGCGCGCGGTGGCGGCGAAGGGCGGGGGGTCATCCACGGGAGCACCATGACCGCCGTTATACTTGCGCCCCATCTGCACCTGCACCGCCTCCAGATGGGGGTCGTCATGCTCCGCCGCAGCATCTTCGAGCACCATAGCGCGCCCCTGGAACATGATGCCCTGCAGTTCCGGGAAGCGTTCGTTGCGGTCGACAATGATGCTGCAGTTCGGGTTGCGGCGGAGGTTCACCACTTTCTGGCCACGGGCGTAGACGTAGATCCGGCCACCACCCCAGCCAAACCACATGGGGGTGAGGTTGATGCGCTCCCCGGGGCCGACCGTGGCGATGCGGCAGTTCCATTGACTGCCCATGATCGCCTTGATCTGCTCCGGGTCCAGCGCCAGTTCCCGCGGCAGCGCCATGTCGGTCCTCAGGCGGTCTGCAGGGCGTCAATGATGCGCTTCTGTTCCTCGGCAGGGATGGTGCCGTAGGCTGCAGAGGTACGATCGATGATGTCGCCGTAGCGCTGCTTCATCTGCGCAGCGACGTCCTTGGGCTCCGCCACCACCGCGAACTTCTGCAGAATATCGTCGGTGATCAGCTCCCCCATCTCCTTCCACTTGCCTTCCTTCGACATGGTGTTCAGCACCGGCTGCAGTTCGCCGGCGCCAATGGAGTCGAGCACGCCCTTATAGGCAGGGGTCGAGCCGTAGAACCCGATCTGCCGGGTCACGGTTTCCTTCGCCTGCGCGAAGGAGCGCTCGTCAGTGCCCGTCACCACGAAGCAGGGATAGGCGACCTGGAAGTCTTCCCGCTTGCGGCCCGCGGCCGCGAGCCCCTTCTCGATGTTCGGCAGCGTGGTGCCGCGCAGGTATTCCTCGGTGGTGAAGGCGTGCACGATCATGCCGTCCGCCACCTCGCCGGCCACCTGACTCATGAGCGGACCCACTGCGGCCAGGAAGACTTTCGGCGCGCCGAACTCGGTGTTGGTGGGCGTGAAGAACGGCGTCATCAGCGAGTGCTGGTAGAACTCACCGCGGAAGTCCAGCTTGGTACCGTTGTACCAGGTGTCCCAGATCGCCCGCATGGCGAGGATGAATTCGCGCATCCGCGGCGCCGGCGATGACCAGGGCATCGAGAAGCGCTTGGTGATGTGGGGCTTGATCTGGGAGCCGAGCCCCATGATGAAGCGGCCCTTGGAGTAGGCATTGAGGTCGTGACCGATGTTCGCCAGCACCATGGGCGTGCGCGCGAACGCCACCGCGATGGACGTCATCAGCTCGATCTTCTTGCTCTCTCCGGCCGCCAGCAGCAGAGGGAAAAACGGATCATGTGAAGTCTCGGCGGTCATCGCGCCGCTGTAGCCCATCTCCTCGAGCTGCCGGACATTGTCGGCAACCTTGTCGAGATCCGTGGTCAAGCCACCATCAACGCGCATCTGCTCTCTCCGATCCAATTGAAAGGCGTTACAACGACCATGGATTCTAGCCTGCGCCCTGCTCAGTCGTACAACAGCAGGCCCGATTCGATGCGATTGCCGCCGAAACGCAGGATCTCGGGGGCACCGTTGCTCAGGCGCACCACGTAACCGATGGCGTTGGGCTGATGCAGTCGCAGCGTGGTGTCCCGATCGAGCTCGAGCACCTGACAGAGCAGCGCCCGGACCAGCGTACCGTGGGAGACTACCACCACGCGCTCCGGGGGTGACGCCAGCAGGTCGTCGACCAGCGGCCGGACGCGGTCGGACATGTCGTCGTAATTCTCGCCGCCGGGCGCGCGATAATTCCAGGGGTCGCGGGCCCGCGCGCTGATGTCGTCCGGCGAGGCGGCCTCGATCTCCGCCAGCGTCCAGCCTTCGAATCCGCCCATGCTGCGCTCCATCAGGCGGGGGTCCGTCTCCACCTCCAGCCCGAGGGTGTCGGCCAGAATGGCGGCCGTGGCGCGGGCTCGACCCAGCGGACTGGTCAGCAGTCGCTGCGGGCGACGCGATGCCAGCCAGTCCAGATGCGCCTCGACCTGACTGCGGCCCAGCGGTGTCAGCGGCGAGTCCCCGCGACCCTGGAGTCGACCGTCGGCATTCCACTCCGTCTGTCCGTGGCGAAGGAAGATCAGCTCCCGTATCGCCATACTGCTATCTTGAACCAACGGGCACTGCCCCCACTCTAAGCTTGGTCATTTTCGTTCGGCTGCCACGGAGAATCCGAAACATGCGCATCCTGTTGTTCATCGCGACCAACATCGCGGTGCTCGCGCTCGCCAGCGTCACGCTCAGCCTGCTCGGCGTCGGAGGCATGCTCGACGAGACCGGAACCGGGCTCAACCTGACCTCCCTGCTCATCTTCTGCGGCGTGATCGGCATGAGCGGCTCGATCATTTCGCTGTTCATGTCCAAGTGGATGGCGAAGCGTAGCACCGGCACCCAGCTCATCGAGCAGCCACGCACGGCCACGGAGCGCTGGCTGGTGGATACGGTACGCGAGCTGTCCGAGGAGGCCGGCATCGGCATGCCGGAAGTCGGCATCTTCGATGCGGCCCAGCCCAACGCGTTCGCGACCGGCTGGAACCGCAACGACTCCCTGGTGGCCGTCAGCTCCGGGCTCATGCGGGCCATGCGGCCCGAAGAGGTCCGCGCGGTGCTTGCTCACGAAGTGGGACATGTGGCCAACGGTGACATGGTCACGCTGGCGTTGGTGCAGGGCGTGGTCAATACGTTCGTAATGTTCTTCGCGCGCATCATCGGCTTCTTCGTCGACCGTGTGATCTTCAAGAACGACCGCGGTCTCGGCCCGGGCTACTGGATCGTGACCATCGTCGCCCAGATCGTCCTCGGCATCCTGGCGATGATGATCGTCATGTGGTTCTCGCGCTTCCGCGAATACCGGGCCGACACCGCCGGTGCAAAACTGGCGGGCCGGGAGCACATGATCTCCGCGCTGGAGCGGCTCCGGGTCGGCAGTGAGATGCCGGATGCGATGCCCGCGAGCATGCAGGCGTTCGGCATCAACCAGGGTCTCCGACAGGGCATGCAGGCGTTGTACGCGTCGCACCCGCCGCTGGAGGATCGCATCGCCGCGCTCAAGAACGCAGCCTGAGGACTTCAGCCCGCTTCGGTCGCCGAAGCGGGCTTGGTGCTCACCTCACCGCGGTCAGTTTCGCTGGGGCACGAGACGAATCGTCGACGTGCCTTTGGCGAGCACTTCCCCGTCGAGGTCGAGCAACTGGCCCTCGCAGAAAACCGTCTGCTTGCCTGCACGCTCGATCCAGCCCTCGGCGCGCACCCTGCCGGGCCCGGTGGGGCGAAAGAAGCTGATCTTGATCTCCAAGGTGGCGACCCAGAACTGCTGGCCGTAGCGGCCGATCACGGCGTGGGCCATGGCGGAGTCGATCCACCCGGTCACGAAACCGCCCTGAGCCACCCCGCCGGAGTGACAGAACTCAGGGCGCACGGTGAATTCGATTACCGCCCTGCCCGCCTCCGTATCGAGTTCCGTACAGACCCCGTCGCCGAGCGCCTGCAAGACCGAAGGCTCGGCACCCTCGACGTCTTTCGCCCCTGCTTCGCTCATTCCTTGGACTCCCGATAATCGCCGTAATCCGCATCCCGCTTCGACAACGCCTGCGTCAGGCCGCCCTCGGCAATGTCCTTCAGATGGCTGCGCGCGGAGGCTGTGAGCATGGACAGGGCCTGCATCTCCGTCCCGGAACGAATCGCAGCACGCATGCCCATCAACTCCATCTGCCGGTGAACCGCCCGCTTGTTGATCTGCTGGATATCCGGCGGCACGCGGGCGACCTTTTCCGCCACTCGCAGTACCTCATGCTCCAGCCGCTGCGCCGGAAAGGCCCGGTTTGCAAAACCACACTCGGCAGCCTCGATGCCGGTGATGGAATCCCCGGTGAGCATCATCTCCATCGCCCGGCGCAGGCCCACGATCCAAGGATAGAACTGGTTATCCGGCGGGCTGATGGCGCGCACGACTGGATAGCCGATCTTCGCATCCTCGGCAACGTAGACGAGGTCACAGGCCGTGGCGAGTTCGGTGCCACCGGCGAGGCAGTAGCCTTCCACCTGAGCGATCACGGGCTTGGCCAGATCCCACATCTGCAGGAAACCGTCGACCACGTGTCGCGGCCAATTGCCGAGTCCGGCGGCCGTGTGAAACGGCTGATCGCGACTGGCGTCCTGCTTGAGATCGTAGCCGGCGGAAAAGTGCCCGCCGGCGCCCCGCAGGATGGTCACCCGCAGATCGGCTTCGAGATCCGCCCGCTGCAGCGCGTCGAACAGCTCCGCCCGAAGGTGATTCGAGAGCGGATTGCGCTTCTCCGGCCGGTTCAGGGTGATGCGCTGGACGCCCGAGAGCGGCCGGTCGACGACGATCCACTCGTAGTCACGCATGTCGGCTGCCCTCAGGGCTGGAACTGGTCGGCGGTAAACGCGTCCAGCGTCGCCTGGCTCTCCTCCGCCGACACACCGAGCGGCGCGATGATCGCCGTGTCGATGCCGGTATCGAGCGCCCAGCGAATGCGCTCGCGACACTCTTCCGCCGAACCGATGACGCCGATGGCATCGACGATGTCGTCCGTCAGCGCGCCGGTCGTCTTGTCGCGATCCTTGGCTGCCCAGCCCTCGCGTATCTGGGCCGCCGCATCTTCATAGCCGGCCCAGTCGAGAAAGGCGTTGTACTGGGGCGTGGCGTAGTAGGGAGCGAACGCGGCCCGGAAAGCATCGCGCGCCCTGGGCTTGTCGTCAGTGACGCAGACCATGAAACGGTTGACCACTTCCGGCACTGCGCCTTTGCCGCCCCGCTCCGCGCCGATCTTCACGTGCTCGATCATCTTCGGTAGCGCGCGCTTCGGCCACAGATTGAAGATCACACCGTCAGACACCTCGGCGGCGGTCTCGATCATTTTCGGGCGCAGCGCCGCCATGTAGATCGGCGGCGGATTGTCCAGCGGCGGCTGGCGATAACCCTTGCTTTGGATGGTTTCGCCGTCGAAGGCGGACTTTTCGCCGGCCAGCATCGAACGCACGACCTGTACGGTTTCCTTGACGCGTGTGAGCGGCTTCTCCAGCGGAATACCGTTCCAGCCGGTCATCATGGCAACACTGGAGGAACCGAGGCCCATGACGAAGCGGCCAGGAAGTTGCTGGCTGACCGTGTAGGCCGTGGCCGCGAGCACGGTCGGCGACCGGGTATAGACCGGCGTCACGGCGATGCCGATGCGGATCGACTTGCTGTGATCGCCGAGAATCGCCGCCAGCGTCAGTGCATCCGGCGCACCGCCGTCGCCGAACCAGGCATCCGTATAGCCCTGGGCCTCAGCCCACTGTACCCGGTCGATGGTATCGCGGACGCGTGGACCGCCGGGCAGAGTTACCGCTACTCGCTTGCGTTGACTCATGTCGCCTCCCTCGTGATGGCCGGCCGGAGTGCCACCGCGCGCGCTGAGCCCGCATCTACCCTGCCGGGGAAGGCGGCAAGCCTCGCATTCGCCCCGCTGGGGATCAAGTGGAGGCGACGCGGCCGCCGATGCTATCCTCCCCGCCCCCCGCGACCACCGAGGACATCTGCGCATGACTGAGACCGCAGTGATCACTGCTGTTCGCCCCGGCCACGAGTTCGACGAGGCCGCCCTGGCCCGGTTTCTCAAGCCCAAGATTCCCGGCATCACGGACGGACTCGAGGTCAGACAGTTCGAGGGTGGCCAGTCGAATCCGACCTTCGTGCTGCAGGTGGGCGAACGCGCCTTCGTCCTGCGCAAGCAGCCGCCCGGCGAGTTGCTGCCATCGGCCCACCAGGTGGACCGCGAGTACCGGGTCATGGACGCGCTCTACGGCACCGGCGTGCCGGTACCGAAAATGATCGCGTCTTGCGAAGACACCGACGTGATCGGCACGAAGTTCTATGTCATGGAGAAGGTGGACGGTCGCGTCTACAGCGAGCTGCTGCTGCCGGAGCTGTCCCGCGAGGACCGGCGGGCCACCTACCTCGATCTCATCCGCGTGCTCGCTGAACTGCACAAGGTGAATCCGGAGAAGGTGGGACTCGGTGAGTTCGGTCGTCCGGGCAACTACTACACCCGCCAGATCTCGCGCTGGTCACGGCAGTACGAAGCGTCGAAAACCGAAGATCTGCCCGCCATGGACAAACTCATGGCCTGGCTGCCGGAGCGTGTTCCCCAGTCCGACGAGAGCTGCGTGGTTCATGGCGACTACCGCCTCGGCAATGTGATGCTGCACCCGACGGAGCCACGCATCGTCGCCGTGCTCGACTGGGAGCTGTCCACGCTGGGCCATCCGCTTGCGGATCTCGGCTACCTCTGCATGGACTACCACTCGCCCGGCTACGAGGGTCAGGGCCTCGGCAACGCGGACCTGAAGCAGCTCGGCATTCCCGACGAGCAGGAGATGGTGGCCCACTATTGTGAACTGACCGGGCGGGATCGCATCGACAACTGGACGTTCTACGTGGTCTACAACCTGTTCCGTTCCGCGGCCATCATCCAGGGGGTATACAAGCGGGGACTGGACGGCAATGCCAGTTCCGAACAGGCACTCGGCTACAAGGACGTCTGCCGCATGCGCTCAGAACTCGCCTGGCAACTCGTGGAGAATCAGGGCCTCGCCTGACTGCGCTGTTGAGCTGAATGCCGCCGCGCCGGTCAAGGCGCGGCGGCAGACGATCAGAGCATGACCTCCGCCATGAGTTCGATGGCTTCCTTTTGGGCGCTGCCGATGAGCATGCTGCCCACCTCGCCGCGCTTGCCCGCTTCCTTCCAGCGCTCTGCACGCTCGCGGATCCGGTCTGCGGGCCCGACCAGATGGCAGGCGTCGATGAGTTCGGCCGGCACTGCGGCCATGGCCTCGTCCTTCTTGCCTGCGAGGTAGAGGTCCTGAATCTTCGCCGCCGCCTCCTCGAAACCGAGCCGCTTGGCGTAATCGTTGTAGAAGTTCTTGTCCCGCGCGCCCATACCGCCGATGTACAGCGCCATGTTGCCGCGGATCGGCATCATGCACTGCTCCACGTCGTCACCGAGGACCACGGTGACGAACGGCGCCACATCGAAGTCGTTCAGGCTCTTGCCGCTGCCGGCCTTGGCAAAACCCTTGTCGATGGGATCCTTCAGCACGCCGTACTTGTCGGGGTCCATCCAGATCGGGAAGAAGCCATCACAGACCTCGGCTGCCGCCGCGACGCCGTTCGGCGTGATGGTGGCGGCGTAGATCGGAATGTCCTCCCCGCAATGCAGAATGCTCTTCAGCGGCTTGCCGAGTCCGGTGGCGCCGGGACCTGTATAGGGAAGCTGATACTCCTTGCCCTCGAACACCGCGCGATCCTCGCGAGCGAAAATCATCTTCATGATCTGCACGTACTCTTTCAGGCGCGTCACCGGCTTGCCATAGGGGACGCCGTGCCAGCCTTCCACCACCTGCGGCCCCGAAGCGCCGAGACCGACAATAAAACGCTCGTTGGACAGTTGGGCCAGCGTCATCGCCGTCATCGCAGCCATTGCCGGCGTCCGCGCAGGCATCTGCATGATGGCGGTTCCAACACGGATCTTGCTGGTGTTCGCCAGAATCCAGGCCGCCGGGGTGATCGCATCGGAACCGTAAGCCTCCGACGTCCATACGGAATCGTAGCCGAGGGCTTCCGCGTGCTTGATGGCGTCGAGGGGAAGGTTGATCTTGGCGCCGGAATATCCGGCAAGCATGCCGAGCCTCATGAGTCTCTCCTGCTGTGGGGCGCCTTGGCGCCGCTTCATGACGAAACGAGTTGGCCGGCAGTATAGGAGGATCGCCGCGGCGACGACAGACGGGCCTCTGCCGACGGACACAGTGCCTGCAGAACCGCCCACGCAGCACGCGGCCTCACGCCCACGCAGCACGCGGCCTCACGCCCACACGACGCGGCGGACTCGACGGCCGCATCCCGGTGTTACCATGGCCGCAGCTGGCAAGGAGGAGACAGCTTGGTCAGTTGGCAGACACGCCTGGTCAACGGCCTGCTCAGGGTCACGGTGAAGCGTCGTCTGGCGGGCGAGACCATGGACGCAGCACGCGTCGTGGAGACCCGTTCGCGGCTGGCGCGGCTCGCGGCGCGCAACGTCCCGCCACCGGACGTGAGCATCGGGGCAGTCAATGCCAATGGTGTCGCCGCTGAGTGGGTCGATGCGCCGGGACTGCAGGTGCCGGGCAAGACCCTGCTGTATCTGCACGGTGGTGCCTACACGGTAGGCGATCCCACTTTGTATCGAATGTTCACGTGGCGCCTGGCGGCAGCGGCCTGCTGCAGGGTGCTGGCCATCGACTATCGGCTGGCACCGGAGCACCCCTACCCTGCAGCGGTGGAGGATGCTGTGGCCAGCTATCGCTGGCTGCTGGAGAACGGTCACGATGGCAGCGACCTGGCGCTGGCCGGCGACTCCGCTGGCGGCAACCTCGTCCTCGTGCTGCTGCAGCGCTTGCGCGCCGAGGGCCTGCCGCTTCCAGCCAGCGCATTGTGCTACTCACCCTGGACGGACCTCACCGGGACCGGCGCCTCCGTCACCCTCAATGCCCGGCGTGACCCCATGCTTCCTGGTCACCGGCTGCGCGAGGCGGCAACCCTGTACGCTCCCGACGCGGATCATCGGGATCCACTACTGTCACCCCTTTTCGCCGACTTCCGTGACCTGCCGCCGCTGGCCATTCACGTCGGCTCGACGGAAGTGCTCCTCGACGATGCCCTGCGCGTCGCTGATCGAGCCCGTGCCGCAGGCGTCAAGGTGGAGCTCTCAGTCTGGCGGGCACAACCCCACGTGTTTCCGTTGCTGGCCCGCTTCATTCCGGAGGGGCGGCAAGCGATCGCCCAAAGCGGCCGCTTCCTGCTCGCTCAATGGCTCTGTGCGGCGGACCTGCGAGACTCCTTTTCACAGCGCGCGCGCAACATCGCCTGAACCGATGGCGCATCCCGGCAACGAGCATCCGGCCCAGAGACTGCGTCATCTGCTCGAACGGAATCGCGCCCTTCAGCAGGTGGAAGAATCCGACCCGGTGTTTCTCGCGCGTCTGCGGGAACTGCAGGCCTGGCAATGTCAGCGCCTCGAACACAGCCATGCAGATCTTGCCGCTGAGCCCCGGTACGCGGCGGGCATCGCGTTCTTCATCGACGATCTGTACGCGCCGCGGGACTTCTCCGACCGCGATGCGGATATCGAGCAAGCACTGCCTTACATGGTCCGCCTGCTGCCGGAGCGTGTGCTGGCCACAGCCGCCGACGCCGTCAATCTGCAGGTGCTGACGCGGCAGCTGGACGGCAACATGGTCCCGGCTCTGTTCGATGAACTCCGCGTCGAAACCATCGACGTGCCGGCCTACGCCGAAGCCTACCGTATCTGTGACGAGTTCGAGGCCCGCCGGAAACAGATCTGCCTGATCGCCAAACTGGCCGAGCGCCTCGAGAGCTACGTGCATTCGCGGCTCTTATTCACGACCCTGCGCATGGCCCATGGGCCTGCACACCTGATCGGCCTCGGTGACCTGCAGTCCTTCCTCGAACGAGGATTCCGCGCGTTCCGCGCGATGCGCGGGTCGAGTCATTTCGTGCGCACCGTCGTCAGTCGCGAAAAGGCATTCCTGGAGCGCATCGAGGCCGGAGTCGACAATCCATTCCCGAGCCCTTCCGGACCGGAGTAGGATAGATTCATCCCACAACGAGGAGGCAGCGTGGCGAAGAAGAAGTCCTATCAGGAATCTCCAAAGGTGACCCGGCTGCGTACGCTGATCATCGGCGGCTTCGCTGTGCTGCTGATCCTCGTCGGCGGCATCGGTCTATGGAGCATCTTCTCACCGATGCCGGCAGGGCTGGACGAGGGTCGCCATTACGACCTGATCGGCGACGCGGACGCGCCCCGCAGCGGCACGATCGTCGTGACGGAGTACTTCTCCTATGGCTGCGTCCATTGCCGCAACTTCGAGCCTCAGGTGGAGCGCTGGTCCCGGGGCCTGCCGGACGATGTCCGATTCGAACGGGTACCGGTGAGTTTTTCCTCGGCCTGGCGCAATCTGGCGCGCGCATTCTATGCCGCGGAAGAGCTGGACATTCTCGAACGCAACCACCAGCGGATCTTCGACGCGATTCACGTCTCCGGCCTCACGCTCAGCACTCCGGAAGCCGTAGCCCAACTCGTTGACGGCCAGGGGACGGATGCGGAAACGTTCCGCCGCACCATGCAGTCACCCGCAGTGCGCCGCAGCCTCGACGAGGCGGAACAGCGGGTCCGCAGTGCCGGTATCATGTCGGTCCCCACCCTGGTGGTGGACGACCGCTACCGCATCAGCAGCGGCGAACTCAGCCGACGCCAGATTCTCGACGTCGCCGACCGCCTGATTGCGCATGAGCGGGAAGCGCGGAACGCTGCAGAGTGAATACCCAGCGGTTCGCACTTGCACAGGCCACAGTCGCGTGGTGAGCTAGCGGCAATGTTCGCGCCCCTGGTCTGGAGACCCCTACAATCATGATCGCTGGCCGTTGGTTACCCCTTGCCGCACTGCCCGCGCTGTTGCTGGCAAGCGCCTGTTCGCCCTGGGTCAAGCTGAGCGATGGCGGTGCCGGCGTCACCCACGTCACGGCGGCCACCGCGGCCGACCGCTGTACGCGGGTCGGGCGGGTGAGCGCTGTGACCCAGCAACGGGTGGCAGGCGTCGGTCGCAATGATGAACGCGTCCGTGCTGAACTGCTGACGATGGCCCGCAACGAGGCGGCCAGCCTTGGCGCCAATTCGGTCGTCGCCACGAGCGAGATTACGGACGGACGCCAGAATTTCGATGCCCTCAACTGCGAGCGCTGACGCCTGACCGCGCTTCCCCGCGGCCGGGCGCGTCTGCTGCCCATGCCGACATGAGCCGACTCGCACCCCTTTCCCATGGACTGCGGCTGCGGATACCTTGATGAGTGAGATGAGCCCGAATTCCGACACGGCGCGCGACTTCGACGTGGTGCTGTTCGGCGCCACCGGTTTCACCGGTCGCCAGACCGTGGCCTATTTCGCGCGCCACGCCCCTGCCAACGTGCGCTGGGCCATCGCCGGCCGCGACGCCGCCCGGCTCGATGACGTGGCACGCGCCTGGGGCGATCCGCCTCGCATCGTCTGCGACAGCCATGATGCCGACGCCTGCGTCGATCTCGCCCGACGCACGCGGATCGTGCTGACCACGGTGGGCCCCTACGCCGTGCATGGCCAGGCACTGGTGGAGGCCTGCATCGCGACGAATACGCACTATGTCGACATTACCGGCGAAACGGCCTGGGTGCGGGATCTGGTCGATCGATTTCATGAGGCAGCGGTCAGCAGTGGTACCCGGATCGTTCCCTGCTGCGGTTTCGACTCGGTCCCGTCCGACCTCGGCACCCTGATCGCCGTGGAACACCTGCGCGCTGCCCACGGTACCGGCTGCAGCAGGGTGCGGGCGTTCCACCGGGGTCGAGGTGGCATCAACGGCGGGACCATTGCGAGCTTTCTGGCCATGCAGGAATCGGGCGACGCTGCCCGCATGCGTGATCCCATCCTGCTGAATCCTCCAGGCATGCGCGACGTGGCGCGGCCGGAGGCGGAACCCGATCCCCTGCTGCCCCAATGGGAGCCGGACATCCGTGGTTTTTCCGCACCGTTCATCATGGGCCCCATCAACACCCGCGTCGTGCGTCGTTCCGCAGCGCTGGAAGAGTCCTGGCAGCGCCCCTACGGCAGCGGTTTTCGGTATCAGGAATACTGGAAGGGGTCCGGAGTGCTCGGGCTCGCAGAAACCATGGGCATGGCCTGGAGCCAGGCCATGTTCCCGCTGCTTGCAGGCTTTGGACCGGTACGCGGCCTGCTCAAGCGCATGCTGCCTGAAGCCGGAAGCGGTCCGTCCGAAGCCACCATGGACAATGGATTCTTCCGCTGCGAACTGATCGCCGACGGAGCCGACGGCCAGCGCATTCGCGTCACCCTGGCCGACCGCGGCGACCCGGGCAATCGCGCAACAGTGAAGATGTTATGCGAGAGCGCCCTCGCACTGGCGCTACAGGGCGACCTGCTCCCGGGCGCGCCCACCCGCGGCGGCATCCTCACGCCGGCCACGGCCTTCGGCCAGGTCCTGCGTGCCCGGCTCGAGAACGCCGGGATGGAGATCAGCATCGACGATCCATGGAAGCCACAATGACTCAGACCCCAGAGACTTACAGCGAGCCGTTGCCCCCCGGCGACGAGCGCGTCAGTGTCGACGTCAGCCCCCGCGGCAGTCTCGAGATGCTCTCCCAGCTCGAGGTCGGCAGCCTGCGCCGCCTCGGCCATGGAAGTGCCCACGAATTGTTTCGACGCTGCGCGCTCGCCGTCCTCAACTCGGGCACCACGCAGGACGATGCCGCCGCCATCTTCGACCGCTACCACGACTTCGAGGTGGAGGTTCTGCAGCGTACCCGCGGCGTCAAGCTGCGCATTCGCAATGCACCCGCAGGCGCGTTCGTGGACGGCCGCATGATCGAAGGCATCAAGGAACACCTGTTCGCCGTCCTTCGGGACGTCGTGTACATCGCTACGGAAATCAGCGATGGCACCGTCTTCGATCTCGACAACAGCGCGGGCATCACCAACGCGGTGTTTCACGTGCTGCGCAACGCCGGCGTGTTGACCCTCACCGGCAATGCCAATCTCGTCGTGTGCTGGGGCGGCCACTCCATTTCCCGGGGCGAGTACGACTACAGCAAGCAGGTGGGCTATGTCCTCGGTCTGCGCGGGCTCGACATCTGCACCGGCTGCGGCCCAGGCGCCATGAAGGGCCCCATGAAAGGCGCCGCGGTGGGGCATGCCAAGCAGCGCAATCGACGTGGGCGCTACGTGGGGGTCAGCGAACCGGGCATCATCGCGGCCGAGCCACCGAATCCCATGGTCAATCGACTGGCGATTCTGCCGGACATCGAAAAGCGCCTGGAAGGCTTCGTTCGCCTCGCCCACGCTGTCGTCATCTTTCCCGGTGGTGTCGGTACGGTGGAGGAGATTCTCTATCTGCTCGGGCTGTTGCTGCACCCGGAAAACGCCGATCAGCAGCTGCCGGTGATCCTCACCGGGCCAGCCGGCAGCGAGGACTGGTTCGAGGCGGTGGACGAGCTTCTCGTGACAGCGCTCGGCGAGGAAGTCCGCGGACTCTACGAGATCCATGTGGATGATCCTTGGGCGGTGTCCAAGGCCGTGGCGCGAGGCGTCAAAAAGGTGCGCAAGGCCCGTGTCCGGGACGGCGATGCGTTTTACTTCAATTGGCTGCTGCACGTGCCCTACGCCTACCAGCAACCTTTCCACCCCACCCATGAACACATGGCTGCGCTGCGCCTGACCGCCGATGCGCCTCGACACGAGTTGGTCGCCGACCTCCGCCGCGCCTTCTCCGGCATTGTCGCCGGCAACGTCAAGGAGCAAGGGATCCGACACGTCCGACAGCACGGTCCGTGGGAGCTGCATGCAGATCCGGCCCTGCTGGCACCGCTGGACAGACTGCTGGAGTCTTTCGTGTCCAAGGGTCGGATGAAGCTCAACGGACGCGACTACGTGCCCTGCTATCGGCTGATACGCTGATCTCCCACCGCGTGGCAGACAGGTGCCGCACTGGGGCGGGTCGAAGTTGCCACGCCGAGCCGACCCGGCGAGACTTGGATCCATGACAGTCGACGCAGACCTGACCCGGGCCGTGGACCGGCGCCTCAACGATCTGCTGGCTCGCGCCCATCGCGAGCTGGCTGCGCGGGGCGTGCCGCCGCTGCCAAGGCCCGAAGTCCGCCTGTTCGACGATCGTCTGGACGCGGGCCGTGCACTGCCTCCCCAGCGCAGCTCTGCGACCGGGATCATCGAACTGAATGCCGTTTACCTCGATCGGGCCCGCAGCGCCATGCTCGAGGAGACCATCGCCCACGAGCTGGCCCATCTGCTGGTGTTTCACCTGTCCCCGCGACGACGCCTGCCGCCCCATGGCGAGCTCTGGCGCGAGATCATGCAGGGGTGGTTCCAGGTCAAGCCCGAGCGCACGCATCAGTTCCCCACCCAAGGCGTCCGGACCCGAAGACAGCGGCGCTGGTCCTACCGCTGCAGCTGCAGTACGCATGAGCTCACCACCGTCCGGCACCGTCGTGCCCAGCGCGGGACGGTGTATCTATGTCGTCAATGCCGCAGCCCCCTGCATCCGGATCGAGGGCCATGACCCGCCCGAAGCCGGAGGACCCAGCCCTGACCTGGGCCCGGGAAACGCTGGGACTCGCGCCCGGCGCCCAGGCCGAGTCGCTCCCGGGTGGCCACGGCGGCCAGGCATGGTTGATTCATGCGCCGGACGCCCCCGGGGAGGCGGTTCTCAAGCTTGCGATACCCGCACGGGACGGTGGCGACGAACGTCTCATCGCCCGCGAGGCGATCATCCTGAAGGCGCTTGCGCCCTATGATCTGCCGGTACCCGAATTCATCGCAGTAGACCCGCTGGGGCAGCTCGCCGGTACGCCGGCACTGCTCATGTCCCGCCGCCCTGGCCGCCTTCTCGCCGGCACGGATGCCATTCGCGATGCCGTGCCCGCCATGGCCTCGGCGCTGGCCGAGTGCCAGCTGCGGACCCACAACCTCGTGGCCGGACGGCGCTGGTGCCCGTGGCAGCCCGCCGAGGGCTACCGGGTACCGTCGTGGAGCACGCGGGAAGCGCTTTGGAACCGGGCCATCCGCGTGGTGCAGCGGTTTCAGCCGCCCCGCTGCGACGCATTCATCCACCGGGATCCGCATCCCGCGAACCTGCTGTTCGAAGAAGGCGCCGTGACTGCCGTGCTCGATTGGCCCCATGCTGGGCGCGGCCCGTCGGGCTTCGACGGCGCGCGCATGGCCCTGAACCTGTGCTGTCTGGTGGGTCTGGACGCGGCGGCGACATTCCGGGCGGCCTTCGAGGAGAGACTCGCACGTCGCCATGATCCGCTGCTCGACGTGTATGCCGCCTGCGAGTTTCTGCCCGACCTGAACCTGGATCGCACCGCGACAGCACTCAGCATCGAACTGTCCCGCAACCAGGCCCGAGGGCGGCTGGAAAACTTCCTCGCCGATGCCATGCGGCGCATGACGTCCCGGCGCCTGTCCTGATCAGGGCAGCCGGCTACCGGGCCCGGACTGCGTTCCAGGCCGCGTCGGCGAATACTTCCGCCACCTCGGCCAGCGGCGTCGACGTCCGGCCCGACAGCCACAGTCGCGCGTAATCCTCGATGGGTCCGCTGATGATGGGAATGTAGGTCTCCGGCGGCAGCTGCTTCATCTCCCCCCGGACGACGAAACGCCCGAACCAGGAGAACACCGCCCCGAAGTGGCGCTGATAGATGGCCTTAAGTTCGGCCTTCGCCTCAGGCGCGAAGTGGATCTCCCGCGAATGCAGAAGAAAGCGCGCCAGCGTCGCCTGGCGGGTGACCCAGTCTCCGTAATGCAGGACCACGGTGCGGACGCCGTCCTCCGCACTGCCACAGTGATCCAGGCGTTCGAGCAGGCCGGCATTAAGATCGCTGATACCGTCGATGAACAGGGCGCTGGCCACCCCCTCCTTCGATCCGAAGTGGTGGTAGAGACTGCCAATGGAGCAGCGGGCGCGGTCGCGGATCTGCTCCATGGTGGTCGCCGCGAGGCCGATCTCGTCGAAACAGGCCAACGCCGCCGCCAGGATCACCTGCCGCCGCTCGCCTGTGGCTACGTTGGGTTGCCCGCGTCGCGACATGTTACCTATCACATTAGAATTTCATTCTAGAATATGCGATAAAGCCGTTCCCGAGTACAGCCACGCTGTGCCCAATCACCTGCAACCTGAGAGCTGACCATCATGGATATCGAGCTTTCTGCCGACGACCTGAAGTTTCGGGACGAAGTCCGCGAGTTCTTCCAATCCCACGACTACAAGCCGGGCGAGGATTACGCCAAATGGCGCCTGGACTGGTTCAAGGCGGCCCGGGAAAAGGGCGGATGGGACGTTCCCAAGTGGCCGCAGGAGTTCGGTGGCCCGGGCTGGAGTCCCACCCAGCATTACATCTGGGAGCAGGAAACCGCACGCGCGAACCTGCCCTGGGACCTGCCCTTCGGCGTAGGCATGGTCGCGCCCATCATCATGACCTACGGCAGCAAGGAGCAGCAGGAGCGCTTCCTGCCGGACATCCGCGCCCGCAGCGTCAACTGGTGCCAGGGCTATTCGGAGCCCGGCGCCGGCAGTGACTTAGCCTCACTGAAGACCAAGGCGGAACTGACCGAAGACGGCAAGCACTACGTGGTCAATGGCTCCAAGATCTGGACCACCATGGCCCACATCGCCGACTGGATCTTCTGCCTGACCCGTACCGATTCCAGCGGCAAGAAGCAGGAGGGCATCACCTTTCTCCTGTTCCCCATGAAGCAGGAAGGCATCGAGGTGAAACCCATCATCACGCTCGGCGGCTCCCACACGGTCAATACGGTGCACTTCACCGACGTCAAGGTACCGGTGGAAAACCGCATTGGCGAGGAAGGCAAAGGCTGGACCTACGCCAAGGGTCTGCTCGCCCACGAGCGCACCGGGTTGGCCGGCGTATCGCGTTCGCTGGTGGCACTGGAAAAGCTCAAGCACCAGGCCGGAACCGTGAAGCGCGGCAACGGCAGCCTGTTCGACGATCCGAGTTTCCGCGGCAAGCTGGCGAAGCTGGAAGTCGACCTGCAGGCGCTGGAGTTCACCGAACTGCGTTCCCTGGCCCGGGCCGCCTCAGGTCAGCAGCCCGGACCGGAATCCTCCATCCTCAAACTGAAGGGTACCGAGATTCAGCAGCGCATCGCCCACCTGACCATGGAGGCGGCCGGCCCGCACATGGCGCCGTGGGGCGGCGTCAACGCCGGGCCCAAGTTCGCCCGCGGCGGTACCCAGAGCTACCTGGGAAGCCGTGCCTACACCATCTACGGCGGCGCCAGTGAGGTCCAGAAGGACATCATCGCCAAGAACGTCCTCGGGATCCGCTCCCAGGGCGGCAGCAACTGACGGAGACGCGCAGATGAACTTCGATTTAACCGAAGAACAGCAACTCCTCGAGGACTCCGTCGCGCGTTTCGTGGCCGACAAGTATCCACTGGAGCAGCGCCGCAAGCTCGCAGACGGCAGCCGGGGCTACTCCGAGGACCACTGGAAGGCGTTCGCGGAACTCGGCTGGCTGGCCGTTCCCTTCGACGAGGACGACGGCGGCATCGGCGGCGGTCCGGTGGAGACCATGGTGGTGATGGAGCAGTTCGGTCGCGGCCTCGTCCTCGAACCGTATCTGCCCACGGTGATTCTCGGCGGTGGCGTCCTGCGGCGTACGCTCGCCGGCGATCAGCGCGCGGACCTGCTTGGCAAGCTCATCGAGGGCAAGCTGCAGCTTGCTTTCGCCCACAGCGAGGAACAGGCGCGCTGGGACCTCAATGACGTCACCAGCAGTGCGCGCGAAGACGGCGACGGCTGGATACTCAATGGCGCCAAGACCGTGGTCTTCAACGGCGGCAATGCAGACCTGCTCATCGTCAGCGCCCGCAACTCTGGTGGGCAGATGGATACCGACGGCATCAGCCTGTTCCTGGTGGATCCCAAGGCGGACGGCGTCAAGGTCGAAAGCTACCCCACCGTAGACGGTCTGCGGGCAGCGGAAGTGACCTTGAAGGACGTACGCGTGGCGGGCGATGCCCTGCTCGGCGACGCCGGCAAGGCCTGGCCCATCATCGAGGCGGTGGCCGACGAGGCACTGCTGGCCCTGTGTGCGGAAGCGCTCGGCAGCCTCGACGTGATGGTGAAGGACACCGTGCAGTACACCCAGGAGCGGCAGCAGTTCGGGCACCCGCTGGCGGACTTCCAGACCGTACAGCACCGCCTCGTCGAGATGTTCATGGAATACGAGCAGTGCAAGTCCCTGGTCTACCGGGCCACCATGGAGTATGCCCAGAACGGGCATGAAGCTGCGCGCACCCTGTCCGCCTGCAAGCACCTGATCGGGACCGCCGGCAAGTTCATCGGCGAGAACGCGGTGCAGCTGCATGGCGGCATGGGGGTCACGGAAGAACTTCGGCTCGGGCACTTCTTCAAACGGCAGCTGGTGATTGAGTCCCAGTTCGGCAACTCGGACTTTCACCTGGAGCAGTTCGCCGCCTGACGCTGTCACGAGAGCAACAGCAGTGATTCATGCGAGGCCCAGTGGGAGCTGACGTCGGGCGCAGGGCGGCGTCGCGATCGCGGACTACCGCCGGGTTCAGGCGTGACGCAGATCGCGACGCCCGCTTCGCGGACGTCAGCTCCCACTGACGCAACGCAAGCTTCGGGCGAAGCGCCGATCCACGGGGCGTTTCGATTCTGGATCACTTGTCGGGCGGTGCGTCACGCTCACAGCGCACGGATTCACCTTCCCAGCGCAGAAGTGCGCCGCCCGCCTCCTCCATGCCGAAGCTGACATCAGCGTCGCCCCAGGCTGCAGACGGGGTCCTGCGGATCCGCGCGAGGAGTCGGGTTCGGCCCGCCAGCGTCAGCTCGAGCTGATCACGGCTAGCCAGGTAGCGCGTGGTCACACGCGTGTCGTCCGCACATATCCAGTCCATGGGCGCGTCCATCGTCGAAGGGGCGCCCATGGCCGGAGGCTCCGGGGCTGGCTCGGACGGCCCGTCCGGCTGCGGTGACGCGCATCCTGCCAGCAGCCAGGCCGTGGCGATGCAGGCCATCATCCGTGTCATCGAGGAAACTCCCGTAACCGCAACACGGCCTCGGCCACGATGGGGAAAGCCAGTTCGGCCCGGGGAACGGCTGCAAGTGGATGCCACTCTACCGCGGCGACGTCATCGGCGCAGCGCAGCGCCGGCCGTTCCGGCAGCTCGAGACCAAAAAAAGCATCCGCCGTGAGATAGGTGACATCCGCGAACAGGTAGCGGTTGTACCCGGAGAACCGATAGCTCAGCGCACCCGCATCCAGATCGAGGTCGAGTTCCTCCCGCAGTTCTCGTATCAGCGCCTGCTCGAGGTTCTCATCCGGATCGACGAATCCTCCCGGGAAGTCCAGCAGCCCTTGTGCCGGAGCGTGGGCACGACGCGTCAACAGCAGGTCCCCACCCACCTGCAGAAGCAACGAGACTGCGACGGCTACGTTATGAAAATAGCGGAAACCGCAAGCACGGCAGCGCATCGACTTACTCGAGTCCGCCATCAGCGTCTGCGCGCCACAGGCGGGGCAGAAGCGGAATCCAGTCAATCCCTGAGGCATGAGGTCTCCAGCGGCCCGCGTACAACTAACGGCGCACTTCACCATCCCGCCCCGACGGGTACAAGCGTCGGGGACAGTCTGAATCGGGTTCGCAGCGCTGTGGCGCACCCAGTTCGGAGCCTCCTTTTGAGCGCGCATCGATTACGATCCGCGGGTACGCTATCACCTTCGTCCCCAAGCGGAGCCGCGCCATGGCTGAAGCATCCCGCACGACACCCGGATTCATCGGTGAGTTCTTCACGCCGGAATTCATCGCCGATCCCTATCCGTCCTATCGCTGGCTCCACGAACACTCACCGTGGTTCAAGGTCCCGGATGCACCGCTGCACGTCGCGGTGCGCTACGCGGACTGTCAGGAGCTGCTGCGTGACCGCCGCCTTGGCCATGGTTTCCGGACCCGCATGACGGCGCAGTTCGGCGAGGACGTGTTCGCGCGCCATCCGGCCTACAAGGGGCTCGGCAACTCCATTCTGTTGATGGATCCACCCGATCACCGCCGCATTCGCGGCCTCGTGGCGAAGGCTTTCGACGCGCGCCGCACCGAGGCCATGCGTCCCCGGGTGCGCGAGATCGCGCATCGCCTCATCGACCGCTTCGAGGAACAAGGGGCGGGCGATCTGGTGGCGCTGTTCAACCACCCGCTGCCCGTACTCGTGATCTGCGAGATGCTCGGCGTCCCGGAACAGGATCATGGCCGCTTCGTCGGCGGCAGCCGGATCGCAGGGCGCATCATCGACCCGACGCCGATGAGTGCCGAGGAACTCGCCGATGCGGATGAACGGGTGCAGGAGAACCATGCCTACTTTTCGGCGCTGCTCGATGAGCGACGGCGGGAACCCCGCGACGATCTGCTCACCGCGCTCGTCCACGCCGAGACCGAGGACGGCCAGCTCAGCTACGACGAGCTGATCGCCAACGTGTCGCTGCTGTTCGCTGCCGGTCATGAAACCACGGTCAACCTCATCGGCAACGGCCTCGTCGCGCTGTGGAGACACCCTGACGAGCTCGCAAAACTGAGAGCGAATCTGGACCTGGCACCTTCTGCCGTGGAGGAGATCCTGCGCTACGACTCCTCCGTTCAGCTCTCCGGGCGCACGGCGCTGGAATCCTTCGAGTTCCGCGAGCAGGCCATCAACAAGGGTGATCAGGTGCTGACCCTGCTCGCCGCCGCGAATCGGGACCCGCTCGTGTTTACCGATCCCGACCGCTTCGATATCACCCGCGACGAAGCCAAGCCCCTGTCCTTCGGCGGCGGCATCCACTTCTGCCTCGGCGCCCAGCTTGCCCGTATCGAGGCGGACGAAGCCCTGCGCATCCTGCTCGAGCGCCTGCCTGGGCTGGAACTGGAAAACGCTGAGGCCCCGGCGCGCAAACCCACCATTACTCTGCGTGGGCTCGAACGGCTACCGGCGCATTGGTGAAGGAAACCGACGGCCGCGAAAACCGGGAACTGCTGCCACGGCAGCTGACCGCATGGGGCATCTGGCTGCTGGCCGTGAACAGCATGATCGGCGCCGGTATTTTCGGCGTTCCCGCCGGTGCTGCGGCGTTGACGGGGCCTTGGAGTCCGCTGGTTTTTCTCGGCTGCGGGCTCCTTCTCGCCGCCGTTCTGCTGTGTCTGGCCGAGGTGGCGAGCCGGTTCCGTGGGACCGGTGGACCCATCGTGTATCTGCGCGCGGCGTTCGGACCCTTTGCCGGATTTCAGGCCGGCTGGGCATTCTATCTGGCCCGCCTCACCGCCTTCGCAGCCAACGTGAACCTTTTGGTAGCGACGCTCGCCTTTTTCTGGCCCGCTGCAGGCAGCGCGATGCTGCGCCTCATCCTGCTCGCCCTGGTGATAGGCGCGCTGGCTATCGTCAACATCATCGGCGTCCGTCAGGCCATGCGCACCATCGGCGTGCTCACGGTCCTCAAGTTCCTGCCCCTGCTGATACTCGTTGGCGCGGGTCTGGCGTGGGTCGATCCCGGCGCGCTGCTGCCCGAGCGCAGCGCACTGCCGCCGGTGGTGGATTTCGGAACCGCTGCGCTGATCGTGATCTACGCCTTCGTCGGCTGGGAAAACGCGCTGGTGCCGGCCGGGGAGACGAAGGATCCCGCCCGCGCCATGCCACGAGGTCTGTTCTGGGCTCTGGGCCTGGTGACCCTGCTCTATGTGCTGCTGCAGATGGTCGCGCTGGCGGTCCTGCCGGAGTTGGGTGCTTCCGAGGCACCGCTGGTGGACGTGGGTGCTGCGCTGTTCGGGACCGCAGGTGCGCTGCTCATCACCATTGGGGTGATTGTCTCCGTCGGCGGCAACGTTGCAGGCGCCATGTTCACCGCGCCGCGGCTGACGTATGCGCTGGGGCGCGAAGGCTCACTGCCGGCATGGTTCGCCATGGTACATCCGGCCTATCGGACACCGTCACGCTCGATTATGGTGTTCGCGGCCCTGGGGTTCCTGCTGGCGGCCTATGGCTCGTTCATCTGGCTTGCCGCCATGAGCTCGCTGGTGCGGGTCGGGATCTACATGGCCTGCATCGCCGCCATGCCCAGGTTGCGCAGACTGTTTCCAGAGGCTGAGGGCTATCGGGTTCCGCTCGGCTGGACGATTCCCATCGGAGCCTTTCTCGTCTGCGGCATCCTGCTGAGCCAGGTGGAGTGGCTGTCGCTGGCGGTAACCCTGGTCGTGCTGCTGATCGGGGCGGCGATTTACGCCTGGACCCGGTCGAGACGGTCGGCATGACCGAAGCTCTCTGAATGGACTACGACCAGTCGTTCCGGGCTGGCGGCTTCCAGAAACGCAAAGCCCGACTGTCCTGCGACAGCCGGGCTCCTTCGTTACAGCCTCAGGCCTGTGGCGACGATCAGCGCGCGGCCTTGCGCTCCAGGGTTTCCTTGATGACATCGTCGGCCACATTCGACGGACACGGTGCGTAGTGGGAGAACTCCATCGAGAACTGCCCACGACCAGATGTCATGGTCCTGAGGTCACCGATGTAGCCGAACATCTCCGAAAGCGGACATTCCGCCTTGACGCGAATACCGGTTGGACCAGGTTCCTGGGATTTGATCATGCCCCGGCGTCGGTTGAGATCGCCGATCACGTCGCCGACATGATCGTCAGGCGTGTAGACATCCACCTTCATGACAGGCTCGAGCAATTGCGGGCCCGCCTTGGGCACCGACTGACGATACGCTGCCTTGGCGGCAATCTCGTAGGCGATGGCTGACGAGTCCACTGCGTGGAAGCCACCATCAGTCAGCGTGACTTTGACGTCGAGCAGCGGGAAGCCGGCCAGCACGCCTTCATCCATGCTGACGCGGAAACCCTTCTCCACCGCCGGCCAGAATTCCCGCGGCACGTTGCCGCCGCTGACCTTGGACTCGAACTGGTAGCCGCTGTTGGCCTCACCCGGCTCGACCACATAGTCGATCTTCGCAAACTGGCCGGAGCCGCCGGTCTGCTTCTTGTGGGTGTAGGAGTCCTCGATGCGGCGGGTAATGGTCTCCCGGTAGGCCACCTGGGGCTTACCGACCACCACCTCGACACCGTGGGTGCGGCGCAGGATGTCCACCTTGATGTCCAGGTGCAATTCACCCATGCCCTTCATGATGGTCTCGCCGGAGTCTTCGTCCGTGACGATCCGGAAAGAGGGATCTTCCTGCACCATTTTCTGCAGGGCGACGCCGAGTTTGTCCATGCCCGCCTTGTCCTTCGGCGCAATGGCGATGGAAATGACCGGATCCGGGAACACCATCGGTTCGAGGGTCGCCGGATTGTCCGGATCGCAGAGCGTATGCCCGGTCTGCGTATGCTTCATGCCGAGCAACGCGACGATGTCGCCCGCCTGGGCGGAGTCGCGCTCCTCCCGGGAATTCGCGTGCATTTCCACGATCCGGCCAATGCGTTCGGTCTTGCCGGTGAACGTATTGAGAACGCTGTCGCCCTTCTTGAGCTTGCCCGTATAGATCCGAGTGAACGTCAGCGCACCGTAGCGGTCATCCATGATCTTGAACGCGAGTGCCCGCAGCGGACCGTCGGGATCGACGATGGCCACTTTGCCCGTCTCGTTGCCTTCGAGATCGATTTCCGGCTGCGGTTCGACTTCCGTCGGGCAGGGCAGATAATCCACCACCGCATTGAGCACGTTCTGCACGCCCTTGTTCTTGAACGAGGAGCCGCAGTACGTGGGGAAGAAGTCAAGCTTGATCGTGCCCTTACGGATGCAACGCTTGATGTCCTCGATAGCCGGCTCCTGACCTTCGAGGTAAGCCTCCATCAGGTCGTCGTCCTGCTCGAGGGCAGTCTCGATCAGCTCTTCCCGGTACTTGGCAACGCGCTCCTTGTACTCTTCGGGAACGTCGATGACCTCGTACTTTTCCGGATCACCGGACTCGTCCCAGAGCCAGGCCTTCTCGGTGAGCAGGTCGATGATCCCGCGGAAGTCGTCCTCTTCGCCGATGGGCAGCACCATCACCAGCGGACGGGCGCCGAGCACGTTTCTGACCTGGTCCACGACGCGATAGAAATCGGCACCCACGCGGTCGAGTTTATTGACGTAGATGATGCGTGCGACCTCGGACTCGTTGGCGTAGCGCCAGTTCGTCTCGGACTGGGGCTCGACCCCGCCGGAGCCGCAAAACACCCCGACACCGCCATCAAGCACCTTGAGCGAACGGTAGACCTCGATGGTGAAGTCAACGTGGCCGGGCGTGTCGATGATGTTCAGGCGGTAGCCGTTCCAGAAGCAGCTGGTGGCGGCGGACTGGATGGTGATGCCGCGCTCCTGCTCCTGTTCCATGAAGTCGGTGGTTGCAGCGCCGTCATGCACTTCACCGAGTTTGTGGATCTTCCCGGTGAGTTTGAGGATGCGCTCGGTGGTGGTGGTTTTGCCCGCATCCACGTGGGCGAAGATACCAATGTTCCGATAGAGCGAGAGGTCAGCCATGTCTGTTCTCTGAATCTGAGCCGTGAAAGTCCCTGGACCGGTCCTGCCATCCTTCGCAAACAAGTACACAACGCCGTGAGGCTTCGTCCACATCGGGTCGAATTGCCTTAAAGCGTTGAAAACTGGGAAGTTTTCAGATGATTGACCGAAAAGCGCGGACGATGTTACCACGGACGCGACAGCAACTCACTCGGAAACCACGCTTCGAGACATGTTTGGGCGCTCCGGACGCTGACAAGGCAGTGTTTCGAGCCCCTCCGATCCCAGTCCAATGCGGCCGCAGGGCGCCTGATCTGGCCGCATGCCCGGCACCGGAGCGATCATGAACAGATCACCGTTGCGTCCGACGAGCTGCACCGGCACGCCGCAGCTGCGGGCGATCCTCGCATGCGCGCCCAGGTGCGGCGGCTCGCCGTGAACGGGAATCGCGATGCGCGGCTGCACCCAGCCGTAGAGCGTTCTCAGTTCGTCCTCGCAGGGGTGGCCCGAGGCATGAATCAGGGCGTCCTCGGCCGTCACCACGTCCACGCGACGTCGTTCGAGCTGCCGCATCAGTCGCTCCAACGTCCTTTCGTTGCCCGGAATCACCCGCGAGCTGAACACCACCCGATCACCCGCCTCCAGTTCCAGCACAGGGTGGGTAGCGCGTGCCAGCCGGTCCAGCGCCGCGCCAGGATCGCCCTGACTGCCCGTGGCAACCACCAGGATCTCGTGACGCGGCAGGTAACCGAGTTCGGCTGCCGAGACCGGATCCCGCTCCGGACGCCACAGACCGGAGGTCCGCGCCGCAGCGACCATGTTTTCCAGCGAACGCCCCAGCACCGTGAAGTGTCGACCCGTGGCTTTCGCGACCTGGGCAAGGGTGTGGAGGCGGGCGATGTTGCTGCCGAAGGCCGTGACGATCACCCGCCCGGTTGCCTCCGCAACCACTTTCTCGAGCCCGGGCCGCAGGGCGCCTTCGGAGATGGAATGCCCGCTCACCATGGCATTGGTGGAATCGCACACCATCGCGTCGATGCCCTCCTCCGCCAGCGCCTGAAAGCGGGCCGCCACCGGCGCGGCGCCGACCACGGGATCCGGGTCCAGTTTCCAGTCCCCGGTATGCAAGACACGTGCGACGGGGGTGCGAATCATCAGGGCGTGTGCCTCCGGAATGGAATGAGTCAACCGCAACCACTCCACGTTGAAGGGTCCGACATCAATCCTCGCGCCGGCTTCGACCTCCGTGATCGGAACTCGCCCGGTCAGGCCGGCCTCGGCCAGCTTGCGTGCAAGCACCGCGGCGGTGAACCGCGAAGTGATGACGGGGCAGCGCAGGCGCCGCCAGAGGTGAGCGACCGCACCCACGTGGTCCTCATGGGCATGGGTCACAAGCAGCGCCACCAGATCCTTGCGGCGCGCCGTAATGAACGCGGGATCCGCCATCTGCACATGCGGACCGGGCTGCCCCTCCTTGGCGAACGTGACACCGCAGTCGACCATAAGCCAGCGCCCGGCATGGCCGTAGAGATTCAGGTTCATGCCGATCTCGCCGGTACCTCCAAGGGGCAGGAACCAGAAATCGCGACTGTCAGGTTGCATGCAGGACTCCAGCTGGCGAAGCTCTCAAGGCGGCGCGCAGAACTGTGCCGCACGGCCATCGGAGCCTCACGTATGACCTGCCCGTAAAGGCAGCTGCATGCTGGCACATCCGCCGGCCAGAGGGGATGGAAACAATGCGGCCTTGAGTTGTCTTAACTTCGCGCGCCCGAACAAGGAAGCGCGCCGCGAATCCACTCATCCATCTCACCCGGGCCGGACACCGTGCGCGGCATCCCAGGCGACTGAGGGCACGGGTGTTACGATGACGAATACGCAGCGCAACTCGAAACAGGCATCATGCATCCCAGCCAGCCTCGTGCTCTCGATGATCTGCTGTGGTTACTGCCGTTGGGATTCGGCCTGGTGGCAGTGCAGCATTCCGGACGCCTGTTGCCCGACTCCGGCGTCATCATCGTCTGGTCAGTCATGACGCTGCTGATCGGCTCAGGGGCGTTCATGCGGGTGCGCGTCAGACGGCGGGCGTGGCTCGAGGCTTACGTCGCCGAAGGCAGTCCGCTGCGCCGCTGGCTGCGCGGCGGTGCTCTGTTGCTGCTGGCGCACCTGCTGCTGGCCGGCGGGCTCGCAGCCGTACTGTTCGTGAGTGTCCTGCGCCTGCATGCCCCGGTCGAAGTCGTGTTGCTGCTCGTTTCGCTGCTGCTGCTGGTGGGCCTGCGGGCGCTCGCAACCCGCACCTTCAGGCGCCACGTTTCCGCACATTACCTGCCGGAATCAGCGTGGCGCTTCACGCTGACGCTGACCTTCATCGTGCTGTGCGCCGCGCTTGTAAGCCTGGCCATGTGGCGCCCCGGTCCGGACTTCACCCAAGCCACGCTGGAGCAGGCAGCCTGGCATCTTGCGGTCCGGGAAGAGGCGGCCAGCCCGCTGCTGCTGCAGGTCCTCAGCATCGCCGCCGCGTTTGAAGGCGTCAGCTGGTGGCTCGCGCAACACGCGCTGCCACGTCTGGAATGGCCGCTGCTGCAATGGTTGGGCTGGCTGCTCGTGGTGGCAAAAAGTGCGCTTTTTGTCTGGGCCTGGCTGCATTGCTGCGTCGGGACTATGCTCCTGCCAACGCTCTGGAAGCGGCCGCATGCCACGTTTTAATCACCTTCCCTTGGCCCTGCAACTCGCGCTCCTGGCAGCGGGTTTCGCAGTGCTGCTGGCCCTGGCCTGGCAGCCGGTCGTGCTGCAGTCGGAGCGCGTCCCCGCTGCTGTGGAACTGCGCCTTGGTGAGAGCAATTACCGCCTGCCGCGGGAGCGTCTGCCGTGGCTCGAGCGCTGGACGCTTGAGCATTTCGAGAGTGGTGAAACCAACATGCTCGCCACTGCGGGCAGTCGCCTCGACGAAGACCTCGATGCCCTGTTCACCGTGGCCCACGCGCGGGTTCCGGAATTGGCGGACTGGTACTACTCCATGGCAGGTGAGTACACTCGCCTGCTACTGCCCCTGCTGATTCGTGGCGGCGTCCTGGAGCCGGACCACCTCGCCGAACGGACTGAACGACTGCTGTTCGGCGATCGGCTGCTCACGGAGCACCTCGATGACGTGCGGCAACGCGTGGACGGCATCTTTGCAACAGAAAGCCGCGCCACGCGCGAAGCGTGGGTGGCACAACTTACCCGGGAACTCGAGCAGCACGCGATCACTGTCCCTGGAGACCAGCCTCGCAGCCTGAACCTCAACCCGCTCACTGCACGCCTCACCGGCTATGACAACCCCGAGTTCATTGCGCGTCTGTCTGCCAGCGGATCCGTGGGTGCAGGCGTCGCTGCCGGCCCCATGATCTGGCGCGCGGCCAGCCGGCGCGCCGCGGCCACAGGACGGGCAGCGGCCACCCGGACTGCATCGCGAACAGCGAGCCGTGCCGGCACGGCTGCGGCTGGCGGCGCTCTCAGCTGCGCCCCTGCGGGTCCCGCCGCGATCGGCTGCGCATTGCTGGCTGGAACCGCAGCTTGGGTCGGAACCGACTGGCTCCTGCTGCGCATCGACGAGACGCGCAACAGGGACGATTTCGAGGCCGCCCTGCATGCGGCCCTGACCGCCGGCCGGGAATCGCTGCGGGAAGAACTCCAGGCGCAGTATGCGCGAGCCAGCCAGACCCGGCGCCGGGTACTCGAGGCCGAGATCGAGCACACGTTCATTCCCGCGTATCATATGCAGCCCCGAGAGCGACACAGCCCCATGCCATGACGTTTCGAGTACAACTGCTGCTGCCCCTGACATTCGTCCTGCTGCTGAGCGCCTGCGGACCAAATGCCGAAGCTCCACCTCCAGCATTTCCGGCCGCCGATCCCGCCGCGGCCGGGATCGAACTGCACGACATCCTCGAGGCCTACTTCGACCTGCAGATCGAACGCAATCCGCTGCGGGCCACGTTCATCGGTGACCATCGTTTCAATGACCGGCTCGCCATCACCATTGCACCGGACTACCTGGCGGAGAGCCTTGCCATCGAGCAGGATTTCCTCGAGAAAGTCGCTGCCATCGATGCCACCGCTCTGCATCCGGACGATCGCCTGAGTCGCGAGATCTTTCTGCGCGAGCGGCGGCACACCATTGAAGGATTCGACTTCCCCGAGCACCTGATGCCCGTCAACCAGTTCCGGAACATGGGCAACACCATGGCTCAGCTCGGTTCCGGTCAGGGTGCACAGCCATTCGAGACCGAATCGGACTACGACGATTTCATCGGCCGCATGAGCGATTTCTCCCGCTGGGTCGAGCAGGCCATCCGCAACATGCGTAGCGGGATCGAGAACGACATCGCCCAGCCCGCGATCCTGATGGAACGGGTCACGGACCAGCTCGCAGCCCACATCGTGCCGGTGGAGGACAGTCTGTTCGTGCGCCCCCTGGACAGCCTTCCCGAGGACCTCGATCAGGAAGCCGCGAACGCCCTGAGGGAGCGCTACCAGACCGCTATCGCAGATGTGCTGCTGCCCGCCTACGAGCGCCTCCACGACTTCATCGCCGACGAGTACATCACTGCTGCACGCTCGACCCACGGCATGCACGCGCTGCCGGATGGTGATGCCTGGTATGCATGGCTGGTGCGTGGCACCACGACCACGGATCTGTCGCCAGCGGAAATCCACGACATCGGCCTTGCCGAAGTGGAGCGCATCCACGATGCCATCCGCGGCGTGATGCATGAGGTGGAATTCGAAGGCGATCTGAACGACTTCTTCGAGTTCACCGCGACGGATCCGCGCTTCTACGTGGATGACCCGGAGGAACTGCTCGCCGCCTACGAGGCCCTGCGGGAGCGGGTGGAGGATGGACTCGATGCGCTGTTCGATCTGACGCCGATCGCGAGATACGAGATCCGACCCGTGGAGCCCTACCGCGAGCGTTCAGCAGCGGGCGCATCCTACATGCGCCCCGCAGCAGACGGCAGTCGTCCAGGCATCTTTTTTGTCAACACCTATGACCTCTCTGCGCGGCCGCTTTGGGCGGTGGAATCGCTGTTCCTGCACGAGGCGGTCCCCGGTCACCACTACCAGATCGCCCTGCAGCAGGAGCAACCTGAGCTGCCACGCTTCCGCCGTTTCGGCGGCAACACCGCCTTCATCGAGGGCTGGGCGCTGTATGCAGAATCCCTTGGCCGGGAGTTGGGCCTGTATCAGGATCCCTACCAGTACTTCGGCATGCTCAATGCCGAACTCTGGCGGGCAATCCGCCTGGTGGTGGACACCGGCTTGCATCTGCATGGTTGGAGCCGTGACGATGTCCTAGAATACATGTTCGACAATTCCAGCGTCGGGCGCGCGCGGGCGGTATCTGAAGCCGAGCGCTACATGGCCATCCCCAGGCAGGCCCTGGCCTACAAGGTGGGCCAGCTTCGCTTCGAGGCCCTGCGCCGTGAAGCCGATAAAAGGCTGGGCGAAGACTTCGACATTCGCGCCTACCACAACCTGATCCTGCGCAACGGCCCGCTGCCGCTCGACCTGCTCGAGGCCGCAGTGGAACGTTGGATCGCATCGCAAACGGAGACAGCGACATGAAGCGAAGCATCGCATTCCTGACCATCGCCCTCGCGCTCGCCTGGGCGCTGCCGGTCAGCGCGGGCGAGTTCAGCCAACCCAAGGACGACGTCTGGCTCGGCGGCCCCCCGAGCGAGGCGGATCTCGATGCCATGGCGGAAGCTGGAGTGGGTCTCGTCATCGATTTGCGAACGACACCTGAGGGCATCGAGGACACGGAGCGCGCCGCGCAGGAGCGCGGCCTGCGCTATCTGAATCTACCCCTGGGTCGCGAACTCGCCGAAGGGGAACTCATCACCCGCGTCGGCAGCGAACTGGAGGCGTCGCTGGCTTCCGGCGAAGGTGTACTGCTGCACTGCGCAAGCGGCAATCGTGCCGGCGAGGTGTGGGCGTTGCACCGCGTCGCACAGGGCGCAAACGCGCAACAGGCGCTGGAACAGGCCGAAGCATCAGGGACACGGGATGAGCGGCTCGAACGGCTGCGGGACGTGCTCGAACCCGAGTGATTTGCTTGGTCACGGAAGGCGCCCATTGACGCCTCGGCAGGTCTGTCATCAGCGCCAACGCCGCGTCGGGCCTTGCAGGCCTGCCTCGCCACGTTCTGGCTCCCGGCTTCATCATGGGCGCGAAATCAGCTTTTTCCGGCCCGCAGGGGCGGTGGTCCTCGTTTCCGGCCCCATCATGGCACTGCTCATCGTCCTCATCGTCCCAACGAGCCCACTCTGGCGCCAGACGAGTACGTGAAGAAAGCCTGGACAAGCACTGCAACGGCTCGGTCTCAGGCCGGCCATCACGGCATCCACGACTGTCGGGATAAGGTTGGTCTGGGTAGACTGCGTGGGCACATAGGGGTCGCCTGGGGAACGGGGCATTGGAGACGGCATCCTGCCTGAACTGCGGAACTCCGCTGCAGGGTTCCCACTGCCACGCCTGCGGCCAACCGGTAAAAGGCTTGGTTCGGCCGCTGAAAAACATCGCCTACGACTTTCTCGACACGGTGTTCGAGTACGACTCGCGGATCTGGCGCACGCTGGTGCCCCTCTACCTCTTTCCAGGCAGGATTACGCGCGATTACCTGGCCGGCCGCCGTATGCGCCACGTGCTGCCGTTCCGGCTGTTTTTCGTGCTCACGGTGTTGACCTTCCTGGTCCTGCAGTGGAACCTGGGTGATACGCCCTTCGGGCTCGACAACGTGAATCCCCTGCAGCGCGCGGAGAGCATCGAGGAACTCGATGAGCAGCTTGCCCGGATGCAGGCGGACCTCGCCGAGACCCGGGCGGAAATGGAAGCCGACCCGCAGAGAGCCTATGGCCTAGGCGGCATCCGCACTGCAGAACGTGCGCTGGAACGGACGGCCGAACAGCGGCGCGCCTGGCTCGAGGCGCGGGATGAGGCCTTGGCAGAGGGGCGGGAGCCGCCACCTGCTCCAGGTGGGACCAGCTTCCGCGTGTCATCGGATGACTTCGTCACCGTCGGCGATGGTGATCTGGACCTCCCGGACTGGTTACCGGATGCGGCGAGGACGCAACTAGAGAACTGGATCGAGCGGGGCGTGCGCAACATCAATCGGCTGGAGGAGGAACCGGAAAGGCTGATCCGTCGCTTCTTCGGCCTGCTGCCGCCGGTGCTGTTCGTGCTGATGCCCGTGTTTGCGCTGCTGCTGAAGACCTTCTACCTGTTCCACGGGCGCCTCTACATGGAGCACTTGGTGGTTGCGCTCCATGCCCACAGCTTTCTCGGACTCGCCGTCCTCATGGGATTCGCCCTCAACGGTCTGCACGCGCTGGCTTCCGGAGGCATCTGGCTGCTCGACGTGGGTCTGGGCTGGCTGGCAGCGGCCGCCTGGTGGTGGATCCCGATCCACCTCTACCTCATGCAGCGGAACGTGTACCAGCAGGGCTGGGGCTTCACGTTGTTGAAGTTCTTCCTGATCGGGCTCTGCTACACCGTCGTGCTCGCCATCGCCACGGTCATCGCGGTGATCGTCAGCGTGGTGACGGCCTGACGTCGGCCTTGCACTCAAGCTCCGCCAGACCCCGCTCCGGTGTCAGCCATGCGGACGCCTCATCCGAAGCGGTGGCGAACAACCAGGCGAGCATGTCCTGCCGGGTTTTCGCTGCAGCACTGTAGCGGGTCAACATGTGGTAACCGTCCGGGTAGACGCGCAGGTGCCAGGACCCGGCTGCACGGTCTCCGACCAGACCCTCGAGCAACTTGCAGATCGCCGACTTCGGCACCAGGTCGTCCTGGCTGCCGTACAGCATCAGCACCTCACCCTGGACCTTCGGCGCCAGCGTGAACGCCCGGTCCATGAGATCCGCCAGCCCCGCCACGGCTTCGACCCGCGGATGGTCCAGAACCAGAGGATCATCGCGCAGCGCGGCCATGACCTCAGGCTGATCCGACGGTTCGTAACCCAGCGCCTGACCGAGCTCCACCGACAGCGGCAGTCCCGGCACCAGCCGTTCGGCCAGCCACAGGGCGAGTCGCTGGTGGCCGGGCATCACGGCCTGTCCCAGCACCGCCGGTGCCAGGAGGACGGTGCTGGCGAGCTGCGGCGCATCGTCAGCCGCAAGCACCAGCATCGCCACCGCGCCACCCATGCTCTTGCCGAGCAGATGCAGCGGGACATCCGGATACCGCGCCTTCAGGAGCCCGAGGACCAAGCGCGCATCACTGGCCAGTACATCCTTTCCCGGCCACAGGCCTGCATGCTCCGACGTGCCAAAGCCGCGCTGGTCGTAGGCGTAAATGCGCACACCGGCAGAGGTGAGCACATCGCTGATCGCCGCGAATGCGCCGCCATGGTCATTGAACCCATGCAGTGCCAGGACTACTGCCTGCGGCGATCCATCCGGCTCCCAGCTGTGCAGGCGCAGCCGAGTACCGTCCGCCGCCACGAAGGCGTCCGCTTCGAGTCTGCCCGTTTCGGTAGCGGGTCCTATGGGCATGGCTCCACTGCGACAGGCTGCGAGCAACAGAATCAGACACAGGGTCAGCGCTCGATGCATCACCCCTCCGCCAGCTTGACGCCGACCCGGACCGGGCGCCCGTCCACGACTTCCCGCACGGTCAGGCGACTGGCGCCGAGGCTGACACGATCGCCCACCACCACTCGGGCCCCAAGCCGGGCACCAATGAGCTCCTCGAGCGTGCGTCCGCGCTCCTGCGGGCGCAGCTCGAGGCCGTACAGTGCGGCGACGTCATCCGCGGGCGCATTCGCTGCGAGCTCGAACTCGCCAAAGAACGCTTTGGCCGCCAGCGGTCCCTCTGCCGGCAACCGGGCGAAACAGGCGGCCACCTGCTCGTAGCTGTCAAGCGGCAGCAGCAGCAACGCAAGATCGTGAGCCTGGAATCGCGCGTCCGGACCCGGATCGATCAATTCACGGTCACGAATCAATCCCACACAGGCACTGTGCTCTGGAAACGAGGCATCCACCACCTCATCGAAGGTACGCCCGATCGCAAAGGTTTCAGGCTGCACCTGGAACTGAACCAGTTCGTAGGGCTGCCGCGCCGGCAGATCGAGCACCTGACGATCAATGGGCTCGCCGAGTGCCGGCACCTCCACCCGGAACAGGCGCGCCGCCAAAGGCACGGTGGTGCCCTGAATCATGAGCGACACCAGCACCACAGCAAAGGTGACATTGAACAGCAGTTCCGCCTGCGGCAGTCCCGCCATCATCGGAAACACGGACAGCACGATGGGGACCGCCCCGCGCAGTCCGACCCAGGCAATGAAGCCCACCTCCCGGGGCGGGAAACGGAACGGAAGCAGTCCGATTGCAACTGCAACAGGCCGCGCGACCAGGATCAGGAACAAAGCGATGAGCGCAGCCTGCGGGGCATCCATGATCATCTGGGACGGCTTCACCAGCAGGCCGAGCACGAGGAACATGCCGGCCTGGGACAGCCAGGCCAGCCCGTCCATGACCCGCAGCACGTGCTCCGTGGCTTCGCTGCGCCGATTGCCGACCACGAGTCCAGCCAGATAGATGCCCAGGAAGCCGCTGCCTCCCAGCAGGTTGATGCCGGCAAACAGGGCCAGGCCGCCGGAGACGACCAGCAGGGCATACAGGCCTTCCACCAGTCGCACCCGGGCCAGCAGCGTGGCCATGAGGCGACCGCCGAGGATGCCGCCCAGCACGCCGAGGCCCAGTTGCAGCAGCAGCGTCAGCCCCAGCGCTCCGACGCCGGGACCCTCGCCCAGTCGCAGCCACTCCACCATGACGATGACCAGGAAGATGGCCATCGGGTCATTGGAACCCGATTCGATCTCGAGCGTGGCTTCCACCCGCTCGTTGAGCCGCGCGACAGAGCGGCGCAACAACGCAAATACTGCCGCTGCGTCCGTGGACCCGACGATGGCGCCGAGCAGTAATGCCACCCTCCAGTCGAGGTCCAGGAGCCACCAGGAGAACAGGCCCACCGCACCTGCCGTGAGGATGACGCCGACGGTTGCCAGTGACAGCGCTGGACGCAACGCCACCCGGAACGTCTTCATCTGGGTGCGCAGGCCGCCATCGAGCAGGATCACCGCCAGCGAAAGATGTCCCACCAGCATGGCGACGTCGAGATTGTTGAAGACGATGCCGCCCGGTCCATCCTCGCCGGCCAGCATGCCCACACCGAGGAACACCAGCAGCAGCGGCAATCCGAGTCGCGCCGACACCAGGCTGGCGAGGACGCTGACGAACAGCAGCACGCCGCCAAGCAGAATCAGGGTGTTGCTCGCTTCCAACTCATCCCCCTCGGGCAGGCTCGAGATGCAATGGCGCCATCCCTGGGCCACTTCGTTCATCGATACGGGCTGAACGCTTCGCTGGCGGAATTTGCCATTCGCTGGTGAAAGTCGCCACCGCGCCTTGTTTTACGTGCTCCAGGCGTAAAAATAAAACATTTAATTTCAGACAGTTACCTAATTCATGAGAGCTGGCACGAATCCTGAGAATGCGTTCTGCATCAGAACCACTCTGGACGTTGCCACGGGCCATGACACCACGACGGATCGCTCCACCATACCGGCAGGTCTCCACAGAAGGCGGGTTTTCGCTGATGGAGCTGTTCGCCCGCCACAAGGTGGCCGCGAATCTGGTCATGATCATGATGATCCTGGCCGGTGCCTGGGCGGCGCGCCATGTTACCACCCAGTTCGACCCGGACGTGCAGTGGCCGGGGGTCTGGGTGGAGATCCACTGGCCCGGGGCCGGCGCCGAAGACGTGGAGCAGATGATCACGATCCCGGTGCAGCAGCTACTGCGCACGCTGGCAGACATCAAGGAGGTCCGCTCGATCACCATCCCGGGACGGTCCCGCATGCTGGTGGAAATGGACCATCGCGCAGATCTGACCCGGGCGCTGGACGGCGTCAAGCAGCAGGTGTCCGCCGTTCGCAACCTGCCTTCCGACATCGAGCCACCGCTGATCTACATCGACCGCAACCTGGAGGACATCGCCACCATCCTGGTGACCGGGCCCGGCGAACTTGCCGAACTGGTGCCGCTGGTCCGCGGCTTCGAACGCGAGCTGCGGGCGCGCGGTGTGGAGGACGTCCGCCTGCAGGGGCTGCCCGAGCAGGAACTGGCCATCATGGTGGGCAGCAGTGCGCTCACCGAGCTGGATATGACGCTCACGGAACTGGCCGATGAGATCGCACGGCTGTCCGCGGACGTACCCGCCGGCACGGTGGGGCGGGCCCAGGGCGCCCGTCAGCTGAGGGGACTCGATCAGCAGCGCTCCGTCACCGGTTTCGAACAACTCGAACTCGTTCGCGACGGCGATCTCATGCGCCTGAAGGACTTCGCCCGCATCGAGCACCGCAGCCGCGAAGACCAGGTGCAGGTCCGGCAACGGGGCCGGCCCGCCATCGAGATGGTCTTGAACCGCTCCCGCAGCACCGATGCGTTTTTTGCCTCGAAGATCGTCCACGACTGGCTCGACGATACGCGGCCACGACTGCCGGAGGGCGTCGAACTCAGCATCACCTGGGAGGCGAAGGAGTTTCTCGCCGATCAGCTCATGCTCATCGGCAAGAACGGCCTCACGGGACTCGCCCTGGTCGTGCTCGTTCTGCTGCTGTTCCTCGGCGGCCGGGTAGCCGGCTGGGTGTCCCTCGGCATTCCCGTCAGCTTCGCCATGGCGCTGGCCATCTACTGGGGCGTGTTCGACGGCGGCATCAACATCCTGGCACTGATCGCGTTCATCATGGCGACGGGCATCGTCGTGGACGACGCCATCGTCGTGGGCGAGGACATCGTCACCCATCATCAACAGGGGCTCGATGCGCAGGCCGCGGCCGTGGCCGGCGCCCGGCGCATGTGGGTACCGGTCGTGACCGCATCCCTCACCACGCTGGCCGCCTTTGCTCCGCTGCTGCTGTTCGGGGGGCCGTTCGGTGAGATCATCCTGACCCTGCCCACGGTCCTGCTGTGCATCATCCTGGCCTCGCTGGTGGAATGTTTCCTGGTCCTGCCCCACCACCTGAAGACCAGCCTCGAACGTCCCGCAGCGGTGCCCGGTCGTTTCCGCGCCCGCTTCGATGCCGGGTTCGAGGCCTTCCGCGAGCAGTGGTTCCGTCCGCTGCTGCAGCGGGCACTGGCACGGCCCGGTGTCACGCTGTGCTGCGCCATCGCCGCCATGGCCATGGCTTTTTCTCTCGTCGCCTCCCAGCGGGTCGGTCTTAACATGGTCACCGGCATGCAGTTCGAGAGCCTGCAGGCGGACATCCGCTTCGCCGCCGCAGCAACCCCCGCCGAGCGCGACCGCTTCATCGAGCACCTCGAGGACACGCTGCTCGCGACCCGGGACGAACTCGGTGCGGAGAACATCGAGCACTGGGTGAGCCGCAACCACCTCGCCAACTTCGACAACGAACGCCAGACCGGCGCGGAGTACGCGTCGATCCACACCGGCTACGCGTTCGAGGAGGACCGGACGACCGCACCCCAGACCTTCCTCGACGCGTGGCAGAAGCGCGTCGTCATCCCGCCCGTGGTCGAGGAACTGCGCATGCGTGTCGCCGGGGGCCCGAACGCCGGCGGACCGGACATCACGTTCCGCTTGCGTGGCCGCGATGCCGTGACGCTGAAGTCCGCCGCCGAAGATCTCGCTGCGCGCCTGGCCCGCTACGACGGAGTCACTGAGGTCGGCGACGACCTGCCCTGGGGCCGGGAGCAGTGGATCTTCAGTCTGACGCCCGAAGGCCGCGCGCTCGGACTCACGCCGGCAGCCCTCGGACGTCAGCTCAACGCCGCCTACAACGGGCACCGGGTGCAGATCTTCAATCGCGACGAGAGCGAGCTCGAAGTACGGGTGATGCTCGCGGACGACGAGCGTCGCGATCTCGCCTCTCTGCGACGCTTTCAGATCGCGGCGCCCAACGGCGGCATGCTGCCGCTGGCCACGGTCGCCCGCCTCGAGTCGCGGCGCGGCATCGACACCATCCGCCACGTGGACGGAGAACTCGCCGTGCGGGTGAGCGCGTGGGTGGACGCAAGCGCCGGCAACGCCATGCAGATCCTCGCCGATGTCCGCGACAACGTGCTGCCGGAGATCCGCCGGACCTGGGATGTGGAATCGGGCCTGTCAGGCAAGTCCCTGCAGGACGAGGAAATGCTCAGGACCATGCAGAGCGGCGCCCTGCTCACCCTGGTGTTCATCTATCTCATCCTGACCTGGGTGTTCGCATCCTGGATCTGGCCGCTGGCCATCATGATCACGATTCCGTTCGGGCTGACAGGCGCCATCGCCGGACACTGGATCATGGGCATGGACATGGGCGTGATGTCCCTGCTCGCGTTCTTCGCGCTGACCGGCGTGGTCGTCAACGATTCCATCGTCCTGGTCACGTTCTTCCGGCGTGCCCTGGATGCCGGCGCAGCCATGAAGGACGCGCTGGAGTACGCGGCTACGGCCCGGCTGCGCGCGGTGATCCTCACCTCCCTGACGACCATTGCCGGCCTCAGCCCGCTGCTGTTCGAGACCTCGTCCATTGGCCTGTTCATCGTGCCGATTGCAGTGACCCTGAGCTTCGGGCTCGCCTTCGCGACCCTGCTCGTACTGCTGGTGGTACCGGCCCTGATTCTGCTCATCGCAGGCGCGCATCAGCGTCTGCGCGCGCTACTCGGCAACGCTTTTCGCAGCAGCCGCACGGCTCAGCCTGCAACCTTGATCCAACACGGAGATCTGAAGGCATGAAACGCTTCCTGCAACGCCATCATCTCGTTCGTTTCCTGCCCGGTGCCGTCGTGCTGCTGTTCGGGGTCGGCGTCGCCGGCACCCTGATCGCGACCACGCCGAAACCGCCCCAGGCGGAGGCCGAGGAACGCGCCCATGCCGTCTCGATTCAGGTCGTGGAACCCGGCCTGCGCGCACCTGCTGTCAGCGTCTACGGCCGCATCGAGGCCGCAGCTGTCACCGAGCTCGAAGCGCCGCTCGCCGCCCCGGTCGCTGCAGTGGAGGTGCGCGAGGGCGAGTGGGTCGAAGCCGGCACCGTGCTCGTGCAACTCGACGCCACCCAGACCCGCCTGGATCTGCGTGCCCGCCAGGCGGAGACCCGCCAGGCCCGTGCCGAGCTCGCCACGCTGAAGGCCGATGCCGCCCTTGCTGCCAGTGAGGCAGAGGAGCAGGAAGGCCTGGTTCTGCTGTCGAACGCGAAACTCACCCGTTTCGAGGAGCTCTACGAACGCCGCATGGTGGCGCGAGCGCTGCTCGACGAGGTGCGCGAGGACGCGGCCCGTGCCCGCATGGCCGCTGCCCGCTATCGGGCGGAGCTGGCGAACTATCCGAACCGGATCGAGCGTCAGCAGGCCGCGGTCGCCCGCGCCGAGGTCGCCGAGGAGCGCAGCCGCATCGATCTGGAACGCACGCGCATCAGGGCGCCGTTCAGCGGCCCCGTGCTGGCCGTCCATGTGGCTCGCGGCAATCAGGTCCTGCCGGGCACGCCGCTGGTGAGACTCGCCGACGCCGACAGCTTCGAAGTCCGTGCGACGCTGACCGGCGACTACGCCGGGCGTCTGCGCAGTCAGCTGCAGGCCGGCATCCCTGTGACCGCGACGCTCAACGTGCAGGACGGCCAGGTCGACCTCACCCTGCAGCGCCTTGCCAGCGCCCAGAAGAGCGGACGCAGCGGCATCGATGCCTTCTTCCGACTTGAAGCCGGACCTGCCGTGGAACTCGGCCGCGTCGTCGACCTGCGCATCAGCCTGCCGGCCCAGCCCGATCTGGTCGCACTTCCCGTGCAGGCCATCTACGAGAACAACCGCATCTACCGGGTAGAGGACGAGCGCCTCGTCGCGATGGCCGTGGAAGTGGTGGGTGAGAGCGGCAACGGCAACGGCTATCGCATGTTGGTCCGATCGCCGGGACTGCGCGCGGGGCAGCGCGTCATCACGACGCAACTGCCCCAGGCCATGAGTGGTCTGAGGGTCGCGCCCGTGGGGGATCGGATCGCCGCCGACCCTGCCGCGACCCGCAGCGCAGCCAACGGCGATGCCGGCTGAAGCCAGCGCCCAGACGGATGTCGTAGTGTCCCGAACCCGAAGTTCGCAGTCTGTGCGCGAGCCTGTATGGCTGCCGGGCAAGGCGCGTTCGCGAAGGCGTGGCGGGCCCCACGTCGAGCGGACGCAACACCGCCCGGCGGCCATACAGGCCGCGCCCTCCGGTGGTCCGGCATGCCGGAGCTTGCCTGCGGCCCGGACACCGCGTTGCACCTCGTCGACGTATTCCCGATACGCCTCCTCGGCGCGCCTTGTGTCCGAACCGCAGTCAAGCTCACAGTGCTGCGAACTTCGGGGTCGGGACACTAGAGCTCGGTCGCATCGAGTTCGAAGTGCAGCGGGACGCGTGCGTTGCTGCGGTCGACTTCGGTGACCTCGGGTGCGAAGCGGATGCGTTCGGGTCCCATGCCGGCCTCGGTGAGATAGATATAGACCGCCTCGGCGCGGGCGCGGGCCAGCGCCTCGAGGTGCTCGTCGGGTACCTCCACCGTCGTGCGCAGGCGACTCTCGAGTTCCGCCAGCAGCAGGCCTTCTGCGTGATCCTCAGGTTCTTCGTCCTGCGTCGCGGCTTCCCGGTGCACGTTCTCGAGTGCTGCCAGTTCGTCTTCTCCATAGCGCTTGGCAAACAGCCGTCGCAGGGCCGTATCGCGGTCGTCCGCAGTGTCGGCGAGCAGGTCCTCGAATGCCTGCTCGCGCAGGATCGCGCGGTCGTCCTCGCCGGCATGGACGGCGGGCAGGATCAGCTGCAGGGCGGGGCGCTGGCCCAGCGCGGTCTCCAGCATCATCAGCTGGGATTCCTGATCCTCATCCAGCTCGGCACTGCCGAGTTCATACACCACGCGCTCGAGGTCTGCGCCACTGCCGCCGCCGACCAGTCCGGCCAGCAGTCGGAACGGAGCGGCGACGATGTTGGTCAGGACATTGCGGACGGCGCGCAGGATCACCGGCTGCAGGCTGAACTGGGGGTCGTCCATGTCGCCGCTGACGGGCACGTCGAGCAGGATGTTGTCGTTGCTGTCGCGCAGCAGTGACAGCGCAAGCCGCAGCGGGATGTCCATGGCCCGCGGCGAATCGACCCGCTCGCCGAGACGCATGGCGTTCACTTCCATCCGATTGCTGGCCTCGAGGGTGCCGTCCTCGATCCGGTAGCGCATGTCCAGATTGAGCCGCCCGCCGGCGACGCGGTAACCGGCGAAGGTTCCGGTCCAGGGTGTCATGCGCGGCATGGGCACGCCGCGGAAGTCGAGCTCGATGTCCGAACGCGCGAACGGTGCCATGGGGATGCCGCGCCCCTCGATGCGGGCGCTGCCCATGGGCGGAATGCGCCCATTGAGCTCCAGCCGCGCCTCCTGCTCCACGCTGGAGGCCAGATCCTCGACGCTGCCGGCGAGGTCCTCCACCGTAGTCGCGAACGGAATCACCAGCGTCTCGTCGATGAAGTCCAGGTCGCCGTCCCGGAGATCGAAGCGACCCACACGCCACTGCCAGAGTTGCGGCTCGACGGCGTTCGCTTCTGCCGCGTCTTCGAGGGCTGCGTTCACGGGACCGATGCCGGCCAGGTTCGTGCTGCCATCGGCCAGGCGGGCGAAGCGCAGGTTGGGTGCGACCAGATCCACGCTGTCCAGGCTGATGCAGCGTTCGCTGAGATCGAATGCGAGGCCGGCAACGTCCAGCCGGCGCCAGCCGAGGAGTCCGACTCCGTCTGGGTCATCGAGGGCGAAGTCGTCGATGGCGCCGTCGAGCGTCAGGGTCAGGCCGAACGCGTTGTCGCCGAATTCGACGCGGGCATTGCCGCGGGTGTTGAGCGTACCGCGGCGCAGACCGAGACGGCTGTAGGCGTGGGCCCAGGGGGCGGCTGCAGGCAACGGCAGGCGGCGCAGGTCCAGATCGCCGTAGATGCGGTTGCGGGCAAGGTCGACGTCGCCGCGGAATCCCAGGCGGCCGTCCGGCGCGAGCCCTGCGTCGAGATGCAGGGGGCTTGGCGCTGCGCCGGTGGCTGGCCAGGCCAGACGCTCCGCCTCGAATCGCCGGAGGCCGAACGCCAGGCGGGGAGGGATGGGCAACGTGGTGTCGGTGACGGTGGTTTCGATGGCCTGAACGTCGAGGCGTGCGAGCCTGAGCTGAATGGGCAGAGCTTCGGCCGGCGTCGGGGCAGGGACATGGTCCGGCGCGGATTCTTCACGCTCACCAGCATACGTCAGATCCAGGCGACCTTGCTTCATGGCCAGGCTGCCGACATCGAGATCCAGGGGCCACAGCGAACCGATGACGCCGTCGAGGTGCAGAAGCTGAAGTCGCGCAGCCAGCCCGAGCAGCGGTGGCACACTGATGCCGAGCTCCTGCAGCTGAACACGGCCGTTGTGAATGCGTGGCACAGCGTCAGCGTCCAGGGTGAGGCGGGCAGCTGCGTGGCCGATGCCTGACAACGCCGCGAGAGGGCCCTCACCGGCCAGCCAGCGTTCCGCGAGCTCCAGGGGCGCGTCCACCAGCGTCAGCTCGAGATCCACTTCCGGGGCTGTGCCGATGCTGCCGCGAACATCAAGCGTTGCTCCTTCCACCTGCAGGGCGAGCCACAGCGGTGCCGGCGGGCCATCGTGCAGCCACAGCTCGCGGAGATCCACCGCGAGTTGCTCGCCCCGGGTCCGGAAGGGCTGCGGGCGGCTGCGATCGACTACGTCGATGCTGCCGTCACGTATCAGCAGACGCTGCAGGGCGAGGTTCGGGGGCGCGGCGCCCTCCGCCGTCTCTGCTGCTTCGGCGGCGGTGAGGCGGGTGAGATTGAGGATGCCGTCGGGGCCGAACTCGACGCGCAGCTGCGGAGCATCCACTACCAGCGCGATGATCGAAGTGAACGTGCGCAGGCTTCGTGCCAGCAGGCGCAGCTCGACCTGCCGGGCAGCGAAGACCTCTTTGGCTTCGAAGTCAGGGTCGTCATGGGGGCCGACGAGTCTCGGCTCGTGCAGCAGCAGCCGCAACCGGAACGGGTCGAACTGCACGTCGCCCAGCGTCAGCTCGGCGGTCGTGTTCGCAGCGACGATGCCCGGCAGCGTGCGCTGCAGAACCCAGGGCGCGGCCAGGTAACCGAGCAGCGCCCACAGTGCCAGCAGCGCGAGCAGAACCCGCGGCAGCAGAGGCGTCCGTGCAGCCGCGGTCACCGCGGGATGCCGATGACGTGGCCGGCCTGACTCGGTCGCGGCAGCGAAGCATGCGTCTCGAGAACCCGGGCGAAACGCGCCAGCGATGCGTCTGAGAAGGGTGTGGAGCGGCGCTCGCCCAGATCGACGTGGATGCTGAGCTGCTCCGAGGTGGCCGCCAGGTAGCCCTCCTCGGCGTGGTACATGTGCTCGAAGTAGTGCAGCCGCTTGGCGTCGTAGTCGAGCAGTTGCCAGGTGACCCGCAGCGGATCGCCCACCATGACTTCGCGCAGGTAGGTGACGTGGGCCTCCAGCGTGAAGGTGGAACAGCCGCTCCCGTCGAGATACCCGACGCCTATGCCGAGCTGGTCATACACGTGGTCCACGGCCTGGTCGAAGACCACGTTGTAAAAGGCCATGTTCATGTGACCGTTGTAGTCCACCCAGTCATCGATGACCCGCGCCTCGGGGCATTCGAACGGTGCCGGCAGCGCTGCGTCCATGGCGTCCTCCTCATAGTTTTCCAGGGACGATAGCGAAATTCGCTGCAGGGTGCGCAGCACGGGGACGACGATCGGCGTCGGGCACTGATCCCTTCAGGCTGGCTTCAGCCGGGGTGAAAGATAGTAACCATCATCAGCCAAGCAGGACGAGGTGAAACCATGCGAACGCTGAACGCATGCGTGCTTGCGGGACTTTTGATGGCCGGGGCGGGCTGCGCGAGTCAGGCCGGCCGCGACGTCATCATCGACCGGCAGGGCGTGGACATGGCGCAGTACGAGCGTGATCTCGCGGATTGCACGAGCTACGCGGAAGAGGTCCGGACCGGCGAAAAGGTCGCGGCCAACGCAGCAGGCACCGCAGCGGTGGGGGCTGCCGTGGGCGCCGTGACAGGCGGCTCCGACCGCGCGAAGCGGGGCGCAGGGGTCGGTGGCATCGTCGGGGGTGCCCGTGGCGGCCGCGACGCGTGGCGGGAACAGCAGCAGGTGGTGAAGACCTGTCTGTCGGGCCGCGGCTATCGGGTCCTGAATCGTTGACTGGCGTTCAGCTGTCGTTGTAATCGTCGACGATGTAACCGCCGGACTTGTCGTCGGAGACCAGGGTCAGCCGGCCTCGCTTCTGGGCCTCCTCGAGCAGCGCGCCAAAGCTCTTGAAGCCATAGGCCCGCTCGTTGAAGCCCGGACGCCGCCGCTTCAGCGACTGCTTCACCATCGACCCCCAGACCTTGTCCTCCTCGCCGCGCTCTTCGAACAGTGCCTCGACGATCTCCATCAGCCAGTCGATGGCCTCGCTGGCGCGATCTTCCTCTTCCACCGACCGCTCTTCCGGCTGTGCGGCCTTGCCGCGACTGCCGCGACGCTTGCGGGACTTGCTCGCTTTGCGGTTTTCGACCAGATCGTCGTAGAAGATGAATTCGTCGCAGATGGCCGTAAGCAGATCAGACGTGGACTGTCGCACGCCGACGCCCACCACGACCCGGTCGTTTTCCCGCAGCTTGCTCACCAGCGGCGAAAAATCGGAATCGCCGCTGATGATCACGAACGTGTCCACGTGGGGCTTCGTGTAGCAGAGGTCCAGCGCATCGACGACCATCCGGATATCGGCCGAGTTTTTGCCGGACATGCGCACGTGGGGAATCTCGATCAACTCGAACGATGCCTCATGCAGCGCTTTCTTGTAGTCCTTGTAGCGCTCCCAGTCGCAGTACGCCTTGCGCACGACGATGTTGCCGCGCAGCAGCAGCCGATCGAGGATGGGTGCGATCTCGAAACGCTCGTACTTGGCGTCGCGGGAACCGATGGCGATGTTCTCGAAGTCACAGAACACCGCCATGCTGCGGGTGAGTGCATGTTCGTTCATGGCGTATCCGGCCAGTTTCGACGAGCGCGCAGGATACAGGGCGTCCGGGGTGCCGAACAGGCGCGTGGCGACTATGATGCGCGGCCGTTTTCGATTGAGGGGCGCCCATGAGCCACAGTGGACGACTCGGTACCAGCCAGCCACCGCCGCGGGCCCCGCGCCGATCCTGGACTGGTCGCTGGCACGGCCGTGAGATCGAGGATCCGTGGCACTGGCTGCGTGATCCGGCTTATCCGGAGGTCGGCGATCCGGATGTGATCGCCTATCTGGAAGCGGAGAACGCCTATTTCGATGCGGTGATGGCGCCCTTGGCGGACACCGTGGAGTCGCTGTTCGCGGAAATACGCGGCCGCCAGCAGGAGGACGACGCTGCGGTACCCTGGCGCGAGGGCGGGTGGTTCTATCGCTGGCACTTCGAGCCCGATAACCAGTACCGGATCTGGTCGCGTGCGCCCGTGGCGGGTGGCGATGAGCAGATCATTCTGGACGAGAACCGGCTCGCCGACGGTCGGAATTACTTCCAGCTCGGGGGCCTGGAAGTGGACCCTTCGGGCCGGCTGCTGGCCTACGCCAGTGACGTCGACGGGTCCGAGCGCTTCCACATCGAGGTGCTTGACCTCGACACGGGCGAGCGGCTCGGTGATCGCATCGACAACACCCTCGGCGCGCCGGTATGGACTGCAGATGGTCAGGCTTTTCTCTATCTCGTGCTGAACGAGAACTGGCGGCCGTATCAGGTGCGTCTGCATCGCCTCGGCACGGATCCGAAAGACGATGTTGTGCTCTACACCGAAGACGACGAGAGTTTCTTCGTCGGCGTCGGCGAGACTCAGGACCGGGCCTTTCTAGTCATCTCCAGCGGCGATCACGTCACCAGCGAGTCCAGGGTGCTGCCAGCGCATGACCCGCTGGCGGCGCCGCTGCTGATCAGCGCCCGCCGCAGTGGCCATGAGTACGACGTCGATCATGCCCATGGCCGTTTCTGGATCCGGACCAATGACAGGCATCAGAACTTCCGCATCGTCAGCACGCCCGACACCGCACCCGAAGCGTTTAACTGGCGCGAAGAGATCGCCCCCGACGACCACGACTACCTGCTTGATCACACCTGCTTTCGGGAGCATCTGGTCGTCCACGAGCGTCGGGACGGGCTGGATGCGATCCGCATCCGCGACTGGCAGGGAGCGGAGCACTTCGTGTCCTTCCCGGAGCCGGCCTACGCCGTAGGGCTCGGCAGCAACGCCGAGTTCGATGCGCCGACCCTGCGCCTCGGTTACGCATCCATGGTCACGCCAGACACGGTCTATGATTATGAGGTCGCGGCGCGCCGCTTGATCACCCGCAAGGTGCGTCAGATCCCCACCGGCTACGACCCCGGACGCTACGTGACCGAGCGCCTGTGGCTGCCCGCTCGCGACGGCGCGCGGATTCCGGTGTCCCTGGTGCGTCGCTGCGATCAGCCCGTGGACAGCAGCGGTCGTCTCTACCTCACCGGCTATGGAGCCTATGGCAGCGCCTTTGCACCGACATTCTCGGCGGCGCGCCTGAGCCTGCTGGAACGGGGCTACACTTGCGCCATCGCGCATATCCGCGGCGGTGACGATCTCGGCTACGGGTGGTATGAAGCGGGCAAGCTGGAGGCGCGCTGGAATACGTTCAATGATTTCGAGGACGTCGCGCGCGGGCTGATTGCAGCGGGCTACTCTGCCCCCGGCCGCATCGCTATTTCCGGCGGCAGCGCTGGCGGCGAATTGATGGGCGTGGTTATGAATCAGGCTCCGGAGCTTTGGGGTGCGGTGGTGGCCCACGTGCCCTTCGTGGACGTGCTGCAGACCATGCTCGATGCGTCGCTGCCGTTGACGCCCATCGAGTGGCCGGAGTGGGGCAATCCCATTGAGAGCGTCGCCCACTTCGATCTCATCCGCAGTTACTCACCTTACGACAACGTGCATGAGGGTCCGTATCCGCCGCTGCTGGTGACGGCGGGCATTAACGACCCGCGGGTCACCTACTGGGAGCCGGCGAAGTGGGTGGCGAAACTGCGGGCGCTGCGGTGTGACGATCAGGTCATGTTGCTGAAGACCAACATGAGCGCTGGACATGGTGGCGTCTCCGGCCGCTGGGACGCCCTGCGAGAGCTGGCAGAGGAATATGCTTTCATTCTCGCAGCTTGCGGCGAAGCGCCTGTTGGCGGGGCACGAACCAAGGGCCTGGGCTAGACTTTTCGGGTCCATCCTGAGGTTGTCCGGTCCAGGCAGAGGTACACGAATCGATGGTCGACGACGCGCCTTCGGCGGGCGGTACGGTCCGCGCTGCGCCTGCCGGGTCTCTCCGATTCCTGGACGACCTGCTGGGGCGCGTCGCGGAGCGCGGCGGTGCGGATTTTGTGCTCGTAGGCACGCTGGGCCCCAGCGAACGCGTCACTGTCGAACGCATGCTGGTGGACGGCCAACCCCGGGACTGTGAGCCCTACGAGCGTGCAGGCACGCCCTTCGAGGATGTGTTGGACAGCACCCCGTATGTGATCCGATCCGCAGCGGCCAGTCGTTTCCCCGACGACGAGATGCTCGCCACGCTGGGCGTAGAGGGCTACGCCGGCGTGCCGCTGGCCGGGGAGGGCGACGCGCCAGGCGGCATTCTCGTGCTGCTGTTCCGCCGCCCCATTGCGGATGCCGATGCCGTCCACGAGCTCCTCGATCGCGAGAGGGTACGGGTGGCCATGGAACTCGAGCGCGTCCGCCTCGAGCAGCGCCTTGCGCAGAGTGAGCAACGCTATCGCGCGCTGGTGGAGACGTCCCAGGACGGCATCATCGTTCATCGGGGCTTCGACCTGGTTTACGTCAACCCGGCTGCTGCGCGGCTTGCGGGCTACGCCACGCCGGCTGAGCTGCTCGAGCTCGGCTCGGTGATGAGACTGCTGCCGCCAGCGGAGCAGGAGCGGGCACGACAGCGGATGGCCGCGCGCCAGCGCGAAGAGCACGTGGAGCGGGATTACCACATGGTGATCCAGCGCCGGGACGGGTCCGAAGCCCGGCTGCGCGCGCTCGTCTCCCAGGTGGAATGGGACGGTGCCCCGGCCTACCAAGTGGCAGTCACGGACATCAGTCAGCGGCTCGAAGTGGAGGAGCGCGCCCAGCAGGCCCGGCGTCTGGAGTCCATCGGCAAGCTTACAGGCGGCATCGCGCACGACTTCAACAATCTGTTGGCGGTGGTGCTCGGCAATCTCGAGCTGATCGACGACCGCATCAGCGACCCGGACACCCGTGCTCTGCTGCTGCAGGCCACGCAGGCGGCGGGGCGTGGAACGGAGCTCAGTCGGCGTCTGCTGTCCTTCGCCCGACGGCAGCCGCTCAAGCCCCGGGCCGTTGTGCTCGAAGCGCTGTTCGCAGAGACCCGCACGATGCTCGAACGCACCTTGCGGTCCGCGGTGCAGCTCGAGTTCGACGATCAGGCGCGGGAGCCGGTCCTCGCGGATCCGACGCAGCTGCAGACGGCGCTGCTGAATCTGGCGAACAATGCCGAGGATGCGATGAGCGGTCCAGGGCGCATTACCATCAGCTCCTGGCTCATGGCGGCAACAGAGGTGTCCCGACGCTTTCCCGAAATGCAGGCAACAGCTTTCGTCTGCATCGAGGTGGCCGATACCGGTTCCGGCATGTCCGCCGAGGTCCTCGATCGTGCGTTCGAACCCTTTTACAGCACCAAGCATGCGGTCCACGGCTCCGGGCTCGGCCTGTCGATGGTGCACGGTTTCGTGCGGCAATCGCGGGGCCAGATCGACCTCAACAGTCGCGAAGGCAAGGGCACCCGGGTCCGGCTGTACCTGCCGGTTGCGGAGGCGGAACCCCAGTTCAGCGACGAGCAGCCCCGGGCTGACGCCGTGGCCCTGGGTCAGGGACGCATCCTGGTGGTGGAGGACGAGGCGACGGTGCGTGAGGTCACCGTGGCCATGCTGCGCAGCTTCGGCTATGAAGTGTTCGCGGCCGAGGACGGTACGGCTGCCCGCGCGCTGCTCGAGCAGGAATCCGTGGATCTGCTGCTCTCCGACGTCGTCCTGCCCGGGGAACGCGGCCCGGAGATCGCCGCAGAGGTGGTGCGTCGGTGCCCCGGCCTGCGCGTGATGTTCATGTCCGGCTACGCGGACGTGGACGTGTTCAGTGATTTTGGCCAACGGCGGCGGGTCCGGCTGCTGCAGAAACCCTTTCGACGTGAGACGCTGCGCGTACAGGTCGCGGAGGCCATGGCAGAGGACGCAGTCGGCGCGTGAAGCAGCCACCCTTGCAGCTTGAGAAGCTCGATGCCTGGCTCGAGGAACGCGAGGGCAGGCATGACGATCTGCGTCCTGATGCCCATGCCCGCATCGTCTGGCAGGGCGGCGAGCGGCGTCGACGTTCCTTCGCCATCGTCTATCTGCATGGCTTCTCGGCCAGCCCCATGGAGACATCGCCCGTCTGCGAGCGCCTCGCGGAACCCCTCTATGCGAATGTCTATTACCCGCGCCTGACCGGCCATGGCCGTGGTCCGGAAGCCCTGAGCGAGGGCAGCGCCAAGACCTGGATCGACGACACCCGGCAGGCCGTTACCATCGGCCGCCGCATCGGTGAACGGGTCATTCTGGTGGGGACCTCCACCGGCGGCACCCTGGCCACTCTGCTGGCGGCATCCGGTCGCGTTCCCGAACTGGCGGCCCTGATTCTCATCGCACCGAACTTCGGGTTGGTGGACCGCCGTAGCGCGCTCCTTGGCCTGCCGGCCGCCAGTCGCTGGATCCACTGGCTGCTGGGGCGCGAGCGGGTCATCGAGGCCGAGCATGAGGCCCACGCCCGCTACTGGACTTTGCGCTACGCCACTCACGCGCTGGTGGCCATGTATGCCTTGGTGCGCAAAGTGCGCCGGGTCGCCATGGAACGCATCGCTGTACCTGTGCTCGCCATCTTCAGTGACGCCGATCAGGTGGTTGACGCGAAACGCACCCGGGCCATGCTGGCGCGAGTACCGGATGCGGAATGCATGGTGGTTCCGGACGGTGGCAGCGGCTCCCGACACGTGGTCGTAGGTGACGCATTCGGGGCGGTGAACACGGACGCGATGGTCGCGCGCAGCCTCGATTTTCTCGCGGCGCGGGGCATCAGTGCCGTCTGATTTCCTGCAGCATGCGTCTGACGTCGCCGGACGTGAATGGCTTGCGCAGGACGTGGGCGAAGGGAAATGGCGGCTCCGTCCGGTCGGGAAGCACGCCTTGAGTGGTCAGCACCAGGGCGGCGTTCGGAAACCTGGAGCGCAACCGAAGGGCCACTTCGACACCGTTGTCACGGCCGAGCGCGAGATCGACGATGATCAGGTCCGGTGCCTCCTCGAAGGTGGCGGCCATGGCTGACGCGCCACTGGTTGCCGTCTGGCTGTCGAAGCCGTAGCGGTCCAGAAGGCGCTGTAGAAGCTCCAGAATGAGGCCGTCCTCGTCGATGACCAGCGCTCGCCGTTGCGCGCCTTCGGTTTGTTCCGAACGGGTTGCGGCCACCGGCAGTCTTACGATGACCGCGGTGCCTTCACCTGGGGTGCTGTCGATGACGATGCTGCCGCGGTGCTGCTCCACCAGGGTCAGTACCGCCGGCAATCCCAGTCCCGAACCTTCACTGCCCTTGGTGGTGAAGTAGGGTTCGAAGACCCGCTGCCGGACCTCGGGCGACATGCCGGAGCCGTCGTCGATCACCGCCAGCTCCGCCATGAGCCTGCCATGCTCGTCCTCGCTGGCGCGGCTGCGGATGACGATCCGGCCCTGCCCGGGAATGGCCGCCCCTGCGTTCACCACCAGGTTGTAGAGCAGCTGCTGCAGCATGCTCTCGCTGCTCTCCACCAGCTTGCCGCAGCCGAGGTCGGTCTCGACGTCGATGCGTTTCGGCAGCGCCCGGCGCAGCACGGCGACGATCTGATCGACGATGTGGTCGAAGTCGAAGGGCTCCGTCCTGCCGGTGCTGCCGGCGCCGCGGCGGCCGAAGGCGGTAAGGCTGCGGGCGAGAGCGCCGGCATCCTTGGAGGCTTCGATCACTACGGCGAGATCTTCGGCGGATGGTGACGCCGTGCCGAGGTCCTCCAGCGCCATGGCGGTCAGGTTCTGAATGACCGTGAGCGCATTGTTGAAGTCGTGGGCCACGCCCGCGACCATATCCCCCAGCCGGGCCATGCCGTGGCTGTCCCGTCGCAGCGTCCGTTGCTCGGCCAGCAGCGCGTCGATCTGTTCCTGCTCGCTGGCGTTGCGACCCGATAGCATCCACCAGCGCAGTGCCCCGGTCCTATCGAAGAGTGGGGTGATGCTCCAGTCGGCGCGAAACGTGCTGCCATCGCGACGCAGGAACGTGGAGCGTCCGTGGATGCTTTTGCCGTCCCGGGCCGCCGGGAGCAGGCGGCGAATCTCGTCGCGGGTGTCGTCGGGACAGTGCTCGGCGGGGACGATGCGATCACTGTCGTCAGCGCTGTAGCCCAGCAGGTCGTAGAGGGATCGGTTGGCCCAAACGACCGGGTTGCCGCCGGAAGTCCTGTGGGCGTCCAGGATGATGACGACGTCCTGGACGCGCTCGCTGATGGCGGAAAGCAGTGCGGTCGCCAGCTCGGAGTCGGCGTTCAGGAGGGATGCTTCGGGCGGTGTCTGCTCGGGGATGGCGATGTCTCCGCGGCAGTGAAGCCTGACAGCATTTGAGTGTTCGGAACCCGAAGCTCAGCGTGCTGCGGACTTCGCAAGCGACGGACTATATAACGTGCCGCGCGATGGGGCCACGCTTGCGCCGGTCATGAGCGGGAGTTCCAGGCACGCCTGCAGCGCTTCCGTTATGCTCCGGCACAGCCTGTTGGAGGAGGAATGGCATGGATTTCAGGGATACGGATCTGAACGCTCTCGGTGCGGACCTGCGCGCCGGTCGGCTGTCGGTCGAGGAGCTCATGCGCAGCACGCTGGCGCGCATCGAAGCGCTCAATCCGGCGCTGAACGCTTTCGTCACTCTGACAGATCCCGATCGCGTGCTGGCCGAGGCGCGGGCCCTGGATGCCGAATTCGCCCGCGGAGACGATCCCGGCCCTCTGGCCGGCATACCTGTGGGGATCAAGGATCTCGAAGATGTCCGTGGGCTGGTGACCACGTTCGGGTCGGCACTTTGGGCCGATGCCGCGCCGGCGACGGCAGACTCCATCGAGGTGGAGCGACTGCGCGCGGCCGGTGCCATCATCGTCGGCAAGACCAATACCCCTGAGTTCGGCTGCAAGGGCGCCACCGACAATGTCCTGTTCGGGCCCACGCGTAATCCCTGGGATCACGACTACTCGCCGGGCGGCTCGTCCGGGGGCAGCAGTGCCGCCCTGGCGGCGGGTCTGGTGCCGCTGGCCACCGGCTCCGACGGCGGCGGCTCCATCCGCATTCCCGCGGCGCTGTGCGGTCATTCCGGGTTCAAGGCTTCCCAGGGCCGGGTGCCCATGGGCGGGGCACCCACCACGGGTCTCCTGGCCGTGCGCGGGCCGATGACGATGAGCCTCCGCGATGCGGTGGTCGCGCTGGACGTGGTGCGCGGCGACCATCCGGCGGACATCTTCGGCCTGCCCGACGACTGCCAGAGCTGGCAGCCTGCCTATGCGGCACGCGCGCTGCCGGAACGGGTGGTGTGGGCGCCGACCCTCGGATTCGCGGAAGTGGACTCGGAAGTTCTGGACGTGTGTGGTGCTGCGGTTGAAGCGCTGCGTGGCGCCGGCGTCGAGGTCATCGAAGCGGAGCAGGTGTTCGATTCCCATCCGCTGGCGCACTGGTGGACGCTGTGGACGGTACTGCTGGCGCGCAAGATGGGGCGCTATCGGGACGATCCGCGCTGGGAGAGGGTGGATCCGGCACTGCGGGGCATGGTCGACACCGGGCTCCGCATGAGCGGGGTGGACTTTGCGCTGGCCATCGACGCCTGTCACCACTACAACGACCAGCTTGAAGCGACCTTCGCTGATGCACCCTACCTGCTCAGTCCGACCTGCGCGGGGCGGACGCCAAAGGCGGGCGGTGACGGCACCATCAACGGCAAGCCGACCGCGGCCTGGGTCGAGATGACGTTCGGTTTCAACATGACGCGCAATCCCGCAGCCAGCGTTCACGCGGGCCTCGATTCTGACGGTATGCCGGTGGGTCTGCAGATCGTCGGGCGGCAGCGCGACGACCTTGGCGTGCTGTGCGCGGCGGGCGCCATCGAGGATCTGTTGGGCGGCCCCGGTCGGGCAGTGTTCTGAAACTGAAGTCAGCGACGCTGGGTGAGAATGAGCACACCGTCGCGCTGGCTCATCTCCATCCGGGACAGGGCGCTCATGCCGAGCAGCACCATGCCTTCCAGGCCGGGAGCAATGGCTCCTTCCACATCGCGCAGCTCCAGTGGGCCCAGCTCGAGACGATCGATCCGGGTCAGCCAGGCGTGGTCGCGGCCACTGGCGGTGCGGATAGGGATGCGCATGCCGCGCTCCAGGCCGAGCCGTGCTGCCTGGTCGGCGGGCACCACGACTGTGGTTGCTCCTGTGTCGAGGAGAAAGGTCACGGGACCGCCGTCGATGAGGCCATCCGCCATATAGTGTCCGGACCGATCGCGTTGCAGCCGCAGCTCGATCAGTTCCTCGGTGACGCGGGCCTCCGGCGTTCGGCCGGCGCGTTCCCTGCTCTCGTTCCAGCCCGAGAACAGCCATGTTCCCCCGGCCAGCACCAGGAGCCAGAACACCCACAGCATGCCCTGGCCCATGCCGCGGACCGCATCCGGGGCGGCCTGGTGTCCGTCGTCCTTCATGGGTTGCATCGTCCTGGCGGGCCCGTGGCTGGACCGCGATGATACACCGTCGGGTCTGACAGCCTTTCGGGCTTCGTCGCCGTTGGAACGCGTGCCATACTCGCCGGGGGCGGTGGATGGCCGTCCATCATGAACAGAGTCGAACAAGGGGACGCAGCATGAGCGCGACGGGGAAGTGGGACGTCACGATGAATACCCCCATGGGGGCGCAGAAAGGGGTTCTGGACATCGCCGTGGATGGAGGCACGCTGACGGGGACCATGTCCGGTGCCCAGGGAAAGCTTGAGCTCACGGATGGCAAAGCTGACGGCAACAAGCTGAGCTGGAAGGCCAGCATGACCCAGCCCATGCCCATGACGCTGGAGTTCGATGCCACGGTAGATGGGGACGCCATCGCCGGCAACGTCAAACTCGGTGCGTTTGGAACCTCGAGCTTCAGCGGTTCCCGCAGCTGATTCCGATGCAGTTCCAACGCTTGCTGGGTTCGCTGGTCGCCCGTGGGGTGGCTTCGCGGACCTGGCGCGAGCTCCGGCAGCTGCCGTCCGCCGTTGAGCATCGCGTTCGCGGCGGCCGGCGGGTGCTGGAATTTTTCCACCAGGTGGACGATCCGCATTCCCATCTCGCCGTGCAGTGTCTCGCGGGCCTGCGCAGCGCCTATGCCATTGATCTTGTGATCCATCTGGTGCGGCCGCCGGCTTTGACTGAAAACCCGAGCCCTGAGACCTATCGCAACTGGGCCCGCCGTGATGCAGCGGACGTGGCGCCGCACTACGGCCTTAAGTTCGAGGATCCAGGCGCTCAGCCGCCTGCGGATCAGGTGAGCAAGGCGCGCGCTATCCTCTCTGCCGCGCTTGACCGAGCCTCGCTGCCGGAACTCGCGACGGCTGTGGGGCAGGCACTGTGGAGCGGTGATTCGGCCGGCCTCGATGAGATCGCGGCGCGCCACGGGGCGGACACTGACAGCATCGCGCAGGCGCGGGAAGAACTCGGAGAGGCGCGCCGGCGGCGGCTGGGACACTATGCGGCCGGCATGTTCCACTTCGGAGGTGAGTGGTATTGGGGTGTGGATCGACTGCTGCACTTGGAGGCGCGCCTCGCCGCGCTGGGTGCCGCCGTCGGTGCAAACCCGCCTGTCATGCCGCGGCCGTCGCTGCAGTCGCCGCGCAGTCGTCGTGATGCGGCCCGGATCCGGGTGGAGTGCTTCGCCTCGGTTCGTTCGCCCTACACCGCGATCGTGCTGCGTCGCGTGGTGGAATGGGCGGACGCCACGGGCGTGCAACTCGAGCTGCGCCCCGTTCTGCCCATGGTCATGCGCGGCGTCCCGCTGTCCCGCGCCAAAGGCTTCTACATTCTGGCGGACACGACCCGTGAGGCGGATCGCGCCGGAGTCCGCTTCGGACGGCTGACCGACCCGATCGGAGAACCGGCGGAGCGAGCGCTCGCGCTGTGGCCCTGGGCAGAGTCCCGCGGCTGCGGGTCGCGCTATCTGCTGTCCTGCGTCGAAGGCGCCTGGGCAGACGGCATCGATCTCGGCAGTGATCGCGGCCTCGCGCGGGTCGTGGAACGCTGCAATCTGTCCTGGGTCGAGGCGCGTCGGGAGCTGCGAAAGCGTGACTGGCGCGAGATCATCGAGGGCAACCGGCAGGCACTCTACGACACGGAGTTGTGGGGCGTGCCCAGCTTTCGCGTGACCGGGCCTGATCCGGCAGCGGGGACCTGGCATTGCTGGGGTCAGGATCGCTTCTGGCGCCTGACCCGCGAAGTCGCGCGCCGAGCTGATGGCGAGGGGTGATGGTGTCAGGTGGTGACTCGTGGCGTCCCGGCCGCCAGGGCAGGGGCGGCCGGTAGGAAAGGGTCCGGCCGGGAGAGCGGGTCAGAACGTTGAGCCAGACTATGCAGTCCTCGCGGCTCATGTCCTCCTGCCGGGTCGGATGCGCGTCCACCTGCTCCGGCAGGCCCTGCGTCAGTGCCCTCGCGTGGGCCTCGTCGAACAACCGTTCCCGCCAGGCTGACAGAAAGTCGAGTTCCGCCAGTTCGCTCATGGCCTCGAAGATCCCGCCCGCGAGATCCTGCGGCTGCCAGCCGTGTTGCTGGCGTTTGCGCACGAATGCTCGGCCATTGCGATGTTTCCATGGCCACCTTCGAACGTTTACCAGGAGACGGCCAGATCGGGGAGGGCGTGCTCGAGCACCTGCTCGATGCGTTCCACCAGGATGGTCTCCATGGCCGCGGTGACTTCTGGGGGCAGCTTGGCCAGGTCGCTGGCGTTGTCCTTGGGCAGGATTACCCGCTTCATGCCGGCCCGATGCGCCGCCAGCAGCTTCTCCTTGACGCCGCCCACCGGCAGTACCAGGCCGGAGAGTGTGATCTCTCCAGTCATCGCCAGATTGGCCTGCACCGACTTGCCTGAATACAGGCTAGCCAGGGCGGCCACCATGGTGACGCCGGCGGACGGGCCGTCCTTGGGAACCGCGCCGGCGGGCACGTGGACGTGGACACCATTCTCGGCGATCCGGCGCTGCTCGATGCCGAGGCAGTCCGCTGCCGACCAGAGCCAGCTGCGTGCCGTTCGCGCTGATTCCTGCATGACGTCTCCGAGCTGGCCTGTGAGCGTCAGCTTCTCGTCCTTGGGAATCAACGCGGTTTCCACATACAGCACGTCACCGCCGGCCTCGGTCCAGGCCAGCCCCGCAGCGACGCCTGCAGGCATGGCGCGTCGCGCCTGCTCGGGAAAGAAACGCTCGGGTCCGAGGAGATCCGCGAGGTCGTCGCGGGTGATGCGCTGGGACTCGGAGCCTTCAAGGATGCGGCGGGCGGTCTTGCGAGCCATGCGCCCGAGCGCCCGCTCCAACTCGCGCACGCCAGCTTCCCGCGTGTAGCGCGCGATCACGGCCTCGAGCACGCCATCCTCGAGTTCCAGCTGCCGAGGCTCCAGGCCCGCTTCGCTGTGCTGGCGTGGCAGCAGGTAGCGCTCGGCGATCTTCACCTTCTCCGCGTCCGAGTAGCCGGCGAGTCGTATGACCTCCATGCGATCCAGTAGTGGCCGCGGAATGCCGTCGAGGCTGTTCGCTGTCGTGATGAAGAACACCTTTGACAGATCGAAGGGCAGGTTGAGGTAGTTGTCCCGGAATTCGCCGTTCTGGGCCGGGTCGAGCACCTCCATAAGGGCGGCCGAGGGATCGCCGCGGAAGTCCCGTCCGAGCTTGTCCACTTCATCGAGCATCAGCAGCGGATTGGCCACCTCCGCCCGGCGCAGGGCCTGCAGAATGCGACCTGGCATGGCGCCGATGTAGGTGCGGCGATGCCCGCGGAGCTCCGCTTCGTCGTGCAGGCCGCCGAGGGCGAGGCGCTCGAACTGGCGTCCGATGGCGCGGGCGATGGATTGGCCTAGGGAGGTCTTGCCAACGCCCGGCGGGCCCACGAAACAGAGGATGGGCGCCTTCGCAGCCGGATTCATGCGCATCACCGCGAGGAATTCCAGGATCCGTTCCTTGACGTCCTCCAAACCGTAGTGGTCCTCGTCGAGCACCTTGCGGGCGTGCACCAGATCAAGGTCATCGGTGGTGACGGTCGTCCAGGGCAGTTCCGCGAGCAGCTCCAGATAGCTGCGTGTCATCTGGTAGTCGGGCGACTGGGCGTTGGTGCGGCCGAGACGTTTCAGCTCACGATCCGCCTCGCGCTGCGCAATTTCAGGCAGATCCGCCTTCGCCAGCTGTTCGCGCAGCATTTCCAGATCGTCGCCGTCATGGTCGCCGAGCGCCTCCTCGATGGTCTGCTTCTGCTGTCGAAGCATCGCTTCGCGTTGCTGCCGCTCGATGTCATGGGACGCCTTGTCGGCGATTTCCCGGCGCAGCCGGTTGACCTCGAGTTCGTGGCCGAGCACCTCATGCATGATTTTCAGCACGTCCACGAGGGAGTCAGCTTCGAGCACACTCTGCTGCCGCGCCATATCGAGGTTGGCCAGGGACGCCATGCGGTAGTGCTGGGCGAGCGGATCCCGGATGGACAGCACGAGCTGCTGGAACATCTGATCGCCGCCGCGGGGATCGATGACGTTCGCGATCTGGCGGGCGAGGTCGTGGTTCTCGCGGATCAGGGCGTCGGTTTCCGGGCTATGGCCTCCGGGCAGGTCCAGCGGTTCGGGTCGGGCGGCAAGGAAGGGGCCGTCATTGTCGATGTGCGTCAGTCGGACGCGTCCCTCGCCCTGGACCAGGACCTGGGCGCCGCCGTCACCGCGCTCCACCCGTCGGATGCTGACCAGCGTGCCGATGGAGTAGATGTCGTCGCTGCCAACGTCTTCCACGTCGCCGCTGCGCTGAGCCACGCAGATGAGCTGGGGCGAATCCGGGTCGCTGGCGGCCAGGGACTCGGCCGCGTCGATGGCCGCCAGGGAACGCGCGCGCCCGACCGCCAGGGGCACGGCGAGATGCGGGAACACCACCGTGTTCTTCAACGGCAGGATGGGAAGGGGACGGGACATGCATCACTCCGAGGCAGGACTCAAGCACCTGTGGCGGCCCCCCGGAATCCGTCCGGGGCTGCTCACGAGGGGAAATGGGGCCCCGGATGCGACAATTCAACGCGACCCGTTGCAGCGCACTTCAGCGCAGCTGAATGCCGCCGCCGCGAGGCCCGCCACCGCCCATTCCAGGGGGCATGCCGCCACCGCCGCCGCCCTGTCCAGGGACCACGATCCCGGATGCGGCCTCGCGGCGCATTTCCTGAAGCTGCTCGATGGCCTCGGCAACGGCCTTCTGGGCCTCGCCGCCGAACTTGGCTGCTGCATCGCCGAGGCTGTTCGCCTCGATCTCGAAGTTGATCGGCAGGGCGCCGGCGGGCGTCATCAGGGACGCCTGGCCGACGTAGAGCACGGGCCGATCCGGGTCGTCGCTGCCGTCGGCAGTCACCGGTGTCAGGCGCTGGATGGACCCGACCCGGCGGTCCGTGAACTGCTCCTCCCGGTAGAGGTCGTCCACCTGCATGCTGATATCTTCGGTTCGCATTTCGCTCACGGCTGTCCTCGTCACTGGCTGGATGAGCAGGCCGCGTATGATGCCGTGATCGGGGACGGATGCCAAAGTACGATCTGTTGCCGGGCCAAGCGGTTCCGGCCCTGTGCCGGCCTTGTGGACCGGACGCGCCAGGGAGGCGATGCTTGGCCTCCGTCACTGTGTGAGAACCGGAGTAGCACTGATGCGATCCTTCCTTTCCAGCCTGGCTTTGGCCCTGGGAGCACTGACCATGACAGCCTGCGGCGAAACCGGCGCCGCGTCGGAAGGCGACGCGTCGGCAACGGAACGACCGCGCTATGCCCTCGCGATTCACGGCGGTGCCGGCGTGATCGAGCGGGGCAGCCTCGACGCGGCCACGGAAGCGGCCTATCTGAACGCGCTCGAAGAAGCGCTGGCCGCAGGTGAGCGCCTCCTCGATCAGGGTGGCTCGGCTGTGGATGCCGTGATCGCTGCCATCGTCGTGATGGAGGACTCGGAGCTGTTCAATGCCGGCCGCGGCGCCGTGCTGACACATGAGGGCACGGTGGAACTCGATGCTTCGCTGATGCGCGGCGAGGACCTCGAAGCGGGTGCAGTGGCGGGCGTGACCCGGGTGCGGAATCCCATCCTGGCCGCAAGAGCGGTCATGGAACGGTCGCCGCATGTGCTGCTGGCCGGCATCGGTGCCGACCGCTTCGCCGCCGAGATGGATCTGGAATTGATGGACAACAGCTGGTTCCGCACGGATCGTCGCCGGCAGCAGCTCGAACGCGCCCTCGAGGCGGACCGGGTCCGACTCGATCATGACGACGGTGACAACCTCGGTACCGTCGGTGCGGTGGCCCTGGACGCGGACGGGAATCTGGCAGCAGGCACCTCAACCGGCGGCATGACGAACAAGCGCTGGGGCAGGGTGGGCGACTCTCCGCTCATCGGCGCGGGCACTTTCGCCAGCAATGCATCCTGCGCGGTCTCGGCCACAGGCCACGGCGAGTACTTCATCCGCCGTACCGTGGCGCGGGAAGTCTGCGCTCTGATGGAGCATGCGGGTCTGGATCTGGCTTCTGCTGCGAGGCGGGTCGTGCATGACCAGCTGCTGCCCATGGGCGGCACCGGCGGGGTCATCGCCGTCGACCATCGCGGCAACGTGGTGCTGGAGATGAACACGCCGGGCATGTACCGGGCATCGGTCCGCGCCGGTGAAGAGCCGCTGGTGGCCATCTTCGGTCGATGACGGCTGGGAAGACACCAGCGTCGCCGCTGCGTTTCCTCGCCGGGCGGCGCGTCCGGGAACACATTCTGCGGGAGGGCTTCCGTCTCGAGGACTACCCGACGCTGATCGGCGCTGCCGGCGGGCCCAAATGGCTCGTGCTCTACGGTCTCGACCGGGCGCTGGCGCCGCGGCTGGCCGCGGCGGGGCGCCGCTACGATCTCGTTGGGGCCTCCATCGGTGCCTGGCGCTTCGCCGCCTACGCCCAGCTCGATCCAGCCGCGGCGCTGGATCGCCTGCTTGCGAGCTATACCCGTTTCGAAGTGTTCGATGACGCTCCGGTGGACATGAACGCTGTGTTTGCGGGCTACTGCCGTGATCTGCTCGGGGAACGCGGCGCCGCGGAGATTCTCGCCAGTCCCCATGGCGTACTGCATGTCGTTGTCGCCTGGCTGCGGCGGCGCTGGTTGCCGCCGCTCGCGGGTCTCGGGCTCGCGGCGGGCGCGAACGCGTTGTCCCGTCGCATGCTGTTGCGTTACGGTCCGGAACGGCTGGTGCTGAGCAGTGCCCAGCCTTCGCCCTGGGAGGACTGGCCGGCACGACACGTGGCGCTGACGGAAGTGAACATGGCGGCCGCGCTGCGCGCGAGTGGGGCCATTCCGGGGTTCGTCCGTCCGGTCCCGGATCTGGTGCCCGGCGAGGCCGGCTTTGGCGTCGATGGCGGCATCATCGACTACCACTTTGACGGGGCGCTGTCGGCCCGGAACTTCGTCCTCTATCCTCATTTTTATCCGCATCTTGTCCCCGGCTGGTTCGACAAACCATTCCGGGGGCGACGGATTCTGCCCGGCGCCATCGACAACCTGCTGGTGATGGCGCCGAGTCCGACCTTCGTTGCGTCCCTTCCCGGTGGGAAGGTGCCCGATCGCAATGATCCGAAACGGCTCGGGCTCGCTGCCTGTCAGCAGGTCTGGTGTGAGGCGGCAGATGCGTCCCGCCGTCTCGGCGATGCGTTCGAGGAGGCGTTCGAGCGCGAGCAGATTCCGGGGTTGCTCGAATGAGCCCGGCGCTCGCAACCGAGGATCTCATCCTCCACGCTAAGGAATTGATCAACACCCCCCTAATGGACGCCACCCCAGCCGTGGCGTCGTACACGCGGCCCATCCCATCATTCAAGGAGAGAACTCATGACCCGAAATCGACGCATCCTGATCAGGGAGCTGCCCAAGGGCAATCTGACCACCGAATGTTTCACCACCGACGAAGTGGACGTGACCGATCCCGGGCCGGGCCAGTTGCTGGTGCGCACGCTGCTGCTGTCCCAGGACGCCGCGAACCGGGCCTGGATGCAGGGTGCCACCTATCGGGATGCCATCGAGGCCGGACAGGTGATGGCCAGCGGTGGCATCGGAGAGGTGGTGGCGTCGAAGTCAGACGCCTTCAGTCCCGGCGACATCGTCTGGGGCGACACCGGCTGGCAGGAGTACGCGGTGCTCGAAGCCCGTGGGGTGCAGAAACTGAAGTCCCACAAGCCCCTGAGCCACCTGATCTCGCTGCTCGGCGTGGCGGGCAAGACGGCCTACCACGGGCTCATCAACGTACCCGGCATTCACGCCGGCGAGACGCTGCTGGTGTCCGCCGCGGCCGGCTCGGTGGGCTCCATCGTCGGTCAGATCGGCCGCATCAAGGGTGCCCGCGTGATCGGTATCGCAGGCGGGGAAGCGAAGTGTCGCTGGGTCGTTGACGAGCTCGGCTTCGACGCCTGCCTGGATTACAAGGACACGGGAACACCCCTGCCGAAGCAGCTTGGTGCCGCGTGTCCGGAGGGTGTCGACGTCTACTTCGACAACACCGGCGGCGACATCCTGCAGGCGGCGCTGTTCGCCATGCGCCAGCGCGGCCGCGTGGCGTGCTGCGGCGCTGTGTCCATGTACGATGGCAAGCCGCGGCCGGGACCCTACGGCGTCCCGGGTCTGCTGGTGGTGAAGCGCTTGAAGATGGAGGGCTTCATCGTCATGGACTACGCCCATCTGGACGCCGACGCGGAGCATGACCTCAGCATGTGGGCTGCGGATGGTCATCTGAAGGTGGTGGAGGACATTCTCGACGGGCTTGAACAGGCGCCGGCGGGACTGGTGGGCCTGCTGGCGGGCGAGAACCGCGGCAAGCGTATGATCCGCGTTGCGCCGGATCCGAACTGACCTCCGGCCATCGGATTCGCTCCATCCCATTCGGTCTGGAGGGCGTTCCATGCACGTCGACCCCGTCGCTGCCGGCATGGAGCCGGCCCAGCTGGCCCGCATTCGCCGCCATCTCGAGCAGCGCTATCTCGAGCCGGGCAAGATCGCCGGCTTTCTGCCGCTGGTGTATCGCCGTGGCGCCGTCGCCTACTGCGAGCCCATGGGGATGATGGACGCTGAACGCGGGAAGGCGATGGCCGAGGACACCCTGTTCCGCATCTACTCCATGAGCAAGCCCATCACTTCAGTGGCGTTGATGATGCTGTACGAGGAGGGGCACTTTCAGCTCAACGATCCGGTCCATCGCTGGATCCCGCAGTGGCGTAACCTGCGCGTGTTCCGGGGCGGCAACTGGCCGAACTTTCTCACGGAGCCCTGTCAGCGGGCCATGACGGTGAAGGACCTGCTCACCCACATGTCGGGCCTGACTTATGACTTCATGCAGGCGTCGAACGTGGATCGTGCCTACCGCAAACTGGACCTGCGTCTCGAGCGTGACGGCGGCACGCTGCGCGACATGGTGGAGAAGCTGGCGAAGCTGCCGCTGGAGTTCTCCCCCGGAACGCGCTGGAATTACTCCTTCGCCACGGACATCTGCGGTTATCTGGTGGAAGTGATGAGCGGGCAGCGCTTCGATGATTTCCTGCGGGAACGGATCTTCGAACCGCTGGGCATGCACGACACGTTCTTTTCGGTGCCGGCCGACAAACTCGACCGCTTCGCCGCCAACTATCAGCGCGGTCCTGATCGCCGCCTGACGCTCATCGACGACCCGCAGGACAGCGCGTTCGGACGCGACAAGGCATTTCTGTCAGGTGGCGGTGGGTTGGTGTCGACAGCGGGCGACTACCTGCGCTTCTGCCGCATGCTGCTCGGCCGGGGAACGCTCGAGGGTGCACGCATCATCGGCCCGAAAACGCTGGAACTGATGGCCTGCAACCATCTCCCGAACGACGACGACCTGACGCGCTGGGCCATGGGGACGTTCAGCGAGACCACTTACGAAGGCTATGGCTTCGGTCTCGGCTTCTCCGTGAACCTGGGTCCCGGACGCACTGCAACGGTGGGATCGGCCGGAGAAATCGCCTGGGGAGGGGCCGCGAGCACGCTGTTCTGGGTCGATCCCGCGGAAGATCTGATCTGCATCCTGATGACCCAGTTCATGCCTTCCGGGACGTTCAACCTTCGAGGCCAGATGAAGGCCCTGGTCTATCCCGCGATCCAGGGCTGACGCCGATCGTTGCACTGAAGGAGTGCATGTGCAGGCTTGGCGCGCCATCAGGGTGCGTCGATGGGGCGATCATGGAGCCAGTTCCCTCGCCTTATAACCGACAGGTATCAGTGCTGCCGCGTCTCGGGTGCGAACATCGAGCGCTGCATGGAATTCGGCATGAATCTCGCAGTCTTTTCCCCGGCGCATGAAGCCCGATCGGGCTCCATGGGGTGATGAATTCGAAGGTGGAGAGACGCTGAATGGTGCTGCGCGCGAGTTGCCTGGTCTTGCTGGGCGCGGTCCTGAGCCTGGCGGCGGTTGCCGAACAGCGATGGGACTCGATCCGCGGCGCCATCGAGACCGCTCCGCCTCCTGGTCCCCACTGGTTCACCTTGCGGAATGGCCATACCGGTCATGTTCTCGACGCCGCCACCGGGGAATCCCAAGGCACGCTGACGCTGTCCCTGTTCTCGCCGGCACTTCGGCCCCATGTCGAGGCTGGCATGGTCTACACCTATGGCAGCTTTTATACCCGTACCTATTATGGTGACCGGACCGATGCGGTGATCTTCTTCGACCTTGAGACCATGTCGCCGGTGGACGAGGTGATCATTCCGCCGAAGGCGGCAGGGATCGGACACAGCGGCATGATCGGCCTCATCGATCAGCGCTTCATCGGCGTCTGGAACATCACGCCGGGCATGTCCGTGAGTATTGTCGATGTGGAGTCGCGGACGTTCACCGGGGAGATCAGCACGCCGGGCTGCGCCACCGTGTATCCCCAGGGTCGGGGCTTCTTCATGATCTGTGGTGACGGCGCGCTGCAATACGTCAGTCTGGATGAGACGGGTACAGAGAACGGTCGCCTGCGCAGCCGCACCTTCTTCAGCGTCGAAGACGATCCGGTGTTCGACTACTCGGTGCCCACGGAGCACGGCTGGGTCTTCGTGTCTCTGGAGGGCATGGTGTTCGAGGCGCGCATCGAGGATGACGAGATCGTCATCGAGGAGCCCTGGTCGATCCTGTCGGAAACGGATCGCGCCGACGGCTGGCGGATCAGCGGTCGCCAACCCTTCGCCTACAACGCTGCCACCGGCATTTTCATGACCCTGATGCATCAGGGTGGCACCCAGGACAACTACAAGGAGCCGGGCACTGAACTGTGGGCGTTCAACCTGCGTACCCAGCGCCGCGGCTACCGTACGGAATTGGACAATCCTTCCCGCAACATTGCGCTGACCCGTGACGACGATCCCGTGGTTCTGGTGGTCGGCACCGAGGATCGGTCTGTGGACGTGCGTCAGGCACGCAGCGGTCGCTTGCTGCGGACCATCGAGGAAGTGGGTGGCCTGGTGCAGGTGTTCTGATGGTGGATCCGGTCCTGCAACAGATTCTGGCGCTGGCGCTGGCGCTGCTTTTTCTGCACGCGGCATGGCACAAGTGGCGCGGTGGTCTGCGCTTCGAGGCGCAGCTCGCGGAGTATCGACTGCTGCCAGAGGCGCTGGTGCCGGCCGCGGCCCGCGTGTTGATGGTGCTGGAGTTCGCTGTGGCGCTGGCACTCGTGGTCCCATTCCTACGGCAACCGGCGGCGGCGGTGGCAGCGCTGCTGCTGCTGGGGTACGCGCTGGCCATGGCCATCAATCTTCTCCGGGGCCGCCATCACATCGACTGCGGTTGCGGCGACACCCCGCAGCTGCTTTCGCCCTGGCTGGTGGTGCGCAATCTGGCGCTGGTGGCAGGCGCGTTCGTGAGCGCGCTGCCGGCGTCCCCGAGGGCGCCGGCGACCATGGACCTGCTGCTCGGCATGCTGGCCTTGAGTGCGCTGATTCTCACCTGGTTGATGCTGGAGCAGTTGCTCGCCAACGCATCGCTGCTGCGTGAATGGAGGCAGTCCCGTGATTGAGATCCTGACCGCAAGTTTGGTGCTGCTCTGGATCGTCGTGCTGGTGCTGGTGTTCGCCGTGGTTGCCCTGGCGCGACAGATCGGCCTGCTCCACGAACGGGTCGCCCCCGCCGGCGCGCTGATGCACAGCACTGGACCGAAGGTGGGCGAACTCGCGCCACGGCTCGAATTGGAGGATATCGACGGGCGCCCGTTCGCCGTCGGCGGCGAGCGTCCTGCCGCACAGCTTATCCTGTTCGTGTCGCCGACCTGCCCGATCTGCAAGACCCTGGTGCCGACGGCCAAGTCACTGGCTCGCAGCGAGCGCGGCCGGCTCGAACTCGCGTTCGGAAGCGATGGCGGCGAACTCGAAGTTCATCGTCGCTACATCGAGGACATGGGCCTTAAGGGACAGCCCTACATCGTGTCCCTGGAGCTGGGCATGAAGTTCGAAGTGGGCAAGCTGCCCTATGCGGTCCTGATCGGTGCGGACGGCGTCTTGCGTTCGAAGGGCCTGGTGAACAATCGGGAACATCTGGAGAGCCTGGTGGAGTCCATGGACAGCGGCTTCGCTTCCATTCAGGACTATCTGTACCGGGAAGAGCATCTGGAGAAGGAAGCATCATGAGCGGTGACGACATGCTCGGCAGGTTGTTTGCGGGTGTGGACAAATTGGCGGCCGGCACGAGCCGGAAGCTGGCCCGGCACACTTCCAGGCGCTCGTTCCTCGGCAGGGCGGGGGCGTTCATGGCCGGCCTCGGTGCCTTCCCGATGCTGCCAGTGTACCGGGAGGCCCAGGCGGCCTCCGTGGTGGACGAGATGGGGGATCCCAACAGCTGCGAGTACTGGCGCTACTGTGCATTCAGCGGCTCCATCTGCGGCTGCTGCGGCGGTTCCGCGACCACCTGTCCACCGGGTTCGGAAGTGGCCTCGGTGGCCTGGGTGGGCACCTGCCACAATCCGGCAGATGGTCGCGACTATCTCATCTCCTACAACGACTGCTGTGGCAAGAGCTCCTGCGGCCGCTGCCGCTGCAGCCGCTCGGAGGGCGAGAAGCCCGTGTACTTCCCGTCCAAGGCGAACACGATTCTCTGGTGCTTCGGGGCCAAGAGTCACGCCTATCACTGCACGCTCGGATTGGTGATCGGGCGCGCTGATTCCACGACCCTGGGTTGACGGAGGCTGCATGAGATCCGTGCTGATGGTTGCAGGGGCGCTGCTTGCAGCCGTCCTCTGCGCCGCTTCCCATGGCAATCCGCGTTTCGATTACCTGCTGCACTGCGGCGGCTGTCATCTGGAGGACGGACGCGGTGACCCGCCCGAAGTGCCTGATCTGCGTGTGGATCTGCCCTACATGATCGGGTTCGAAGAGGGTCGCGCCTATCTGGTGCAAGTCCCGGGATCGGCTCAGGCGCCCATCTCCGACGGGGCGCTGGCGGACGTGCTGAACTGGATCATCGACACCTACAACCCTGAGCTCGGTGGTGAGTTCGAGCGCTTCACCGCCGAGGAAGTGGCCGAGCACCGCGCCATACGGCTCCTCGATCCCAAGCGTGCCCGCGCGGCCCTCTGGAACGACTGACCCGGTTTCCTGGCCCCTGAACATTTGCGCCATGGCGCCTGCGGCGCTTTAATCTGGTGCGTGTCAGGCAGGGAGAGGACGCCTCGGGCGGCGGAACGATGATCTACCGAATGCTGCGCCAGCGGATCACTGAAGGCCGGTTGATCCTGCGCGATGAAAACGGGGAGGAGCACCACTTCGGAGAGGGTCAGCCGGAAGCGTCCATGACGCTCAACCAGCCTGGCGTTCTGCGCCGTATCGTGCGTTATCCTGCCCTCGAATTGGGCCAGTCCTACGTGGACGGCGACTGGGATACGCCCGATCCGGTGGTCCTGCTGAACGTGTTGCGGCGCAACTTCGCTTCTGAAGCCGGATCCGTCTGGCTGCGCCGGCTGCAATCCGTCCTCAAGCTCGGCAACTCACGGCGGCGATCCCGCCGCAACGTGGCGGTGCACTACGATCTGGACGAGCCCTTGTTCCGGGCCTTCCTCGACCGCGAGATGCACTACTCCTGTGCCTACTTCACGGATCCCGAGGTGACCCTTGAGGCCGCACAGGAGGCAAAGGCCGGGTTGATCGCACGCAAGCTGTGCCTGGAACCCGGGCAGCAGGTGCTCGATATCGGCTGCGGCTGGGGCAGTCTGTCCATGTACCTGGCCGCGAATCATGGTGTGCGCGTGACCGGCCTGACGCTGTCGGCCGAGCAGCATCGGGTTGCAGTGGCCGAGGCCCGGCGTCGCGGTCTGTCGGATCAGGTCGAGTTCCTGCTCGAGGACTACCGGGAGCATCGCCGCAGCTATGACCGGGTCGTCAGTGTTGGCATGTTCGAGCATGTCGGCCGAGCAGCCTACGGTACGTTCTTCGACGTGGTCCGTGAGCGTCTCCAACCCGGTGGTGTGTGCCTGCTTCATACCATCGGGCGCCCGGGTCCGCCGGTGCACCTCACCAATCCCTGGATCGATCGTCACATCTTTCCCGGCGGCTACATCCCAAGCGCGTCGGAGGTGATCGGACCCATTGAGAGCAGCCGGCTGGTGCTGTGCGACCTGGAAATCTGGCGCCGTCACTATGCGTACACGCTGCATCATTGGCAGCAGCGCTTTCAGGCACGTCGGGACGAGTTCGTTCGCAGCAAGGGCGAGCGCTTCTGTCGGATCTGGGAGTTCTACCTCGCGGCCAGCGAGTCGGCCTTTGATTGCGGTGAGCTCGAGGTCTTCCATTTCCAGCTCGGCCGCGACCAGGACGCTGTGCCGCTCACCCGTGACTACCTCTATGGGAATGTGGGCGAGGGGGCATGGGGGCGCTCCGAGCATGCCCCGCGTATGTCCGATTCACGAAGCGCCTCGTGAGGCTTTTCCCTTGGGGCTCCTCGGGGGTATCGTGAGCGCATCGAGGGCTTGCAGGGAGCGTGTCAATGGTCGTGATCTGGGTGCTGGTTGCTGATGGATCCCGTGCGCGATTGTTCCAGGCCGAGGGGGCGCGCGGTGGGCTGCGGGAACTCGACACCTGGGTGCACCCTGAGTCACGGCTCAAGGAGCAGGACCTGACCACGGATGCGCCGGGCCAGGACCGGGATCGCGGTGGAGCCGGGCGTCATGGCTTCAATGAGCATCAATCGGCTCATGATCACGAAATCGAAAGTTTCGCTCGGGAAATCGCCCACAATCTCACTGCCGCGCTCAACGAAGGTCGATTCGGGCGACTTGTGCTGTGTGCGCCGCCGCGCTTTCTGGGACTGTTGCGGGAGCAACTCACGGCCGGCGTGAAGCAGCGGATTCACCACGAAGTCGCGAAGGATCTCACAGGGATCAGGGACCTGCGTGATCTGCGCAAGCGTCTTCCGGAAACCCTCTACAGTGAGCTCGATGGCGGATGACGGCGCTGCTGCGGCTGGGTCTGTTCGCTGCCGTCGCCCTGCTGCTGACCGCCTGCGCGGCCATTGAGCGCAGAACGGCCGAAGCCGTGGTCGTCGATGACTTGCGGCTGTACGTATTCGACTGTGGCCGGATCCGCCTGCGCAGCGTCAACCTGTTCGGGCTCGCCGACAGCGACACCGAGGTGCGAGAACTGGCTGTACCGTGCTACATCATCGAACATGCTGCTGGCAGGATGCTTTGGGAAGGCGGGCTGCCTTCCGAGCTGGCCGGCATCGATGGCTGGGTCGAGGATCGTGGCGGGCTGGCACAGCGCCTCGATCGCACTCTGGTGGATCAGCTGGGCGCGCTCTCGCTGACGCCTGAGGACATCGACTGGGTCGCGTTCTCTCATTTTCACAATGACCACATCGGGGCGGCGGCAGCATTCGTCGGCTCGACGCTGCTGATACAGCGTGCCGAGCAGCATGCCGCCTTTGGGCCCGATGCCACGCAGTACTTTTTCGATCCGGATCTTTATGCGGCCCTGGCGGATTCGCCGCGCCGAGTCCTGGATGGTCGCCACGACGTGTTCGGAGACGGGCGGGTGGTTATTCTTCCGGCGCCAGGCCATACGCCGGGCCATCAGGTGCTGTTCCTCGACCTCACGCACACCGGCCCGATCGTTCTCGGTGGCGATCTTTACCACTTCCGCGCCAGCCGGCGCCTGCGCGCTGTACCGCAGTTCAACCATGACCGGGAGATGAGCCTGGCATCCATGGACCGAATCGAGGTGTTGCTCGAGCAGCGCGGAGCAACACTCTGGATCGAACACGATGCGGAGCTGTTCGACAGTCTGGAGCTTGCCCCCGCCTTCTACGACTGAGTGCGCAGAGGCGGACTCATAGCCCGAGTACTGCGGTGGCGATGAGAAAATAGACGATCAGGCCGCTGGCATCGACGATGGTGGTGACGAAGGGCGCGCTGATCACGGCGGGATCGACTCTCACCATGCGTGCGAACAGCGGCATCAACGAGCCCACCAATGCGGCCATGGTGCATACGGCCACCAGCGTCAGACTGACTACCAGGGCGATGCCCTCACCAAAGATCGCCCAAACGACGAAGAACGCGACCACCGCCAGCGAAGTGCCGAGCAGCAGACCGACGCCGGCCTCACGCACGCCGACCCTGACGATATCGCTGGTGCGGACGTCGTCTACCGCCAGCGCCCGCACGATGGTGGTGGCAGACTGGGCGCCGGCATTGCCGCCGATTCCGATCAGTAGCGGTATGAACAGGGCGAGCGTGACAACCTGTTCCAGCGTCGCCTCGAACGCTGTGAGCACGTTCACCGTCAAGGTTGCTGCAATGGCCAGCATCGACAGCCAGACGATGCGGCTCTTCACGAGCTGAACGCTGGTCACTGCGAAATACGGCTTGCCGAGCGGCTCCACGGCCGCCGTCCGGGCGATGTCCTCCGTTTCCTCCCGCTGGATGATGTCCATGGCGTCATCGACGGTGACGATGCCCACCAGGGTGTCGTCGTCCTCGAGTACCGGGACGGCAATGCTGTCTGCAGACTGGATGTAGCGGGCGACTTCCTCCTGATCGTCCCGTACTGAGAACGAGTCCGACTTCAGGTACTCCAGGTCCCGAACATGTTCGGACATCTCCGCCATCACCAGGTCTTCGAGCTCGATGGCACCAAGCAGATGGCCCTGTTCGTCGACGATGGGCAGGAAGTAGATGGTCTCCACATCGTGGCCTTCCCGCCGCACCGTGGCCAGCGCTTCCGCCACCGTCATATCGCCCCGCAGGGCGAGGAAGTTCGGGCTCATGATTCGCCCTGCCGACTCGGCGGGGTAGTCGAGGAGCAGAGCGGTGGAGGTGCGATCCTCCGGCGTCAGGATGGCGAGGAACGTCTGCACCGTCTCCTTGGGGAATTCCCCGAGCAGGCGGGCGCGGTCGTCCGGTTCGAGTTCCTCGAACAGGGTGAAGGCTTCACCGCTGTCCATGGCGGTGAGCAGCTGGGCCTGAATGGCGGGTTCAAGGTAGTCGAAGATCTCGGCCGCGCGCTCCGGCGAGAGTCGGCCGAAGATTTCCTGGCGGCGTTCGGACTCGATGTGGTCGAGCTCGGCGGCGATCGTGACCTCGTCGGTTTCCGAGAGCCAGTGGTCGAGCTCGACGTCCTCCTCAGGCGGTTCCGTGATGGTCTTCGACATTGCAACGTCCTGAATCAGCTGGCCAGGAACCTGCGCCCAGCGCCGGTAGGCCGCTGCTTCGCTGGACGCTTCCCTTTAGCCTCAGTCTACTTGGATCGCATTCCATAGCCAGATGCTTTAAGCGGTCAGGGCCGCTGAGATGGGTGTGTCACGGTTCTGCAGCCCGTCAATGCTTTGATGGCAAGGCGCGTTGCGCAGGGATGGATGGTTGGCTCACGTTTCCAGCTCGCGTCGCAGGGCCAGATGATTCAGCAGGTCCGCCAGCGTGACGATGCCCACGAGTTGATCGCCGTCGGCGACGATAATCTGACCGCTGCTGCCCCGCTGCATCTTCTGCAGCACCTGCTGAGCGTCCTCGTCCGGGCTCGCGAGATGATGGGGCTCGCAGGGCTGCATGATCCGCTCCACGGTATTGTGAGGCCAGTCCTCGCGGGGGACCTGCTTGACGTCACGGGTTCTGACCCGACCGACGAGGCGGCCGTCCTGCATCACCGGGTAGGCACTGTAGTGATCGCGATAGGCGTGATCCTCGATGAAGCTCGCGAGGTCCAGTCCAGGGGCGACGCTGACCGGGTGCTCGGCCATGAAGCGGCGGATGGGACTGCCCTCGAACGTGACCCGCATGGCGGTCTGCTCATAGGCGGCGCGGGCCACACCCATGACGAAGATGCCGATGAGGATCCACCAGAGCCCACCCAGGGCACCGACGCCCAGCAACGCCCAGAAGCCGAGCACCACCAATGCGAGGCCGAAGCCCTGGCCCATGCGGGAAGCGGTGCGGGTCGCGGAGAGCAGATCGCCACGCCGGTGCCAGAGCCAGGCTCGAAGGACGCGGCCGCCGTCGAGGGGGAAGCCCGGGAACAGATTGAATGCGGCCAGCAGCAGGTTGATCAGGGCCAGGTAGCCGAGGAGGGCCGGGACGTACTCTGGCAGCGGTGTCTGGGCCAGCAGTCCGGCCAGGAGCCCGAAGCCAAGGAACAGCACCAAGCTTGCAATGGGACCGGCCGCGGCGACTTCCAGTTCGATGCGAGGCGTCGGAGGCTCCTCGGCCATCTCCGCAGCGCCACCGAACAGAAACAGCGTGATGCCGGTGATCTCCATGCCGCGGGCGCGGGCGACCAGTGAATGGGCAAATTCGTGAAACAGCAGCGAAAAGAACACGCCGAACATGCCGATGAGGCCCAGCGCCCAGTAGACGGGCTCGGCCAGTCCCGGCAGCTGGGCCGGGAAGAAGCCGGTGGCCAGCGACCAGAATACCAGGACGGCGAGGATCACCCAGCTCGTGTTGGCCCGGACCTCCAGCCCGAACGCGGTGAACAAGGGGACGCGTTGGCCAAACATGTTGGACTCCCATGGCGGTTCCAGCGCACAGCATAGGCCGTCGTCGCGGACAGGCAAGCTGTCGCTCCACTCATAAGGCTATGCGAGATCGATACTTGGCGGGCGCCACCGAGGTCCCTATGGTTGCGGGTGTCTGTTCATTCCGGTCGTCATCAGGAGGACCATCATGAGTTTGAGAATCGGTTCAATCGCCCCGGATTTCACTGCCGAGACCACGGAGGGTCAGATCAACTTCCATGATTGGATCGGCGACAGCTACTGCATCCTGTTCTCCCACCCCAAGGATTTCACGCCAGTGTGCACCACCGAACTCGGCTACATGGCGCGTCTGAAGCCGGAGTTCGACAGCCGCAACACGAAGATCATCGGCCTGTCGGTGGATCCCGTGGAGAACCACACGGCCTGGGCCCGGGACATCGAGGAGACCCAGGGTACGGCGCCGAACTACCCGATGATCGGTGACACGGATCTGGCGGTTGCCAAGCTCTACGACATGCTCCCGGAGGAAACCAGCGGCGGCGCCGAAGGTCGGACGCCCCAGGACAATGCCACCGTCCGCTCCGTGTTCATTATCGGCCCTGACAAGCGCATCAAGGCGACGTTCACCTATCCCATGACCTCCGGGCGCAATTTCGACGAGGTGCTGAGGCTGCTCGACTCGATCCAGCTGACGACCGAGCACATGGTGGCGACGCCGGTGAACTGGCGGTACGGGGAAGACGTGATCATCCCGCCATCCGTTAGCGACGAGGATGCCCGCCGGAAGTACCCGGATGGCTATCAGACGCTCAAGCCCTACCTGCGCGTGGTGAAGCAGCCCCAGTGATGGTCGTTGCGGGAGACGTCCTGCCCGGGGAAGATGAACGCTGAATCCACTCTCCGGGGACGCGTCAGTGCCGAACAACGACCAGCCCAGGCTCACGCCCCCGCGCCTGCAGCCCCTGCTGCAGCGCGCTGAGTCCTGGCTGTGGCGCGATGTGAGGGAGCAGCCGCTGGCGCAGCGGGTGGGCATGCGCATCGCTGGAACTGCCGTTGCCGCCGGCCGCGACATGTGGGAGGGCCAGCTCGCCCTGCGCGCCATGAGCCTCGTCTACACCACGCTGCTGGCGCTGGTGCCGCTTTTGGCCATCAGCTTTTCGATTCTCAAAGGCTTTGGTGTTCACAACCAGATCGAACCATTCTTGCTGAACATCCTGGAGCCCCTGGGTGAACGCAGCGAGGAAATCGCGACCCAGATCGTCGACTTCGTCGACAACATCCAGGTGGGCGTACTCGGTGTAGTCGGTCTGATGTTCCTGTTCTACACCGCCGTATCGCTGATGCGGAAAATCGAGCTGGCGTTCAACGAAACCTGGGAAGTGAGTCAGGAGCGGCGCATCGCGGAGCGTTTCCGCGATTACTTCGCGGTGCTGTTGCTTGGGCCGGTGCTGATCTTCATATCCATCGGCCTCACTGCCACGTTGATGAGTACGACTATGGTCGAGTACGTCATCGGCATCGAACCGGTGGGGCGCGTGGTGGAGCTGGTCAGCCGTCTGACGCCGGTGATCATGATCGTGCTCGCCTTCACCTTCATCAATATGTTCGTGCCGAACACCCGCGTCCGGTTCGCATCCGCCTTCGTTGGCGGCGCGGTGTCCGGCCTGCTCTGGCACGGGATGGGGCTGCTGTTCGCGGCTTTCGTCGCCGGGGCCACCCGCTACACCGCCATCTACTCGGGCTTCGCGACGCCCATTCTGTTCATGATCTGGCTGTATCTCGGCTGGCTGATCCTGCTCATCGGCGGCACCATCGCCTTCTACCACCAGTATCCGGACTACATGCCGGGACGGCGGCTTTCGGTGCATCTGAGCTTCATTGAGAAGGAGCTCCTGGCGCTGCACATCGTGCGCCTGATCGGTCAGCGCTTTTATGAAAAGGAAACTCCGCTCGGTGTCGAAGCGCTGGCGCGGCAACTACGCGTTCCCAGTGACGTGGTGGGAGGGCTGCTGGCGGCCTTGCAGCGGGCGGGGCTGGTGACCCCCACGGCAGATGAACGGCCGGCCTACATTCCAGCCTGCCCCTGGGAGCGCGCGTCGGTGCACGAGGCGCTGGAGGCGGTGCGGGGAGGGGCCCGGGAGGATCCCGGCGCGCGTCTGGCTCCGAACACCAACAATCCACAGGTCGCTGCTGTACTCGATGAGCTTCAGCGCCTGTCGAAGGATGCCTTCCAGGGTTTGTCGCTCAAGGCCTTCGTCACGGACGAAGAGGACGCCTCGCAAGTTCTGGCTGAGCGTCGGGCCTGATCATGCGCCCGTGACGATGACGTGGTCGCAGCTGACGCCAAGCTTCGCGCAGCCTTCCCGATAGCTCGTCAGGATGCCCTGGGCATCAAGAATGCTGGTGATGGCACCGGACTCGTCCAGATTCACGTTTGCGCCGTAGATCGCGAACCACACCTCGGTGTCCTCGGTGTTGTCCTCCGGAACGATGAGGGTATGCACCGAGTGGGCGGGCTCGAACAGGTAGGAACCCGCTTTATTCACCTGATCCGGATACTCCCGGTAATACCAGCATCCGGAGTGGGTCACCGCGAACACCGGGCCGGTGTGGTAGTGCGTCTCCACTTGATGGCCGGGGGCGAAGCGGGTCCGCAGCACCCACAGGCCCTGGTTCAGATCCACCTGCAGGAGCTGCAAAGCGACGCCGTCGCCGGGGACCCAGGGTGCCTCGTCGATGCCGATGTGGACCGCTTCCCGGCCGTGGGCTGAGAGAATTCTGAACGGTTCGCGGGGCTGCGACCCGGTGTGCGAAAGAGCTTCACTCATGAGAGTTGTATCGCCTCCTTGGCCTTGTCAGCGCTTGGGTCCCAGCAGGAACCAGAGGATCACCCCTATCACCGGCAGGAGGAGGATCAGCACGATCCATAGCACTTTCGAGCCAACCCCCGCGCTGCTGCCGGCCGTCTTGACGATGGCATAGACGACGATGATCAGCCAGATGAGTCCGAGCAGGCCGCCGACTTCGATTCCCATGTTTGCATCCACCTTTTCGAATCTGCGACTACCCTATCCTGTATCGCGTTCCGATTCATCAGGGGCGCCAGGTCACGGGAGTTCTCATGCCGGAAGCAGGTCTGATGCCGCTGATTGCGGCGACGAGCCTGACCCTGGGCCTGCTGCTGGCGGCTGCCTTTCACCGCGGTCGCGCGGCGCTGGCGGCACTGGTGCTGTTGTGGCTGCAGGGCTGTCTCGGTGGTCTCGCGCTGCTTGGCGTCCCACCGGCGAGCGGGCAGCTCATCGAGGTCGCCCTGGTGCTGACGCCATGGACGCTGCTGCTGATCCTGCTGTTGGCCGAGACGCCGCTGGTGTCCATGCGCGGGTTGCTCATCGTGGTCATGCTTGGGCTGCAGACCGCCATCGGAATGTCGCTGCCGCCGGAGTGGTGGGATCGCCTCTGGGCACTCGATCGGCTGCCCGCCACCCTGCTGCCGGCGGACGTGCGGGAGTGGTCTGGTATGCCCGCACCGGGCGCAGGCGCATGGGTGGCGGCGTGCGGTGTGCTGCTGGCAGCGGGTCGGCTGCTGCTCTGGCGCGATCCCGTCGATGTGGGCTTGGCCCTGGCACTGCTCAGCGTCGGCGTTCTCGCGTCATGGGTACTGTCCGGTGGAACACCCTGGCCCCTGCTGGCGGCTGTGGGCGTCGGTCTGCTCGCGAGTGCGGCATATGCGTCCTATCGCATGGCGTTCCTCGACGCCCTCACCGGCCTGCCCGGGCGGCGTCTGCTGGACGAGAAGCTGGCCCGGCTCGGCCGTCGTTACGCCGTGGCCATGGTAGATGTGGATCACTTCAAGGCATTCAACGATACCCATGGCCATGAAGTGGGTGATCAGGTGCTGAAACTGGTCGCGAGCATGTTGCGCCGGCATTTCGGACGCCATGCCTATCGCTACGGTGGAGAGGAGTTCACGGTGGTGTTTTCCGGCCGCGCCGTGGATCGGGCCGAGGAGCGCTGTGAAGGATTCCGGGCCGCGATGGCGGCGCGGAAGCTGGTGCTGCGCGCACCTGACCGGGGTGCCGGCAAGGCGGGACGCAAGCCCGCCAAGGGCAGGGCGCGAGGCCGGAACAGCGTCGGCATCACGCTCAGCATCGGTGTCGCGGCGCGCACGGCCGATCACCGCGGTCCGGAAGCGGTCCTGAAGAGTGCGGATGAAGCGCTGTACAAGGCCAAGCAGGCCGGCCGCAACCGGTTGGTTGTGGCCGGCCGGAAACCGGCGAAGCGCACAGTCGCTCAGCCGGCCTGAGGCTCGGTGGCCGCGATCAGCTGCTGCAGGTGGCCGTGTTCGGCGATGCGGGCAACGAAGTTGGGCTCATAGGCCGCTTCGGGGTCGTCCCGGACCAGCTGATCGATGATATGGGCGTCGTCGCCGATGAGGATGCGCCAGCGTCCGGCGCGAACCCCCTCGATGATTACGTTGGCAGCTTCTGCGGCCGTCGTTGGCGCATTGTCGCGAAAATCGCGGGCCCGCTGCCGGATCAGGTCGCGGATGCTGTCGTCGGGCAGGTTGCCCACCGGCAGGCCGCTGCTGGCGAGCTGATCACGCAGGTCGCTGATCTCCTCCGAACTCATGCTGTCGGGTGACCGTCCGAGGACCTTGCCCGAGTTCTCGACGATGGACGTGCCGATGTGACCGGGCATGACCACGGACACGTTCACGTGCGGTGCGTTGAGCCTGAGATCGGTGATCAGCGCCTCCGAGAATCCCTTCACTGCGAATTTGGCGGCGCTGTAGGCGGTATGAGGCGTCTGCGGACCGATGGAGGCCCAGAAGCCGTTGATGCTCGAGGTGTTGACGATGTGGCCGGCATCCGCCGCCATGAGCGCCGGAAGGAAGGCGCGGCTGCAGTGGTAGACGCCGCCCCAGCAGATGTCGAAGGTTTTCTGCCAGTTGTCTTCCGGATCATTCACGAAGCTGCCGCCGCCGCCGATGCCGGCGTTGTTGAACAGCAGGTTGATCTGATCGGTGTCGTGCTCCGCGAGGACGGCGTCCCGGAAAGCGTGAACCTGCTCAGGGTCGGACACGTCACAGCGGTGAGTGCTGACCCGGGTTCCGCCTGCAGCGTCGGCGAGCGCGAGTTCGCGGGACTCCACCATGTTCGCTTCATCGAGATCGCACATGGCGATGTGACAGCCTTGCCGCGCCAGCTGAATGGCGATTTCGCGTCCCATGCCGGCGCCACCGCCGGTAATGACAGCGAGGCGGCCGTTGAAATCCTTCATGCGTCTGCTCCCATCTTGAATACACACAGCTTGTTGCCGTCGAGGTCCCTGAAGTAGGCACCGAAGAAATTTTCGCCCCTCGGACCCGGGTCGCCCTCGTTGCTGGCGCCGAGTTCCAGCGCCTTCTTGTGCAGTGCCCGGACCTTGTCCTCGCTGCCAGCGTTCAAGGCCACCATGGTGCCGTTACCGACGCTGGCCGGCTCTTCGTCGTAGGGTGTGCACACTGCCAGCATGGCGGCGCGCGGGTCCGCCCCCCAGACGATCATGCGTTCGTCGGACATGAAGCGTTTGGCGCCGAGCTCACCGAGCAGGGCATCGTAGAAAGCGCCGGCGGTACCTAGATTGTCCGTGCCGAGCGTGATGTAGCCGATCATGAATGGGCTCCCCCTGTAGCCCGCATATCCCACCGATTCACGGCTGCGGTCGCGGATATGCCGGCAAATCCATCCGGTCCGCCGGTGCGGTTGCGCTCGGTCCGGGTGCTGTTGCGCGCCTTCCCTGGCGCGCACCCTGCGGGCGCACTGCGTGCGACCCGATTCGCTCCCGGCGAATCGGTCGACGTACTGTAAAGTACGCCTGCGCGCCCGAACTGTCGCGCGCCTTGTCTTTCCCGGCATCTCCACGACCTCGCTTCGCGCATCGGTGGGATATGCGGGCTTGTGAATCGCCGACGCAATGTATCACTCCGACCCGGATCCGGGGGACGATCCTCATTGCGCCACGCGCTTGCCCTCGGATAGTCTCTAGACCGGGAGCACGGGTTGTGGGAGCGTACGTGTACGGCATCGACAGGTGGATTGGGTGCTACATCCGGCTGCTCGGCATGCTCATGCTTTCCATGCTCGTTGCCTGCGGGTCCGGTTCCGGGGTCGCTCCTGTTTACGGGGAGGCCGATCCAGAGGCCACCCTCCGCTTCGCCTTCGCGTCCGGAGTCACCCGCTTCGATCCCCACCGGGCCACGTCGAGCTACGACAACACCTGGCTGTTCCCCGTCTACGACCGCCTCGTGCACATGGATCCCGACGGTCAGCCCATTCCAGGCCTTGCCGCGGCCTGGGACTATGGCCCCCAGGGGACTTGGCTGGACCTCGAACTGCGGCCCGACGTGCGCTTCCACGACGGCAGTCAGCTGGATGCACAGGCGGTTCGCGCGAATCTCGAGCGCGCGAAGACAGTCCGGGGATCCGCCGTGGCTTCGGAACTCGCGAGTATCGCGGCAATCGAGATTCTTGATGACTTGCGGCTGCGGCTGCATCTGGAATGGCCCGATGCAGCGCTGCCGCTGATCTTGTCCGACCGCGCCGGCATGATGGTTGCGCCAGCGGCATTCGACGATCCGCGCCTCGACCGCCGCGGCGTCGGTACCGGACCCTGGCGGCACGTGGAATTCCGCATGGGCAACCGCTCCGTGTACGAGCGTTTCGAGCATCATTGGGATCCAGAGGCCGCAGGCGTCAGGCGCCTCGAACTGCGCCTGATTCCCGATGAGAGCACGCGCCTGAACGCAGTGCGCAGTGGCCAGCTCGATGGCACCAACCTGGCATCGCTGCAGATCGATCAGGCCCGACTCGCCGGACTCGAGGTCGTGAGCAGAGTGGGCGTGGAGTTTCTGCACATTCACCTCAACCGCACTGCGTCCCACTTCGGGGATCGACGGGTCCGGCAGGCCATGAATCACGCCCTTCGCCGGCAGGCCATCGTCGATGCCCTTGGCCTCGGCCATGGGCAAGCCAACGTGCAACCGTTCCCGGAAGGCTATGTGGCGTTCGATCCCGAGTCGGGTCGCCACCATTACGACTATGATCCGGAGCGGGCCCGGTCCTTGCTGGCTGAGGCCGGGGTGGCGGACGGCTTCGAGTTCGAACTCATCGTCCCGAACATCAGCTCCTATCTGCCGCTGTTCGAAGCGGTGGCGGACCAGCTCTCCAAGGTGGGCATCCGCGCCCGGCCGCGGGTGCTGGAGGGCGCTCAGATCAGCGAGCGCTTCTTCGGTGCCACGGAGAGCGATGCGGCGCTGGTGCAGTGGGGCGGACGCCCGGATCCCTCGCAGACCATCGATCTGATGTTCACGCCCGGCGCGCTGCCAAATCCCGGCAGCCATACCACGCCCGAGGTGCAGCGCCTGGCCAAGGCTGCCCGGCGCGAGATCGATCCTGAGCAGCGCAAGGTTGCGCTGCAGGCCGTGACCCGGGCGGTTACCGAGGAGGCGCTGGGGCTGGTGCTGTCGCTGCCGCCGGCCACGTTCGCGCTGCAGCCGGCCGTGGCCGGGTTCGAGACGTGGATTTCTGGCAATAAGCCTGAATTCCGCGGTGTCGTCGTCCGGCGGCGGGAGAGTGGCTGAATGCTGAACTTCATCCTTCAGCGTCTGCTCGCCCTGGTGCCCCTGCTGTTCATCGTCTCGCTGCTGGTGTTCTCGCTGGTGCTGATCATTCCCGGCGACCCGGCCTACATGCTGGCCGGCGAGGACGCGACGCCAGAGGAGATCGCCGCGATCCGCACCGACATGGGTCTCGACGACCCGGCGCTGGTGCAGTACGCACGCTGGACAGCGGGCGTGCTGCGCGGCGATCTCGGGACCTCGCTGTTCTCCGATCAGCCCGTGCTCGAGGTGCTGCTCGAGCGTCTGCCGGTGACCATCTCGCTGGCTGCTGCCGCCATCGTGTTCTCGCTGCTGATCAGCATTCCTGCCGGTGTCATCGCGGGGACCCGTCCGGGCAGCGTGGCCGATCGGGTCGTGACGCTGGGGGCCTCCACCGGGCTCGCAATCCCTAATTTCTGGCTCGGGCTGATGCTGATCCTGATCTTCGCCATCTGGAACGGGTGGCTGCCGGCAACGGGCTATGTTCCGCTCAGCGAGAGTCCTGCCGCCTGGCTGCGCCACATCCTGCTGCCGGCGTTCACGCTCGGATTGTCCGCGGCGGCGATCCTGACGAGACAGCTCAGGGGCGCGATGATCGACGTCATGAATCAGGACTACATCCGCACCGCCCGCGCCAAGGGCCTCGCCTGGCGTTTCGTGGTGCTCAAGCATGGCCTGAAGAACGCAGCCATCCCCATGGTCACCATCCTCGGTCTGCAGGCCAACTACCTGCTCGGCGGAACCGTCATCGTGGAGCAGATCTTCGGCATGCCGGGTCTTGGTCAGCTCGCGGTGGCCAGCGTCTTCACCCGCGATCTGCCGATGATCCAGGGCGTGGTGGTGATGGCGGTATTCGTGGCGGTGTTCGTCAACCTGCTGGTGGACATCTCCTACGGCTGGTTCAACCCCAAGGTGCGTCCCCAATGAGTGATGCGACCGCCTCCGAATTCGAGCAGCTCGGCGCGTCGGTCAGTGCCCGGCGGCGCTTCCTGCGCCGCTTCATGCGGCAGCGGACGGCCTTGTTCGCCCTCGGTTTCCTGGTGCTGCTGGCGCTCGGTGCCGTGTTCGCGCCCTGGGTGGCGCCTTACGATCCGCTGGCGCAGAACCTGGATCGGGTGCTGGAAGCGCCGAGTCTCGCCCACTGGTTCGGCACCGACGAACTCGGCCGTGACGTCCTCAGCCGGACCCTGTTCGCCGCGCGGATTTCGCTGCTGGCGGCGTTCCAGGCGGTGCTGATCGCGCTGGTCATCGGCGTCCCGCCCGGACTCATCGCGGGTCTCGCCGGCGGCCGGACGGACAACCTCATCATGCGCTTGACCGATGCGCTGATGAGCTTCCCGCCGCTGATCCTCGCTGTCGCCATCGTGGCAGCATTGGGGCCGAGCCTCACCAACGCCATGATCGCGGTCGGCATCCTGCTCTCGCCCACATTCCTGCGCCTGATGCGCGGCACCGCCATGGCGGTGGCCCAGGAGACCTACGTGGAAGCCGCGCGCAGCATCGGCTGTACCCAGAGCTGGATCATCATGCGCCACATCCTGCCGAACGTGGTGTCGCCGCTGTTCGTGCAGATCTCCGTGTTCGCCGGCGTTGCCATGCTGGCGGAGGCGGGGCTGTCCTTCCTCGGTCTCGGCGCCCAGCCGCCGGATTCCAGCTGGGGTGCCATGGTGGGCCGCGGCTTCCGCTACATCAGTCACTCGCCGTCGCTGATCGTGTTTCCCGGTCTCGCCATCGCCGTGACGGTGCTCGCGTTCTACGTCCTCGGCGACGGCCTGCGGGATTCCCTCGGCCGCGAAATCCGGAGGGAGGAGTGATGGCGGCGCCGATTCTCGAAGTCGAAGATCTGGGCGTGGAGTTTCTGACCGACCACGGCTGGGTGCGGGTGGTGGACGGCGTCTCGTTCAGCGTCGGTGAGGGCGAGACCCTGGGTCTCGTAGGCGAATCCGGCTCCGGCAAGACCGTGACATCGCTGTCCGTCATGCAGCTCATCCCGGTTCCTCCCGGGCGCATCAGCGGCGGATCCATCCGCTTTGCCGGCCGGGAGCTGGTGGGCATGTCGGAACCGCAGCTGGAGGACATCCGTGGTGACGACATCGCCATGGTGTTCCAGGAGTCCATGACCAGTCTCAATCCTGCTTTCACCATCGGCGAGCAGATCTGCGAGGTGGTGCGTCGCCACCGGGGCTGCTCCCGGCGCGAGGCGCGTGATCGGGCGGTGGAGGTTCTGGAACTGGTACAGATTCCGGATCCGCGGTCGCGTCTCGGTGCCTTTCCCCACGAGTTCTCCGGCGGCATGCGGCAGCGCGCCGCCATCGCCATGGCGCTGGCCTGCGATCCCAAGGTGCTGATCGCCGATGAGCCCACCACGGCGCTGGACGTCACCGTGCAGGCCCAGGTGCTGGACCTGCTGCGCAGCCTGCAGCAACGCTTCGGGATGGCCATCCTGTTCGTCACCCACAATCTCGGCGTGGTGGCGGATCTCTGCGACCGGGTGGCGGTCATGTACGCAGGCCGCATCGTCGAAACTGCCACTGTGTTCGACCTGTTCGAGTCGCCGCAGCATCCCTACACCGAGGGCCTGCTGCAGGCGATGCCTCAGCTCGGTGAACGCGGCAAGCGTCTCGCTGCCATTCCCGGTACGCCGCCTATGCCCTGGCAGATGCCCACCGGCTGCCGCTTTCATCCCCGCTGCCCGTATGCGGAAACGGCATGCACTGAGCAGGACATTCCACTGCGGGCGCTGGCCGGGGATCGCCACGTGCGCTGCCGGCGCGTCGAAGAGCTCACGCTCGAGGGGGCGCAATGACGGCACCGCTGCTCTCGGTCCGCGACCTCGCAGTGACGTTCCACCTGCGCGGCGGTCTCCTGCGCCCGACGCGGCATCTGAAGGCGGTGAACGGCGTCAGCTTCGACATCGCGCCGGGCGAGACCCTGGCGGTGGTCGGCGAGTCCGGATCCGGTAAGTCCACCATGGCCCGCGCCGTGATGCGGCTGGTGGAACCGAGCGCGGGCAGCATTCATCTGGACGGTGACGACATCACGGCGCTGCGCGGCGAACCGCTGCGGCGCATCCGGCCCAAGCTGCAGATGGTGTTCCAGGATCCGTATTCGTCGTTGGATCCGTCCATGATCATCGCCGACGTGGTGGGGGAGCCGCTGACGGTGCACGGCGTCGCCACGGGGGCGGATCGCGACGAACGCGTGCAGGCCCTGCTCGAGCAGGTGGGCCTCGGGCGCTACCACATGAATCGCTATCCGTATGAGTTTTCCGGCGGCCAGCGGCAGCGGATCGCCATCGCCCGGGCCATTGCGCTGCAACCGAAGCTGCTGGTGCTGGACGAGGCGGTGAGCGCGCTGGACGTCTCCACCCAGAACCAGATCCTCAATCTGCTGGAGGATCTGCGCCGCGAACTGGGCATCGCCTACCTGTTCATCTCGCATGACCTCGGCGTGGTGGAACACATCGCGGATCGCGTCGCGGTGACCTACCTCGGCAGAATCGTGGAGGAGGGGCCCACGGAGCGGATTTTCGCGAAACCGGCCCATCCGTACACCGAAGCCCTGCTGTCCGCGGTGCCCATCCCGAATCCGCGCATTCAGCGCAGCCGCCAGCGCATCGTTCTGCCCGGCGACGTGCCGAGCCCGCTGGCACCGCCGCCGGGGTGCCCGTTCCACACGCGCTGCCCCCATGTCATGGACGTCTGCAAGACGGTGATGCCTGCCCACACGCCCATGGCCGGCGGCGGCAGTGCGGCGTGCTATCTGCACGACCCGCAGGCCACAGAGGGCGGTCGTCGCGCATCTTGATGGTTGCCGAAGCGCGCCCGGATCGCGAGTTCGATACGTACGACCATCGGGGAGACAGCATGAGCGAACAACTCGACGCCGAACTGCTCTACGAGATCACCTGCGATCTCGGCGAAGTGCAGAACATCGGCAAGACCCAGTACGGCACCCGCGGCATCATTCCCGTCACCGGCGGACAATTCGAAGGGCCGAAGCTGCGAGGCAGCATCCTGCCTCACACCGCCGGCGAGTGGGGGCTGACGCGGCCGGATGGCGTCGGTCGGCTTGACGTGCGCATGACGCTTGCCACCGACGACGACGCGCTGATCTATCTCAGCTACAACGGTGTCTTCGCCGGCGAGCCGGAGGTGATGGCGCGGGCCATGCGCGGGGAGGCTGCGCCGCACGAGTTCTACTTTCGTACCACGCCGCAGTTCGAGACCGGCGATCCGCGTTACCTGTGGCTGAACAGCGTCGTCGCCATCGGCTACGGCCGAATGCTGCCCGGCTTCAAGGTTCACTACCGCGTCTATCACATACTCTGAGTGATTCCCTGGTCGCTTGTGCGGAAGCATTACCTGAAGCGGCCGCTGCAGGTAATGCTTCCGCGCAAGCTTGCCATGTAACCAGAGTGGCTTCGTACGGTCTGATCATCCGGTGGCAGACGGCTGCGTCACGACTCCGCGACGGGGAAGTGAAGCAGGAAGCGGGCGCCTTCGCCGGGAGTGCTGTCCACCTCCACCCAGCCATGATGGCGGCGGACGATACCGTACAGCGTCGCCAGGCCGAGTCCCGTGCCCTCGCCGACGGGCTTGGTCGTGAACAGGGGCTCGAACAGGTGCGGCAGATGTTCAGGTGCGATGCCCGTGCCGGTGTCTGCCACGGTGATCTGGACGAACGTCCCCGACTCGACGTCCGGTTCCTTCATGGCCCGCTCCGGATCCAAGTCGACGACGCGGCTGCTGATCGTCACCGTGCCGCCTTCTGGCATGGCATCGCGCGCATTGATGATCAGGTTCATGAGTACCTGCTCCAGCATGCCCAGATCTCCGAGGACCATGGGCGTTTCGGAGGCAGGGTGCCACTCGAGTTCATGACGCGTTCCGAGCAACCGCTTCAGCATGGGCAGGAAGCGGGTAACGACATCGTTCAGGTCCAGCGCTTCGCCGTGCCACTCGTGCTCGCGGCTGAGCAAAAGCAGCTTGCGTGTGATGCGGGCGGCCCGGGTACTGGCTTCGTCGATCTGCTCCAGGCCGTCCTTGACCTGCGGTGACAGCATGGGGTGGGCGAGCAGCAGGTCAACCTCGCCATGCACGATCTGCAGCAGATTGTTGAAGTCGTGGGCGACGCCGGCGGCGAGTTGGCCGATGGCATCGAGTCGCTGCACGCGTTGCAGGCGGTTGTCCAGCGCCTTGCGTTGCCGGACGTCGCGCGCGATGACGAGGGCGCCGACGGTGTCTCCTTCCAGGCGGACCTGGGTCCCCTGGATCTCCACCGGCACGGTTGTACCGTCGCGCGTGACGACTCGCAGTTCGAACACCGGCATGTGATGTTCGCTGTCGAGTTGGCCGAGTGCCTGCAGTGCGCGCGGAAGATCGTCGGGATACACGAGACGGTCGAAGCGGTGGCCGACCCAAGTTGTGGGTTCGTAGCCGAAGATTCCCTGAAATGCCCGATTAGCGGAATCGATGGTGCCATCGTCCCGGATGACGACGATGGCGTCACGTGCGCTTTCGACCAGGCTGCGGTAGCGCGCCTCGCTGGCAGCCAGCGCCTGGGCGGTGGTCTTCTCCTTCGTGATGTCACGGGCCACCGCGTAGCGGAGTTCTCGGGAGGGGCCCGCGCTCCCATGCCAGGCGAACCATCGCCACTGGCCGGCCGCCGTGCGCAGGCGCGTGGTCACGTGAACGGGGCCCGTCTTCCGCTGGAGCAGTTCTGCTCGCAGGGCCTGCTGGTCGTCGGGATGGACAAGGTCGAGGGCCGGCTGGACGAGGAGTTCCTCACGCGGAAAGCCAAGCGTCTGCTCCCAGGCCGGGTTGAGCTCCAGGAAGCGGCCGTCCACATCGAGAATGCACAACAGGTCGGGAGACAGGTTGAACAGGCGATCGCGTTCCCCTTCGGCCCTGCGACGAGCGCTCAGATCGAGCCCCATGCCGACGATGCAGGGTTGCCCCCGCAGTTCGACGCGATGGCCCGTGAAGTAGAACGGCAGCCGCCGGCCTTCGCGACTGACAAGATCGACCTCGACCTCCGATGCACCTTTGCGGAAGGTCTCGTCGATGCTCTCAGCCACCAGCGCGCGATCCGCGTCGTCGAACAGATCCAACGGTGACAGCTCGCTGAAGGCGCTGCTGTCGTAGCCCGAAACCTCCTCGAAACGCCGGTTCCAACGCAGGAAACGGGCCTGCTGATCGAACAGGTAGAAGACGCCGGGCAGGCTGTCGATGATGTTTTGAATCTGGTCCTGCTGCTGTCGCGATCCGCGCAGTTCGAACAGCGTGGAGATCTGGCGGGCACTGAGGCTGATGGCGAGCGCCTGGGCATCGGACAGCTCGCCGGGTTGCCGATCGAACACGGAGACGACGCCCACGGCAGCGCCGCGGGAACTCGTGATGCGCCTACCCGCAAAGAATCGGATATTTGCCTTGGCTGCGAAGCGAGCGTCGCGGCCGCTGTCGGGGACAATCATCACGTCAGCTGTGGCAACCGCATATTCGAGGAACGCATCGAGTTCGGAATCGGCTTCAGGTTCGTGGCCCTGGCGGCCCAGCGCCAGCCATCCGGAAGGCGTCCTCACGTGTACGGCGGCCATGGGTTTGCCGCAGGCATGGAGCAGGTGCAGGGCCGTATCCGCGCAGGTGCGACGAATGACCCGGTCGAAGTCCCCGCTGCCGATGCGGGTCGTTTCACCATGGGGCTGAGGCCTGGGTGGGGCACGACTCGCCATTCACGGCGCTCCCTGCAGAATGGAACATGCCGTGATGAGCCTATCTCAAGGCGGTTGCTGCTCGACAGGGCCTGCTCGGCGTTGTCTTCCGATCGGTCGCCGTGATGCGATCAGTGGAAGGCAGGGTATTGCCCCTGCCGTGGCGACGGGCCGAGCCCGTCTGTTTCTACCCCCCTCGCTGCACGCAAGGTAGACTTGCGCCCGGCTCGGATAGGCCTATCCGAGCCCTGCTGCTGCAACCGAGCCCCCGGGGAACCCTTTGGACCATCAGCCGGAGACCGAGATGCGATGATGGCGGCGTTGGTGCGGTGTCGCCTCTGGTTGCGACGCTTGATTCGCAGGGCACTGACCTCTGGGCTGCTGTTCTACGGGCGCTGGCGGGGCAAACAGGGCCTCGGGGCTGTGCAACGGGACGGCGAGCGCCTGGGTCGGCTGCACCACGCCTTGCGGCCTGTCCGCCGCCGCCGGCTGCGCAAGCAGATCGCACGGATCATGGGGCGTACACATCGAGACCCCAGCGTCAGACAGGCCCTGAAGAGTGCCTACCGGGTCAATGACCGTGCGTTGCTGGAGGTCGTGGCCCTAGCCTCTGGCGCCTTGACCTCCGATGCGCTGGCGGAATCAGTGGCAGTCTCCGGTCTGGAGGCGCTCACTGCCGAGCGGGAAGCGCGCGACGGAGCCGTGCTGCTTGGCATGCACATGGGCAATGTCTTTGCGTTGCTGATCGAACTCGCCCGGCGAGGCGTGCCGGTGAGCGTGGTCGCCTATCAGTCGCGCAAGCTACCGGATCGGTTTTTCGAGACCATGCTGGCGAACACGGGTATTCAAACCATACAGGCCCGACCGAGAATTGCGGCGCTCTACGAACTCAATCGGGCGCTGAAGCGTGGCCGGACCATCTTCGTCGCCATCGACCAGATCGAGAAGGAGGGGGGTGTCGAAGCCTTGTTCCTTGGCAAACGGGTGCCCATCGCAAGCGGCGCCGCCGGCTTGGCGCGCAAGCGCGGCGTGTCGATTTTTCCGGTGCTGCTGGAAGCTGCCGATCCACGCTGGACGTTTCGTATCGGTGCGGCGATCGAACTTCCGGAACAGGGTACGCCTGAGGCGGACGTCGCCCGGCTGGTCGAGGTGGTGGACGCGCATATCCGCGCCCGCCCTGAGCTGTGGAGCTGGCACCAACGGCGCTGGGACCGTTACCCGTTCGCAGATGCGAACGGGAAGTCTTGCCCTTGCGCTGAGGAGCGCCTGTCCGCGGCGTCCCCTCGAGCTTCAAGCCGATAGCTTTGCGCTGACGACTGGACCAGGCCTGCGCACAGCGTGCGCAGGCCCCTGCAGGGCGATCTCAGCGCGGCGCGAAGCGCTGGCCGCCGTCCACGCGTATGGTGGAGCCGTTCATCATCGGGTTTTCGAAGATCGCGATGGCCTGGATCGCGAATTCACGCGGCTTGCCCATGCGGCGGGGGAAGGCTGCATCCTTGGTGAGCTGCTGCGCGCCCTCGTCCGGGATGCCCTTGGTCAGACCGGTGGCGAACAGGCTCGGTGCGATGGTCATCACCCGGATGCCCAGCGCTCCGAGATCCCGCGCCATGGTCAGCGTCATGCCGGCGATGCCCGCCTTGGCGGCGGTGTAGGCCACCTGGCCGATCTGGCCTTCGAAGGCAGCGATGGAGGCGGTGTTGATCATGCAGCCGCGCTCGCCTTCCTCGTTGGGCTCGTTGCCGCTCATGTGCTTGGCGGCGACACGATTGATGTTGAAGCTGGCGATCAGGTTCAAATCGATGATGCGCTGGAAGTCGGACAGCGGATGCATTTCGCCATCACGGGCGATGGTGCGCTTGGCAACGCCGCCGCCGGCGGTGTTGACGCAGAAATGCAGGCCGCCGAGCTTTTCGACCGCGGCACCGATGACCTTCTCCATGCCCTCGTAGTCCATGACGTTGCAAGGCATGTAAAAACCGCCGAGTTCCTTGGCTACGGCCTCGCCGTCCGAGGACTCGAGGTCGAGGATGGCGACCTTGCCGCCGCGTTGCGCGAAGATTTCTGCGGTGGCCCGGCACATGCCCGAGGCGCCGCCAACGAAAATGGCCTTGCTGCCTGCGATATCCATGGGTATTAATTCTCTCTCATTAGGCTTTGGAGGCGCGGATGATACCGGCACCGGCACGGCAGCGTATAGAGCGCCGCCGGCGGTCGAATTGAACCTGTAGGCCCTTCAGTGCAAGCTCAGGGGTCTGGAAGACGAGGAGTACGCACCCATGCACGACCTGGTGATACGCGGTGGTCTGATCCACGATGGCAGCGGCGGGGCGCCCTGCGAGGGCGATGTGGCCATCGACGGTGATCGGATCACCGCCGTCGGCGAAGTCGCAAGCCGCGGTCGCGACGAGATCGACGCTCGCGGCAGGATCGTCACGCCAGGCTTCGTCGACATCCATACCCACTTCGACGGCCAGGTCACCTGGGATCCGTATCTGACGCCTTCCACGTTCCATGGCGTGACCACGGTGGTCATGGGCAACTGCGGGGTGGGTTTCGCGCCCTGCGCACCCGAGCGTCACGCCTGGCTGATTCAGCTCATGGAGGGGGTGGAGGACATTCCCGGTACGGCGCTGGCTGAAGGCATCCAGTGGAACTGGGAGAGCTTCCCCGAGTACATGAATGCGGTGGAGCACTCGCCGCTGGCCATCGATGTGGGCCTGCAGATTCCTCACGGGGCGCTGCGTGCCTACGTGATGGGTGAACGGGCTGCCCGACTGGAGCCGGCTAACGCCCAGGACGTTGAGCGCATGAGCGCCCTGGTGGTGGAGGCCATCGAGGCGGGCGCGTTGGGGTTCTCCACCTCGCGCACCGAGAAGCACCGCGACCGCGCTGGCAACCACACCCCCACGTTTAAGGCCGAACAGGACGAACTGTGGGGTATCGCTCGGGCGCTGGGCGGCACCGGCCGCGGCGTGATCCAACTCATTGCCGACTTCTGGGACTTCGATGCCGAGTTCGGACTGGTGCGGGGCATGGCAGAGGCCTCGGGTCGGCCGCTGTCACTGACCATAGAGCAGGACGATCGCCATCCGGAAATCTGGTCCAACGTGCTGGCTCGCATCAGCGAAGCCCAGGCGGACGGTGTGAACATGCGCGGTCAGGTGCCGCCCCGCCCCACGGGTGTCATCCAGGGTCTGAGTGTCACCCTGAACCCGTTCCTCGCCCACGAGACGTTCCGGCCGCTGCGCAACGCACCGCTCGAAGAGAAGGTGCGCGCGCTCCGGGATCCTGCGTTCCGCGAGCGACTGCTGGCCGAGCGGATCGACTTTGACCCGCAGAACAACCTTGGTCATTTCCTGCTCTCGGCGTTCCATAAGATGTTCCCGCTCGGCGACCCGCCGGATTACGAGCCCCACCCTGACAACAGCGTTGCGGCGCGGGCCGCGCGGGAAGGGCGGCGGCCTGAGGACGTCGTACTCGATCTGCTGCTCGAGAAGGACGGCCACAATCTGCTGTACTTCCCGATCATGAATTACACTGCGGGCAACCTTGATGACGTCCGCAGCATGATGACCCACCCGCATACGCTGTTCGGACTGTCCGACGCAGGCGCCCACTGCGGCGCACTCTGCGATGCCAGCTTCCCGACCAGTACGCTGACCCACTGGGCGCGGGACCGGACGCGCGGCGACGGGCTCGAACTGCCCTGGTTGATCCACGGCCTGACCCGCAAGACGGCGCAGCAGGTGGGGCTGAATGACCGCGGGCTGCTGGCTCCTGGCCACATCGCGGACGTCAACGTCATCGACTTCGACCGTCTCAAGCTGCACGCCCCGGAGGTGGTGCACGATCTGCCCGCCAGCGGGCGGCGCCTGATCCAGAAGGCTGATGGCTATGCAGTCACCGTGAAGTCCGGTGCGGTGGCGTTCCGTGATGGCGAGGCGCAGATCCGAGAGCCGCGCGCGCTCAAGGGGCGACTGTTGCGAGGTGCCTGCGACGCTGTCTGAGCCAGGATGAATATCGGCGCATGACCGGGAGGGAACATTTCATGACCTATGCAGCTGGCCGCAAGATCTACGATTCCGACAGCCACGTCATGGAGACCCTCGATTGGCTGACCGCCTACGCACGGCCTGAGCAGCGGGGACTGATTCGCGAGGCGGCTACCCGCGCCGGCGGGGTCGGGGTGACGAAGGCCATCGATAAGGCCAAAACCCGTCGCGCGGACCCCGAAGCCACGACCCGGCTGCTGGAGACACCTCTGATTTCCGGACCCAAAGGCTGGGCCGCCTACGGCGCGACCACGCCGGAGGAGAGGCGCCATGCGCTGGATCTGCTCGGCTTCGAGCGTCAGCTCGTATTTCCCACGTTTTCTCTCGGCCAGTTCGCCCGCTCGAAGGAGCTCGATGTCCTCTATGGCGGCGCGGACATGCTTAATCGCCACATGGCGGACTTCTGCCGTGAGGATCCGCGCCTCGATGCCGTCGGTTATGTTCCACTCAAGGATCCCGGTCTCGCTCTGGAAGCGGTGGAGGCGGGCGTTCGCGACGGCATTGCCGCGTTCTGGGTCAGTTCCGATCCTGCCGGCGAACGCTCCCCTTCCCACGTCGACTTCGATCCCATCTGGGGAACGCTTGCGCAGCACGGCGTGCCGCTCGTACTGCATATCGGTGGCGGGCGCAAGATGGATCCGCGTTATCATGAGAACGGCCAGCCGAAGCCAACGGATTTCCTGGGGGGTGGGGAGAATCTGCGCGGCAAGGACTATCATTCGATCAGCCACTCGCCACAGAATTTCCTCACCGCGCTGATCTACGATCAGGTCTTTCAGCGCTTCCCGAAGCTCATGTGCGGCGTCATCGAGCTCGGTGCCACCTGGGTGCCCGGATTCGTGCGTATTCTCGATCAGGGGCATCACGCCTTCCGCAAGATGGAACCGTTGCTGCAGGGTCTGGAGGTCAAGCCCAGCGAGTTCTTCCGTCGTCAGGTTCGGGTAAGCCTGTTTCCCTACGAGGATGCAGGCTGGCTGATCAAGGACGTTGGTCCCGAGGTGTTCATGTTTGCCTCTGATTACCCGCATCCCGAGGGCGGCCGTGATCCCATCGGCAAGTTCGATGCGGCGCTCGAACAGTGGCAGATCAGATCTGCGGATCGTGACCGCTTCTACCACGGCAACTTCGCATCACTGATGCGGATCCAGGCCGACTGACCGTGGCGGAGTCACGACGCACGGCCCTGATCACTGGCGCATCCGCCGGCCTCGGCGCGGAGTTCGCACGCCAGCTTGCGGCGCAGGACCGGAACCTGGTGCTCGTGGCACGGCGCGCGGAGCAGATGGAGGCGGTCGCCGCACCCCTGCGCGCGCGCCATGGTATCGAGACCACCCTGCTGACCGCGGATCTCAGCGAGCGCGAAGCACCGGCGCAGATCCACGCCGAGCTCGTCGAGCGCGGCATTCACGTCGACTACCTGATCAACAATGCCGGTGCCAGCTCGGGACATCTGCTGGAGGGTCGTGATTTCGAGGGCCATGCGCGTTACCTGGAACTCATGGTCCTGTCGGTGGCGCATATGTGCCACCTGTTCGTCCCCGGCATGCAGGCGCGCGGCTTCGGGCGGGTGATCAACGTGGCCTCGGTTGCGGCACGGATTCCCCGCGCCGGTGGGTGTCTGTACGGGCCCTCCAAGGCCTTCCTCGTGCACATGTCCGAGGAGATGCATCTAAGCGTCCGCACCGACGGCGTCAACGTCTCGGCGCTTTGCCCCGGCTTCACTCATACGGAGTTCCACGCCGTGGCCGGCGCCCTGGAGATGAAGGCGCAATCCCCGAAAATGCTCTGGTACGACGCGGACGTGGTGGTGCGTGAGGGCTTGAGGGCGGTGGAGCGAGGCAAACCGGTTCAGATCAGCGGGCGGATCTACCGCTTAGTGGATCCCTTTTTCCAGTCGGTATGGACCCGGCGGCTGTTCCGGCTCTCGGGACCCTGAGGACCCTGCCGTGAACCATGCTGGAGGCAGACCCATGACTGTCCGATCCAGCATCACCGCCAGGCTGCAACGGCCTGCTGGCCGTTGCAGCCTGGAGCCATCCAACCCCTCTCGAGCGTCAGCAGATGTTCGAGGCCTTCGGCGGGGATCCGGAGCATGCGGACATCACCGTGGAGGAGATCGCTCCCGGCCGCTATCTGCTGTTCGGCGATCGCATGCAGCTGCACTTCAACGGCGAGCACATTGATCTGATCCATACCGGGCCGGCGCATACGACCGGCGACGCCGCGGTGATCTTCCGGGGCCGCAGCATCGTCCACATGGGCGACGTGTTCGTGTCCGCCGGCTGGGCCTTCATCGACCACGACAACGGCGGTGATCTCGACGGCCTGATCGCGTTCGTGCTTGCCATCCTCGACGAAATCGAAATCGAAAACGAGACCTTTGTCGTGCCCGGTCAAGGTCCGGTGACTGATCGTGCCGTCATGGTCAGCTACGTCGAGGATCTTGAGTGGCCGCGCAACCGCATCGCGCGCCTGATCGCGCAAGGGGCGGATTTCGAAGCGATTGTCGCGACAGCGCCTACCTCCGACTTGGACGAACGCCGGGGTGATTCGGGCATGTCTCTCGATCGTGCTTACCACAGTCTCAAGGCGGCGATGCAGCCCTGACCGGATCAGCGATGGCGATGGCTGCACACGCACGAGGGTGGCCGGACAGTTCGGAGATGGCAGCGCCACGCAGCTGCCAGACGCCGCAACGGAATCGCCACCCGGGGCCGTCCTCACCCACGAGCTGCAGTTGCGCGAGCGCAGGGATACCGCGGCCGTCCGCCTTCAGCGCGGCCTCCACCAGCGTCCAGCGCTGCATCAGGGTCGGTCGTAAACCGCCCTCAGGCCATGGCAGACGCCGGGCCACGGCCGGTGAAATGGATCGCGTCGCTGCTTCCAGATCCAGGCCGAGCCGGCGGCCGCCGGGGAGCAGGCCTGCCAGCACCCAGCGGTCCGTGTGGGCGACAGACAGGCTCAACGGCTCCGCCCAGCGCATGGCGCAGATACGGGGGCGCCGCTGCGATCGGCGCTGCAAAGGAAGCACGCGTCGCCCGGTACCGAGATGCTCGCCGAGCGCGTAGCGCAACAGCGCTGTGGCCAACAGAAAGGCGCGGCGGCGCTTGGGCAGCTGATGGCGCCTGGCCAGGGTGAGGTCGCGGCCGGCCAGCCAGGGGCGCATGCTGGCCAATGCAGCCGGCGAGTTGGGCAGGCGCCAGTAGCGACCTCGTGCCGCGCCGGGGGGGTAGCTGACGGCAATGGACTCCGGTTGCGGGCTTCGCGCCATCAACCAGGGCCGAGGACGCTGGCGAGTCCAGTGGGCAGGTCGATCTGTGGCGTCCAGCCGCTGGCCCGCCGGAACGGTTCTGTGTCGCAGGACCAATCCGAGTGGGTCAGTTCCCGCGCCTTGCCCGGCGACAGCATGGGCGCATAGCGCAGGAGCCGGGCAAGACCGACGTTGATCCAGCCGAGGCCTGTGAGCAACCGGGGCGGAATCGGCACTTCGCGCACCCGTCGCTGCCGCAGCGCACTGACCGCAGCGCACAGTTCTGCCCAGTCGTAGCCGTCGTTGCGAGCATCGGCGAGTTCGAAGCAGCCGTCCACGCATTCGCTGTGCGTTGCGGCGGCCAGAATCGCGTCCACCACATCATCAATGTGAATCAGCGTCAGCCGTGCCCCGACGACGGTGATCCGGGGCGCCCAGCCGCGGGCCATGCTGTCGAACAGGGGTGCGAGCTCACGGTCTCCGGGCCCATAGATGGCGGTGGGTCGCAGCAGCGTCCATCGGCAGCGGGTATCGCCACCGTAGAGCGCTTCACTGGCCCGCTTGCTGGCTGCATAGTCGGAGAGCTCCGGGCTGCGTGCGGCCAGGGAAGACAGGTGGATCAACCTGACCCCGGGATAGGCCTGGCCGATGCGGGCGAGCAGCTCCCGGGTGCCCGCCACGTTGACCTGATCGAAGGCGTTCCGGTCGATACCGCGGACCGTGCCGGCGCAATGGACCACCAGCGACGTACCCGCGACGAGATGTTCCAGGGCGGCTGGACTCTCCAGGTCGCCGCGAACGCGCTCCACCTCCTCAGGAAGGTCGGCATCAGCGCGTCGGACCAGGGCCCGAACGACGACACCGGCCCGGACCAGTCGCAGCGTCAGGGCTCGACCTACGAAGCCGGTGGCGCCGGTGATGGCGATGGGTCCGCTCAGTTCCGGGCTGGCAAGCAGTTCCGACATGGCTGGAGCGCGCCTTGGAGAAATCGTCTGCGGAGTTTCAGCTGCTCTGCTGCGCATGCTCCGCCAGGTAGTCGAGTCGCGCCTGGGAACGCGACAGTTTGCCGGAGGTGGTTCGCGGCAGACTGTGAGGCGGGACGGCCTGCACCCGGGCTTCGACCCCGAACTCCGCCTGGATGTCGCGACGGATGGCGCGCAGCATCTGGGTGCGGGCTTCCTCGTCCTGTTCCCGGCACTGCAGCAGCACCACGAGCAGGCTGCTGCCGTCCTCGGCGTCCACGGTGAATGCCGCCGCGTCGGTTGTGCGTACGCCCGGATGCTGCTCGGCGACGTGCTCGATGTCCTGGGGCCAGATGTTGCGGCCGTTGACGATCATCAGGTCCTTGCGGCGCCCGGTGATGACGACGTCTCCGTCCACCATGTAGCCGAGATCGCCGGTGTCCAGCCAGCCGTTCTGCAGCACCTGGGCATTGATCTCGGGCGCTGCGTAGTAGCCTTCCATGGTGCTCGGGGTACGCAGATAGATGGAGCCTTCGCGCCGCTCCGGCATCAGGCTGCCGTCCGTGTCTCGAACCTCCACCTCGTAGCCGGGCAGGGGACGGCCGCAGCGGGTGAAGCGCGTGGTGCGCCCGGCGGGTTGGCCGGGCTCGGGCGGACGGTGGCCGTGCAGATCGATGGTGTCGGCCTGCATCCCGTTGCCCGGCGGTGTGAAGCTCACAGCCAGTGACACTTCGGCCATGCCGTAGGAGGGGACGAGCGCGCCCGGATCGAATCCCGCTGGCGCCACGGCTTGTGCGAACCGCTCCAGGGTCTCAGGTCGAATCATGTCGGCCCCGCAGCCGGCGACGCGCCAGGCGCTGAGATCGAGTCCCTCGGCGTCGCCCTCACGCAGGCGGCGGGTGGTGAGCTCGTAGCCGAAGGGCGGCGCAAAGGAAATGGTCGAACGGTTTTCACTCAACAGGCGCAGCCACAGGCGTGGCCGCATCGCGAACTCGCGCGTGCCCAGGTAGTCGATGGAGGCCTGACTCACCATGGGGACGATCAGTTTCCCGACCAGGCCCATATCGTGGTAGAGCGGCAGCCAGGAGCAGAAACGGTCATTCTCATGGAGATAGATACCGTCGTTCATGATGCCGTACACGTTGCGCAAGGTGGAGCGCTCGGTGAGCATCGCGCCGCGCGGGAACCGGGTGCTGCCGGAGGTGTACTGAATGTAGGCCAGCTCGTCCTCGCTCGGAGGCTCGGGCAGATCGGCGCCGTCGCGTTCGAGCAGGGCATCGACGCTGCCGTGGAAGAGCAACTCATCGGCACCGGGCATGGTGTCCAGGAACGGGGCGAAGGCCGCGCTGCCCAGGCACACCCTCGCGTCCGCGTTCTGCAGCATGCGGCCGAGCAGGTCCACGTACTGCCTCTGACCGCCCAGGTGGACGGTGGCCGGCAGCGGTACAGGTGTGAGCCCCGCGAAGCGGCAGGCGAAGAACGCGACCGGGAAATCCGCGTGGGTCTCGGCGATGATGCCCACCTGGCTGCCTCGGGGCAGCCGGAAGGCCGCTAGACGCTGGCCTGCGGCGCGGGCGAGATCGCGCACCTCACCCCAGGTCAGCGACCGGTCCAGTCGCCCGCGACCGTCGTGGAAGTTGACGCCGGTGGCCGCCGTCGCTGCCCACTCCAGGGCTTCGAGCAGGGTGACGAAACCCGTCACGCGAAGGGGTTGGCCACGTTCTGTAGGCGTCAAGCTGACGGGGCTGATCGGCTCGGCAGTTCCGGACACACTGTCTCCAATCGATGGTTGTCGCTGCCATGGACGGCAAGCGCGAGAGCTGGGTCGGTCCTCTCCAGCGGGCTGGGCAGGACGCCCACACCATCCGCCACGCGGACTCAAGGTCGGCATTATGACGACAATCGTCCGCACTGGCACGCTGTCGGTGAAACACCAGGCCAGAGGCCTGCAGGCCACGTGATTCCGGGACTTGCCTTCCGTGGCGCTGCGTCTGCCAAGCATCATGCGTATCATGCCCGGCTGTCCACCGCTGAGCTGCCAACATGGTCACGTCCTTGCACCCTTCTCCAAGGCCGACCGGTCCCGTCGCCGGGGCGGTGCTGGCCGGTGCCCGGACCGGGAGCGATGCGATCGCGGAGCTCCAGGCCGCGTTCCCCCGTAGCCGCCGCGCGGCGCTGCAGCGCTCGGACGGCCCGTTCTGCAGCTGTAATCTGTTCCTGATCCGCAGCGCTCCAGGCGCGGCGGTGGGCGTGGATTCGACTGAGGATCTGGCGACCGTGTGGGCCCGCTGGCAGGAGCGCTGCGGATGAATCGTCTGGTGATCCTGAGCAACCCCGACAGCGGCGGCAACCGCGCTGCCGAGGCGCGCTTTGCCACCCTCGGTGGCATAAGCGGTGTCGAGCATCATGTCACGGGCAGCCGGGAAGCGTTGCCGGATCTGCTCGCCGGCATTGTGGCTTCACGACCTTCGGCGCTCGCAGTGAACGGCGGCGATGGCACGCTGCAGGCCGTGCTGACGGCGCTGCTCAGTCGCGATGACCTGACCGTGCCGCCGCTGTATGCCCTGCCTGGCGGATCGACCAACATGAGCGCCAGGGATCTGGGCTCTGGGCCGTCGCTCCGGGCGGCCCTGCGTGCCTTTCTGTCGTTGCGCGATCGGCCGGAAACGATCTGGCCGGTGGAGCAGCGCCCGGTGCTCGAATTGCGCAGTGACAGTGGTGCGTTTTACGCAGGTCTTTTTTTCGGTGTCGGTACCATCGTCCGTGGCGCCGAGTTCTGGGCGCGGGAGCTTGGCGCTGCACGTCGTACGGGTGAGTTTGCCGCGGGCGCCGTGTTTGCCCGTGGTGCATGGGGCCTCATGCGCCGGCAGCCACCGTTTGCCGACGGCACGGCGTTGCGGCTCCGCTGCGGGGACGTCAGCATGGAGGCGGCCAGCGACCTGCGTGTGTCTTTGCTGTTCGTCACCGTGATGCGCCGGCTGTTTCTTGGCATGACGCCGTTCTGGGGCCAGGGTTCCGGCGCGCTGGCGTGCACGTGGCTGGATGATCCGCCACGCCGCCTGCTGCGCCGGCTGCCGGCGCTGCTGCGCGGACGTGGCCCTCAGCTTCGGCCCGACGAGGGCTACCACAGTCGCCGCACGGACCGTGTCAGTCTGAGCCTGGACGAATCGTGGCTGCTCGATGGAGAGCTTCATTCCGGCGGTGGCCGCCTCATGCTCGCGCCGAGTCGCCCGTTGCCCTTCATCGATCTGCGCCGGGAGCTCAGTTGAGCCGGCCGCGTCTCAGGACTCCGGCGCGTGAGCGGATCAAGGCCATCCTGCGCGCGGAGACGTCGCGCCCGGCGCAGCCGGAAGTGCATGCGCTGCTGGCGGCGCTGCGGGAGCGCTTTGGCGATACGTTTGCTGGCGCCCTCTATTACGGTTCCTGCCGTCGGCAGACGGTTCCGGAGGGTGTGATCGACCTCCATGTCCTGGTCACTGATCTGCGACCCGCGCTGGGCCGCGTGGCGGGCAGCCTGTGCGGGATCCTGCCGCCGAATGTTTACTATCTTGAGGCGGTGCATGGCGGGACCACGGTGCGCTGCAAGTACGCCGTGCTGTCACTGGCGCAGTTCCATCGCCTGTGCAGTCGGGCCGCGTTCCATTCCTACTTCTGGGCACGTTACGCGCAGCCGCTGACGCTGCTCGAGGTGGACGACCCGGAGGCGGCCCTGGACAGCCTGGTGACGGCGGTGGAGACACTCGCCGGCCGCAGCCTGCCCCTGCTGCCACCCGAAGCGGACTGGGAAACCTTCTGGGTGCGTACGCTCGAGTTGTGCTACCGGGCCGAGCTGCGGGCGGAGAGTGGCGGCCGGGCGGGCACCCTTGTGGCGGCCCATCCGGACTACTACCAGGGCGTGGGCGAGGCGGTGCTCGCCGACCTGCCGCGGCGACGGCGAGGTCCGGCGCGCGTGGCCTGGTTCGGTCGAATCGTACTCGGTAAGCCGCTTTCGCTGGCGCGGCTTCTCAAGGGCCTGTACACCTTCGATGGCGGACTCGACTATGTGGCCTGGAAGCTGGAACGTCACACGGGTCGGCCGGTCGAAATCCCCGAACGGGTGCGGCGCCGCCCGCTGATTCATCTGTGGCCACTGATCTGGAAACTCTGGCGCGAGGGCATGTTCCGATGAACGATGCGGTAATCGAGGAGCCTGGCCGGCAGCGAGGTCTGCTGCAGCGGCTGGCGAAGCGTTGCGTACGCGCGCTGAACGACTTCCAGGGCAGGCATTCACCCATCGGCATCCCGCCGATCTTTCCCGAGGCGCGCGTGTTTCCGTTCACGGTGCCGCTGGAGGACGCCTGGCAGGACATCCGCAGCGAACTCGACAAGGTGCTCGAGCGACGCGAGGATGTGCCGGCCTTTCACCAGATATCTCCTGATCAGGCGCGTATCTCCAAGGGCGACAACTGGAAGACGTTCACGTTCTACGTCATGGGCCATCGGGTGGACGACAACTGCACCCAGTGCCCGCAGACAGCAGCGCTGCTCGACCGCTTGCCGGGGCTGCAGAATGCATTCTTCTCCATCCTCGCGCCCCGCTACCATATCCCTCCCCACTGCGGCCCGTCCCGTGCGCTGCTGCGGGTCCATCTCGGCCTCAAGGTGCCCTCGGACCGCGACAACTGCTGGATCCGCGTCCACGACCAGTTTCACCACTGGCGGGATGGGCGGGTCGTGGTGCTCGACGACACCTACGAGCATGAGGTGCGCAACGATACGGACGAGGAACGGGTGGTGCTGTTTCTGGACTTCGATCGGCCCATGGATCTGCCGGGACGCATCGTCGACGGCATTCTGGTGCGGGTGATGCGGGCCACTGCTTTCGTGCGCGATCCGCTGAAGAACCTCGAGGCATGGCGCAACCGCAGCGGGCCGGATCCTGACAAGGTTGCTCCATGACCGTCGATCGCTACCTGATGCGGGAAATGACCGTGCCGTTCCTGGCCGGCTGGTTCCTGCTGTCAGCGATCTTCGCGGCGTACATCGCCTCCGGGCTGCTGCAGGATGCCGCCGCGGCAGGCCTTGCACCGGGTTCGCTGTGGGCGCTGGTGGCGCTGCAGTGCATGATCGCCGCGGAAGTGATCGTGCCCACCTCCATGTTCTTCGCGGTGCTGTTCGCATTCGAGCGCATGAATCGCGATCGGGAACTGATCGCCCTGTTTGCTGGCGGCTGGTCCCGCGCCCGACTGCTGCTGCCGGTGGTCGGCATCGGCTGTGTGATGGTGGTCGTGGTGGCGGTGTTGACGCTGCAGGCGCGACCATGGGCCTATCGCACCAGCGATCTGGTGGAGGATCGGGCGGCGCGCCCCGACGTCAGCTCCATGCAAGCCGGTCGTTTTTATGGTCTGGGCAGTGATCTGGTGCTCACGGCCGCGCAGATCGACTATGCCGGAGAGTTCCTTCAGGACGTGTTCGCGCGGCAGCAGCGGGTACTCGGCGATCGCCTGATCCGCGCCGAACGGGCGCGACTCGCGCCACCGCAGGCTGACGGGTCTCATCTGATGGAGTTTTTCAATGGCCAGGTGGTGACGCTTGGTGGCAGTGCCGCGGGGGACACCCGCCATGGTTTCGAGCGGCTCGGTATCCGCTGGCGGGACACGCCTGCGGATGACGCGGAGATCGCCGATCGTCGCGCGCGGCCGACCATGGCGCTGCGATTTTCGGACATGCCCAAGGAGATTGCCGAGCTGCAGTGGCGGGTCACGCTGCCGTTCCTGACCTTTGGCATGACCCTCATCGCAGGCGTCATTGGCTCCGTTGCACCGGGGCGGGTCACCGCCCTGCGCATGCTGGCGGCCATCGGCGCCTATGTGCTGGTGTTCAACGTTGCGGCTGCGGCCCGCACGTCGCTGGAGCAAGGCAGCGTCGCGGCCCTGCCGGGGATCTTCTGGTTGCCGCTGCTGCCCCTGGGACTGACCGCCCTGGTGCTGTTGTGGCTGAGGCGAAGCGGATGATTCGGATCACGCGCCTGGATCGTTACATCGCCGCAGAACTCTTCCGTGGCTATGCGGTCGTGGCAGGGGTGCTGGTTGCACTGTTCTCACTGATGGCCTTCATCGATGAACTCGGTGATGTGGGCGATGGTGTCTACAACGTCGCCCAAGCCCTCGGCTTCGTCGTCATGACCACGCCGAGTCGAGTTCTGCGTCTGCTGCCGTTCATCACTCTGTTTGGCGGGGCCTTGGCAATCTGGCAGCTGGCTCGCCGCAGTGAGCTGGTCGTTCTGCGTGCGGCCGGACTCTCGGTTCGCCGCTTCGCCCTGTCCACCATGATGCCGGGTCTGGTGCTGGTGGTGCTGGTGCCACTGCTCTACGAATTCGTGGCTCCGGCCCTGTATCAGGGTGCGACCATGAGCCGCGAGACGGCCATCGGTGGCGAAGGGCGGGTTGCTCAGGGCTTCTGGTCACGCCAGGGGGACGTGGTGATCGAGGTGGGCAGCCTCGAGCACGGACGGGTGCCGGTGAACATCCGCATCTACCGGCTTTCGCCCAATGCCGGCTTGGCATCGATCATGGAAGCCACGTCCGCTGATCCCCAGGACGATGGCACCTGGCGGCTGCAGGATGCCCAGGAACGTTTCTACTTTGAAGATCGGGTGGAGCAGGAGTGGCTACCCTTCGATGCTTGGCGGCCATGGTGGGCGGATGACACGCCGCTGAATCCGCCGCCGGTGGACAGCCTGTCCTTCAGCGACCTGCGCGGTTACATCAACTATCTTGCGGATACAGGCCAGCCGCGGCAGCGCTGGGAGTTAGCCTACTGGCGCATGTGGCTGCTGCCGGTGTCGGCCCTGCTGATGGGCTTGCTTGCGGTTCCCATCGCGCTGATGGGACCCCGGGAGGGCGAGTTCAAGTTCGTGGCCCTGGCGGCGGCCGGCGGGTTGTTCTACTACCTGGGCGACCAGGTGGTGGCGAACGCCGTTCTGGTCAGCGGGGCGCCGCCGCTGATCGCTGCGCTTGTGCCGCCGTTGGCGCTGGCTGGGGTGGTGGCCTTCATTCTGCGCAAGCTGGACTGAAACGACGGACCGGGAAGCTTGCGCTTCCCGGTCCGTGATGATTCAGATGCTGCCGCCTGCGACTGCTTTGGGGCGGTCCATGAGTTGGTCGGCCACCAACGCGTAGGCGCTGATGATCTGGTTGATTTGATCGGGCGTGTGGGCGGCAGACAGGCTGCAGCGCAGAATGCTCAGGTTCTTCGGTGCGCCCGGCGGAACCACCAGGTTCACGTAGACCCCGGCGTCCAGCAGCATCTGCCAGGCACTTGCCGCCTGCTGGGGTGAATCCATGATCGTCGCAATGACCGGGCTGAAGTCGGCGCCCAGGGTGAAGCCGAGGCTCCCCAGAGCAGAGTGTACCCGCTTGGCGTTCTGCCACAGGCGCGTGCGCAGTTCCGGCCGGCGACCGATGAGCTGCAGGGCCGCGCGGGTCGACGCGATGACCGATGGCGTGGAGGACGCAGTGAACATGTAGGCACGGATCTGGGCGCGCAGGGGATTGATGTCGTGCTTGCGGCTGGCGCAGTAGCCGCCAACGCTGCCCAGGCTCTTGGAGAACGTACCGGTGATGAAATCCACCTCGTCCTCGCAGCCTTGCGCTTCCGCCAGGCCGCGCCCGTTGGCACCCATGGTGCCGAAGCTGTGGGCATCGTCGAGCAGGAGGTAAGCGCCGTAGCGATCCTTGACCTCGCAGATCTTCTTCAACGGCGATACGTCGCCGAGCATGCTGTACAGACCTTCCACGATCACCAGGGTCCGACTGGCGCGCTCGCCAAGGCGTCGCAGTCGCTTGGCCAGGTCGTCGGGGTCGTTGTGCCGGAAACGGTACACCTCGGCACCCGAGAGCTTGGCGCCCTCGTAAATGCTGGCGTGGGAATCAGCATCCAGTACGATGACATCGCCAGGTCCGGCCAGTGTGGAAATGGTGCCCACATTGGCGACATAGCCGGTGGTGAAAACGATGGATGAGCGGGCGCCGAGGAAGGCGTTGAGTTCGTCTTCCAGCGCGGCGTGGCAGGCATAGGTGCCATTGGCCAGCCGGGAACCGGTGGTGCCGGTCCCATGGCTGCGCACCGCGGCCACGGCGGCGTCGACGCAGGCCTGATCGAAAGTCAGACCCAGATAGTTGTTGGTGCCCGCCAGCACGACCCGATTGCCGGCGATCTCACCCTCGGTTGCCGAGCCGGCAACGTCGATGGTCGCGCCGATGGCATTCACGCCGAGGGCTTTGAGGACATCCTGGCTGCGCTGGGCAGCCTCAAGCTTTTCCAGAAGACTCATTGGTCACCGATCAGTTAGTTGTTGGACCCGACTTGCCAGATCGGAAATCGTTCTGACGTCACCCAGCTCGTTGATGGGAAACGCGATGTCGAAGACATCTTCGAGCTGTTCGATGAGCTCCATCACATCCAGAGACGCGAGGCCGAGCTCCTCGATCAGATCCACATCTTCGCCAACCACGTCACCCTTAGCGACCGTCGACTGCAGCATTTGTTGAATCTGCATGACGCACTCGTTATACGTTGTCATCACGATTGGCCGCAGTTCGTGTCCTGAATCCCCGGTTATCCTGAGCTTCGTTGGGTTCATCTTTCATATCCTTGCGACGAAACCAGCGAAGTGACCTGCACTTTGCCATGTAACTTGCTGATGCACAACACAACGCTCCTTCCATTTGGAGCCGGATTTGGTGCTGGAGCATGGCGGGGGCCTTTCAGCATGACTCATTAGTGTCTCCAGCATTTCTCCAGCATTCCGGTAGTGTAGCGATAAATCAAGCGCTCTGCTGCCTTTGGCCTGCAGAAGATCGCAAATGAAACCTTGCAGAAACACCTCGGACACCATCCCGTAGCTTAAGTGCCGGGATGGGGCTGGATCAGGACCCCTTACGCCCCTCAGGCCCGGTGGTGTAGGCCAGGGTGGGGTCCTCGAGACGGAGGTAGCGACGCAGCCAGTGCGTCAGCAGGTAGAACGGACCCGTATCGGCCAGGGCCACGCTCATCTTGAAGAGGTAGTTGCTGCCCATCAGAACGAAGAGCGTGGCAAGGGCAACATCTCCCGCCAGATAGGCGGCGCCGAAGGTTACAGTAATGACCATAAAGGAGTCCACCATCTGGCTGATGAGGGTGGAAAAGTTGTTGCGCAGCCAGAGGTGCCGCCCCTTGGTCAGCCGCTTCCAGAAGTGGAACAGCTGGACGTCGCAGAACTGTGCCGCGATGTAGGCGAGCATGGAGGCGAAGACTGCTCCGGAGGTGCAGTAGTAAAGCAGCTGAAAGAACTCGATGGAGCCGACCACGACCTCTCCGTTGGGGAGCGTCACCGCTTCTTCGAGGGCCAGCACCTGCCAGGGTGGCTGAGCGTCCGCGGAGGGCAGGGCCTGAGCGACCCACATGGTGCCGAGGATGAAGAAGTTCAGGCCGAGCCCGGTCCA
>REEU01000099.1 GCA_007694905.1 Gammaproteobacteria bacterium | reverse complement strand
CAGGGCGCCTCAGCCAGGCGAGGTGCTTGCCTTTCGCTATCCAAGAGAGCCGCGAACCGTCTATATCAAGCGGCTCATCGGGCTCCCCGGGGATCGGATCCAGCTCGCGGATCAGCTGTCAGTTAACGGCCAGGTACTGGCCTGGGCGACGACCGCCTCCCAGGAGCACGAGGCCCGGCTCGGCGAGTCGTCGTTCCGCCTCAAGCTCGGCGAGGCGAGTTTGGGGCCGCGGCCTCTCGATTTCCACGTCCCGGATGGCCACTACTTCGTGATCGGCGACAACCTGCCCGACAGCCGCGACTCCCGTCACTGGGGCCTGGTGAGCGATTTTCATCTTCTTGGCCACGTTCTGCGTGTCCGGTGATCGATTTCCAGAAAACTTCGTATCCTGAAGGTAGGCGCCCAAACTCAGTGGAGGTCCCATGTCTGCTCTCCCCAAGGAAATTCTGGAGGAGGCTCGGCTTCTTCGGGAGACCGGCCATTCCAAGCAGTGCCTTCGTTTGCTTGATGAGGCCAGCCGCTGCGCTCCCGAGGACCTCGCAGCCATAGTCGGCGAGCGTGAGAAGGCACTCGCCAGCGATCGCTTGCCTTTTCGCCGGTGCCGCGCCGTGATCACCACCGTGGTCGATTATCTGGGGCCGCCTCTCGTTTTCCTGGTGATGGCCTTTGTCGCGCTTCTTCTCGCCCCGATCCTGTTCGTGCCCGCATGGTGATCGGCGCTCGATTGTTGGCTTGTCGTGACCTCGACAGGGTGGCTCGGTTGGTTTCCCGTCAACCGCGATTCGCCGCCTCTATAAAGGCGCTTCGCGCGACCCGCACTAAGGAGCACCACTATCTGCTCTGCCCGCCTGCGACGGTCGCATTATCGATTGCCCTTCTGGGTTTGCGCTGGCCCGACCACCGGCCGTTCCGTCTTCTGCTCCTGGGATCTGGCCGCGATGATTTTGTCGACGACGGACAGTGGTACCGATTCGTTCCGCCCATGCTCGGTCACAAGCTTGAGATCGCTGTGCATGCGTTCGACCTTGCCGGGCCCGTGTACCGCTCTCGCGCCCCGCACGTGCTCTCATCCGGTCAAGCCATCAGCGTCGCTCAGGATGAGACGTCCTTCGGTGCCGCCGATCGGGGGGGCCATACCTATGACCTTGCCATCGCCTTCTCGCCGCTCACGTGGTGGGGCGGCAGACCTGAGTCCAACCAAAGGCTGCTTCGAGACCTCCAGGCGTTGCGAGCTTCAGGCGTCCCTCTGGTGTTCGCCGCGTCCTCCTCGAGCCACGCGCTTTTGTTGCACGCCCTGCTGGCTGCCTTTTCCGCTGAAGCGCGCAGTTTGGTACGCCGCAATCCGTTCGCCCTCGTGTCCAAGCGCGTCGGCGAGCAGTTCGGCCGCACGCTCTCTTTCGTTGCGCCATCCTCGCTCCCCGGCCCAGGCGCCGAGGTGGATGACGAGCTCCTCGAGCTCCTCGTCAAGCCTGCCGAGGTGGTCCTGTCTTGCCACCAGGCCGGCAACCCGTCAGCCCCCTGGCCCGTCGGCACCCCCGTCGACGGTCGTCTTGTTCACACGCTTGGCGGGGTAGCCGTGGATCTCGACACCCTGCAGGTTCAGGACCTCTCTACCGAAAAGCCATTAGGCTGCCTGGACCGCGAGTACCGTCGCCACTTCGAGGACTACGATCCTGAGTGGAGTGATGTCGAGCGATTCATCTGGGCGGGCCACGTGCGCTACATCGCCGCGGCCACCGAAGTCGCCCCGATCGCTCGTACATCGTCGAGTGTCTCTTGATTGTCCTGTTTCTGCGCCATGGGCATGATCTCCCCGGCCCTGGGGGAGAGAGTACCCTGTCGAATCACGGCCGAGCCCAGGTGTCGGAGACCATGGATCAGGCCGCCCGCGGCGGCCTCCAGTTCTTCGATCTGGCACTGACCTCCGAGGCGCTTCGCGCCCGCCAGACGCTCGAACTGGCCTCTCAGCGGATCCCTGTAGCCCAGAAGATCGTTTCATCTGCAGTCCACCCCAGCGCGCCTCCCGAGCGTCTTTTCGAGGCGTTCCTATGTCATCTGCAGTCCCCTGAGGATGCGTTCGTGCTGGTCGTCGGCCATGAGCCTCAGCTCACCAACGCCATCTGCCTCGCCGCCGGCGCCGCACCTCCTGCGCCTGATCAGCGTCGTGATCTCCTGCGCAGAGGGGAGGGCGTGTTCGCGCCCCTTCGACTACACGACAGCCAGCTCATGCTTGATCCCGATGAACTGGTTTTTTTCGGTGAGCCGGACAACCGTTCCGCTGGTTTAGACCGGGTTTCCGTCGCTGCAAAAAAAACCTCATGAAGCTTTTATCGCCGCTGTCATTCGCCTATTCTGGAAGTATCCGTAGCTTGCCGGGCCGTTTCGTCCGGCGCACCGACGAACCGCATCAGCGCGCCGAGCGCTGCACCCCCCGCGCTTCCCCCGTTGGACGCGCCCCCCGGATCAAGTTTCTTGGTCGTTGCGTTTTCGCATACGACGTCATTGCGTCTGTGTTTCCCACATTCGCACCGTCAGCTGGGCGGCAATACAGCTTTCCCCCGGTGTTTCTCACCGCTCCCTAACACCTACAGGGCATCCCCGAGGCGCGCTGCGCCCTCTGCTTATCGTCGGTGTTTTATCTAGTGCAAAGAGGAGTTCACTATGTCTGTAACCAAACTGAATCTGGTCCACCCAAACCAGCTCGCAGTCTTGCCGGACCAGGTCGCCAGTCGCGACACCCGGCTTGAGAAATACAACAAGGGCTCAGAGACGACCTCTGAGGAGATCTATTCGCGTGTCGCCCAGGCTCTTGTCGCCAAGGAGATCCCGGAACTTCAGGACGACCTGGTCGCACTGTACGCCCGTCACCTTGGCAAGTTCATCCCCGCCGGCCGCGTTCTCAGTGCTGCAGGTCTCGATCTGCAGGCCACGCTGATCAACTGCTTCGTGCAGCCGATTGGCGACTGGTTGACCGGCACCAAGGACGATGTTCCCGGCATCTATGACGCCATGTCTCAGGCTGCCGAGACCCTTCGTCGCGGTGGTGGAGTCGGCTATGACTTCTCGCGTATTCGCCCCAAGGGCGCCATGGTACGCGGCACCATGAGTCATGCCTCCGGCCCGATTTCGTTCATGCAGGTCTTTGACCAGTCCTGCAAGGTCATCGAATCGGCCGGTGCTCGTCGAGGTGCGCAGATGGGCGTGCTCCGCGTCGATCATCCCGATATCCGGGAGTTCGTCACGGCGAAGTCGACCGCAGGCATGCTGACGCAATTCAACGTTAGCGTGGGCGTAACCAGCGAGTTTCTGGAAGCCCTTTCTTCCGGCACTCCTTTCCACCTGGTGCACGAGGCCAAACCTGCAGGCGTTGACACCCCCAGACTTCATCGAGGTCGCTGGGTGTACGACACGATCGACCCCCAGGAGCTCTGGGAGTTGATCATGCAGCAGACCTACTCGCACGCCGAGCCTGGGGTGCTGTTTATCGACAACGCCAACGCAGACAACAACCTCTACTATGCCGAGACTTTCGAGGCTACCAACCCCTGTGCCGAGCAGTGGCTTCCGCCCTATGGGTGCTGCTGCCTGGGATCGATCAATCTCACGAAATTCGTCACTGATCCCTTTACTACCGGGGCTAGCTTCGACCTCGAAGCGTTTGCCGAAACCGCTGCCGTGGCCACCCGGATGCTCGATAGCGTCCTGGATGTCACTGCCTGGCCATTGCCTGAGCAGCATGCTGAGGCCTTCAGCAAGAGGCGGATCGGCCAGGGGTTCCTTGGACTTGGCGATACTCTCGTCATGCTCGGGATTCCCTACAACTCAGCCGAAGGTTTTGAGTTTGCCGCAACCATTGCGCGTACCCAGCGTGATGCGACCTACCGTGCGTCCGTTGAGCTTGCCAAAGAGAAGGGTGCATTCCCGCTCTTTGACGCCGACCTGTACCTGGATAGCCAGTTCGTAAAGAGGCTGCCTGAGGATATTCGGGAAGGCATCCGCAAGCATGGGATTCGCAACAGCCATCTGCTGTCTGTTGCCCCCACCGGTACCATCTCTTTGTCCATGGCGGACAATGCGTCGAATGGCATCGAGCCGGCATTCAGCTGGTTCTATCTTCGCAAGAAGCGCATGCCAGACGGCTCCCACCGTCAGTACCCCGTGCTCGATCACGCCTTCCGTCAGTATGTGTATCGCGAGTACGGGCTCGACGCGGCAGAACTCGACCAGGAAAAACTGGCTGAGTTTGCTTCGACGCTCCCGACGGCGTTTGTGAGTGCTCATGACATGACTGCTCAGGACCATCTCAATATGGTCGCGGCCGTCCAGCCCTATGTGGATTCTTCAATCTCGAAAACGGTGAACGTCCCCGCGGACTATCCGTTCGAGGATTTCAAGGATCTCTACAGTCAGGCTGCTGAGGCGAACCTGAAGGGTTTGGCTACCTATCGTCCGAACGACGTCACGGGCGCCGTGCTCTCTAAGGAATCGAAGCCTGCAGAAACCGCCTCTGTCCCTCTCGAGCAGAGCGATGCCGACCGGCGTCTACAGCTCGATACCGTTCCAGCCCCCGTGCTGAACAGCCTGCGCTGGCCTCACCGGCCCAAGCTGGTAAACGGAAATCCCGCGTGGACCTACATGGTGAAGAACAAAAACTACAACTTCGCCATTTTTATCGGCTATACCGCCAACGGTCGTAACCATCCTTTCGAGGTGTGGGTAAACGGCTCGGAGCAGCCACGCGGTCTTGGGGCCATTGCCAAGGCGCTCTCGATGGATCTTCGGTCCAACGATCGCTCCTTCGTCCAGGCGAAGCTCGATTCTCTCGAGCGCGCCAAGGGCGACGATGGTTTCGGTCTTGAGATGCCCCCCGATGGCCGGGTTGTTGTGGTGCCTTCTCTGGTGAGCGGTTTCGCGAAACTGGTCAAGCACTGCATTTCGGAACTCGAGCACCGGGACGGGGACTCTGTATCGGTCTCCGGTGGCACTGATCTTTTCGGTGCTCCCGTCACGCCGATGATGGATGCTCTGATGAGCGCCAAGGAGCCGAAGACGTCTGCCGACGGCACCATGGCCTGGGCTGTGGACGTGCGCAATCACCAGATGGGCGATGATTTCGTGCTCTATGTGAAGGAGCTCGTGATGCCCGATGGTGAGCGTCGTCCTTTCAGTGTCTGGATGTCCGGGGAATACCCCCGCGCATTCGATGGCCTGTGCAAGGTGCTGTCCTTCGACATGAGGATCCTCGATCCTGCGTGGATCGGCGCCAAGCTGCGCAGCCTGGCGGACTTCGCGGAACCCAAGGGTGATTTCTTCGCTCCGGTACCAGGGTCCTCCAAGCAGTCGGTTTATCCTTCCACGGTAGGATACGTGGCAAGCCTGCTGATGCACCGCTACCACATGCTCGGCATACTCGATGAGCATGGCTATCCGGTCGCTCAGCTCGGCCTGATGCAGAACGACATGGCTGTTTCGGATGCCATTGTCACTGCGTCAGCGGAGCTGCACATCGGCGCGCAATGTCCCGAATGTGGTGCTATGGCGCTTCAGAAGGTCGATAATTGCGACAGGTGTGCAGCCTGCGGATACATCGGATCCTGCGGCTGATAACTTGTGATTTACCCCAAGGAGAGCCCTGTTTTCAGAGCCTCTCCTTGGGGTTTTTTTTTCGATTACGGTTTGCGCGCCGCCTGCGCTGCCCAATCCGCAACTTCTAGCCCGAGGGAGATGCCCAATCGCTTCTATTCCGGTAATTCCGATGCGAGTTGCTTGATTTTGTTATACGTGTCCTCGTCCAGAAGTTTTTTTGCGACTGCTATGAAACGCCCTCTATAGGCACGGCTGCCTGCGAGGTGTTCTTTCCTCTTGAGCTCTGTCATCACTTGATCCACGGTCTCAATCCTCAGCTTGTACGCGATCTTTTGGTTTCGCACTAACTGTTCTTCTTCCTTCATCAGAATCCAGTCGGTATATCGTTCGTTGTTTCTATGGTTCCACCCTCTTTGGCTTGCGATCATGATGTCGTGACGTAGTTTCGCCCCATATTGGGTGAGACGCTCGAAACCGGCTTTCATGCGATCCCGATAGACCTGCAGCTGAGGTTGAGACCACTCGTGCATTTCTTCTGCCGTTGCGGTTTTCTCCGTCACGATCAGTTCCCGGGAACGCTCCTTCTCGCTTCTCGGGTATTCGAACACGTCGTCCCTGTCGATTTGGAAGCTCTCCGAGGCCTTCAAGCCGACCACAACTTTCGGACGTTGGTCGTAGTCCTGCTCGACGGCCATGATCTCTATCAGGATGCCGAGCCGGAACAGTTCATACAGGTCGGCGTCCCTGGGCACATCCTCGGCCAGTCGTATCACGATCCTGTTACCCGGTGCCTCTGTTCGCCGCCTGAGCACCAAGCCTTTCCTGCATTCCGGCTCGGCATCCACCACTTCCGTTTGCTCATTCATCTTTCTCCTCCAATAAAGTTAGAATTTCGAGGTGAGCCGAAGGTAGTGCTCATCCGGAAATCCGTTTCTTTCATACCAATTCGATATCGTCTTCCACTGCGCCTCTGTAAGCGGCGTGGTCCTGTATCTTGGCTCGACCAGCCACTCCAGGCGCGACAGCTTGCAGAATCCCGCTTCTTCGATTTCCGATTGATGTCGGTACCCGAGTGCGAGGGTGAGATCGTCGTGTTTCTGCCATGCACACGCGTATAGGCGACCCTCTGGGCACAGCCAACCGTTCGTCGCCAGCAAAGAGTCGTCGGGACTTGGCGGTGATGTGATCTCCTCCACGAAGGCCTTTGCTTGTCTCATCCGTTCCGTCGGTTCCAATGCCCGCCGAGCTGTGTACGGTGTCTCGGCAATCGCCGGCGTGACCCTCTCTTCTGGCAGCAGGAATTCGATCCATTGTTGTTCTCTATGTCGATCCACTTGCTTGCCTCCTCGTGTCAGTATACGGCGCTGTTTGCACTAAAGACCTTAAGATCCGCGAGCGTCTTTGAGGCGGGTCGAGGGAAAGTTTTCCCGAGAAACAAACCGTTGATGCGCGCAGTGGGCGTTTCATAGTTCACACGGCCATTAGTTTTTTTTGCGGTAAATCAACGGTTCCACCTTATTCTGTGATCATGAGGCTAGTTAGGAACCTTCTGGCATGCTAAAACCGCAATCCACAACAATGTATAGCCATCGATATACGTGGCAGCTGTTTGGTTTTGTGTCAGTGTCTCGACGCATTTCGGAACTGAATTCGGCACACCGCAACGGGGGCACCGCCTTGCCGTCAATTCTGTCCATTCGATCAGGTTGCGCGATCCCGACGCCGTATCAGTCATGGCGATCGCTTTCCGTCGATGACAGCATGTTTCTTCTTTCTGTCTTCGATCTGAAGTGTCTTTCGGCTGCTCTGAGATACGCGAAGCGTGGCTCTTTTCAGGTGACCGACGTCTTCTCTCTGCTTCCACGCAGCTCCTCTTGTGGGGTAGCCTGCCAGTCGTCTGTACTCGTTCGGTTATCCGATGGGCGAATCGTTTCTGTCTCGGATGAGTTAGACGGTTCTGATCTGGGCTACATTGTCCAATCTGGGCATCTTCACAATTGGTTCGACGTGGCGGGCCCTGAGCTTTTTGATCTCTCCCGTAACGATCTTCGTCATGACTGGGCGTGGGCATCTACGTTGTCAGAGGCTCGCGCGCTAATCGACGGTGTCTTTTCACCGGCGGGTTCGTGCCAATCCTCTGCGTTTGAGTGTCACTGATGCCTACCTCTCGCAAAGACTCGGAGTCTGAGACTGAGGCCCCCGATGCCTCGTCTGGTTATCTCGCACCGTATCTTGCGTCGCATGCGTATTCTCAGCTCACAGACGCGGTTCCTCTCGATCACGCCCTCTCGCCATTCATCCTGTCTTTCCGTCGTGATGTGGTTGCGCCTGTTTACGGGATACTCAACCAGGTCTCTGCGCTTCGGTTTTTCGACCAGCGAGCGGATCCTGAATTTGTTGAGTCCATGTTCGAGTCGGTGCGCGCCCTTGAGAGAAACGCTATCCGTTTGCTGACGTACGCGAAAGAGACGGCAGGCCCCTCAAGCCTCGCGGAGGAACCACTGTCTCTGCAGTCGATTACCCACGAAACTGCATTGCTCTCGAAGGCGATGTTTCCGCTGCTTTTTCGGAAGCCCGCGGCGGTGCGCACGTCAGGGCCCGACGTCATTTCTTCGTTTAGCCGTCATCGGTTGACTCACTTTCTCTCCACACTGCTCTATTTTTCGACGTCTGTCATCGGCAGTCGTGACGTTCAACTTAGACTTTCGTTTTCCTTCGATGTTGATGCGTCCTCGGCGCGTTGGGAGATTCCTTTCGCTGCATCATCTGTGCCCTGGACTTCATTTGAAGACATTCTGGATGATCCCAAGGTGCTTTCTCGTAGTGGTTTTGAGGTCAACTTCATCCGCCACACGTCACCTCTCCTTGGCGCCTCCTTGACGCTCGACCCCGAGAAACCTCTCATTGTCTGCCAGATTCCGTGTCGCCCCATTCGTGAGGTGAGTCCGTTCTCTTATACGGACCGTGTCGTCTGGACCACCTCACCTATCGTCATGTCGTCGTCCCTTCCAGATGGGTTCTCGCCTGTTTCCGGCAATGTCGTTGTTCTGTCGGAGGACACGGACCCCTTCGTTACTGTGGAGAAATCCGGCGCCCGAGTTTTTCTCGCGAATCACACGAAGTCGATGTCGCCGCCAGAGGTGAATCGTCTCATCAACATCTGTGCGCGCATGCCGATACCGGTTATTTTCCGCTCCGACGCGCTTGACTATGATGTTTTTCACGATGCGAAAGACTTCGCGGATGCTGTGCTATTGGAACCATGTAGACGTGAGACCCTGGCTCGTTACGTGGTCGGCCTTTCGCAGTCGGATCGTCGTGCACGTCGCAGAGCCGCCGAGATCCACTCTTAGGGAAGCCTGCGCCGTGGCCATCCTTGCCAAGGTCACGGCTCTATTCGTATTCCTCGACGTGCGAATTCCTGAGCCATCAGTCCTCCCACATGGCATTCAAGGGGCACCTTGAAGCGCCTCCTGTTTTTCTTCGTGACTTCGAAGTAGGGCAGCATCCTTTTCGGTATGACTCTTGCGTGGTCCATTTCTTCCCAGGGGATCGCTTTCTTTTGCCACCCGGTGAGAGATCCGCGATAGATCCCCGTATGATCGATACGGACCCTGGAAGCCTTTATCAGCAGCACCGTTGTCATGGTCGCGATCGTCAGTGTCCACGTGGCGGCGATCACTGCCGCGTCCAACAGCACGACTCGATTGGCGTAGTCTCCGCTTTTGTTGAGTAGCAGCACGCCGAGAGCAACAGCCAGCGACACTGGCGCCATAGGCCGTATTACCCCGACGAATACCCTCCAGGCGTCGTAGGCGACTTTTTCGCCTCGTGCCGGTTTCTCCACAACCCTCGTACCAGACAGGAAATCGCCTATCGTTCGTCGGTGTTCGTTGAGCGCCGGAACCAGCCCCATCAAGAGGATACTCAGCGGCATCGTCAGGATTCCGAGCGGCCGTCTGATGACGTGGCCCCATTCGATCGGATCTCCTTCCGCCTGTACGATCTTGAGTTCCGCCAGCCACATGCCGATTGTGTTGTTCCGCAATCCAATCGCCGTCAGTTGAACAGCCAACGGTACGCCCAGCACAGTGGCCAGCTCTCCGTAGGTCGTTTGTGACAGGAACTCAGCGAGGTCGGTTGTTCCTGCTGACCATGCCATTGTCCCCACGATGATCACGATCACGATCGCCGTGTCCAATAGAAAAGCCGCCAGTCTCGCGCTTATGCACGCTGGGACCAGTCTCTGTTCAAACCCCATGGCCGTCCCCATTCGTTCACCTCGTCAACACCAGTATATGGAGCTGTACGGGGCCCTTATGTTGAAAATCCCTGGAATTCTGTTGTCGATATACAAAAAAGTGGACTTTTCCTAGAAACACCTATTGCAAGTGCCGGAAAGGTAGGGCATATCAGAATAATCAGGGCGTAGGTGACGCTGTTGTTTTTTCTAGACGTACGCCAGTTCGACGGTATTGCGAAGATCAGTAGACTGTTAGGGAGAGAAACAGGCCGCAAACAACTGCCTTAGTGAAGCGTGGTGAAGCGTGGTGAATGACGTACCTTCTGTCTTGGTGGTGGACCCCTATCCGACCTTATTCAAGGCTCAGATGGATTCCGTGAGTGAGAATTCAGTGGAGTTCTCGTACGCCCGTGATGGTAAGCACGCGCTCTCTCTTCTTGCTTCGCAGCCGTACAGCCTGATTGTTCTTGATCAGGATCTTCCGGACATGCCGGGTGTCGAGCTCCTGCGTGCGATCGTTGAGCGAGATCCTCACCAGCATTGCATTTTCTACACCTCATCGCAGATTCCCCTGGACGATCTTTCAGTGCAGGCACCTTCTGTGACACTTTTTCCAAAGTCGAAGCATCACGCGCGTCTGTGGAATCACCTTATGGCTGTCGCGCCTATTGCACATTCATGCATGAAGTTACGTTATAGCAATGAGCGCATGAGCATGAAGCTTGAGCGCTTGGCACCGCTTGAGCGAATGATTGGCCGTTATGCCGAACGCTGGCAGGTGTCTTACGAGGAGGCTCGCCAGGCAATCACACACTTTGCCCGGCATACTCAGTTTTCGTTGCACGACCTCTCAATGCTCGCTGAGGAGCGTCACGAGGAAGTCAATGCTGCCAGGCAGCAGTTGGAATCGATTCGTCGCAGCATCGAGGATCGCTTGAAAGATAGCGAGCCGGGCGTCCTCCTTCAGCTGGAGGAGTTTTGTATGTCTCGCCTTAAAGGCCCGGCGGACCTGGTATTGGACCCCGTATGTCCTCTTCCTCGTGTCTTGCCTCCCGGAGCATAGCGCCATCAGATCTGGCCGTCGCGAGACTGTCATTTTAATGCGAGCCGTGAAGCCTGTACGCTGCAGACAGTCGCACACGATCAGCTAAGGTTCGCGCCATGAAGCAGCCGTTCAGCATTTCACCCTCGCGGTGGGCCGCGATCCTCGCCTGTCCGCTGCCGATGCTGATGGCCTGCGGCCCCGCCACGGTCGATCCCGCAGAGCGCGGGGGACACTGGCTGGAAATGCCCGTTGAGGTCAGCTGCAGCACGCCCGCGCAGTTTTCCCCGGACGGACATCGTCTGGTGTTCTGGATTTCGGAGTCACCAGATCCCGCCACCGTGCCACCGGTGACTCGTCTGGGTCTGTTCGACTGGTCGTCTCAAACCAGCCGTATTCCCGAGGGCCTGAATCAGCGCCTGTCGCTGCATCCGGGTTCGCTGTGCTGGAACGAACACGACGGCAGGCTGCATATCGGCGGGTTCTTCGCCACGGATATCCGGACCACCCGCTGGTTTCAGCTGGACCCCGAATCGGGTAGTGATTTTCGCCCTTCGAATCCGCCCACAGGACAATGCCAGGCGAACCCGCCCCCTCTCTGGGAGTCGCATCGGCCTGTGACGCACACGCCGGACATCGAACGAGCTGTTGTGATTCTCTCGCCACGGGAGACGGAGGTCGTGATCAGCTTGCAAGACGGTGCTGAGTTGAC
>REEU01000175.1 GCA_007694905.1 Gammaproteobacteria bacterium | reverse complement strand
ATTGCATGCGCGACCATCCGCTCGACGTCGGCAGCCACGGCCACGTCGGTCTGGATGGCCGTTGCCTGGCCACCCTGCGCCTCGATTTCTGCGACCAGCGAATCGAGTTCATCCTGACGCCGCGCTGCGACCACGACCTTGGCACCGTTGGCCGCAAACAGCTCCGCGGTGGCGCGCCCGATGCCGCTACTCGCGCCGGTGATCAATGCAACCTTTCCGTTCATGTCAGACATTTACAGTTTCCTTCAATCAAGGTGGATCCGTCTCGGGCGCGGATGGATCTGGCGATGCGGCGCAGGCGCATCGGATTTTGGCCTTCTCGGATAGGTGGAGTGATGGAGCGCTTGTATGTCGACTCCAATCATGCAGGGCGGGAATGGTTGCTCCCGGTCCGGTCGCAGACCCAACAGATCAACGGATCGCCTTGGACTGGCCGCCGTCCACGACCAGCGCGGTGCCGTTGACCCAACCGGCCCGCGGCGAGACCAGCCACACGGCCGCTTCGGCCACCTCGCTGGGCGTACCGAGCCGCCCGGCTGGCACGCTCTGGCGGACCATCTCGTAGATCGAGGGCTGGGTCTGACGGATCATCTCCCAGCCGCCGCCGGGAAATTCGGTCGAGCCGGGCAGCAGGGCATTGGCCCTGATGCCATGCGAGCCCTCGACCACAGCGAGCTTCTTGGCAAAGGCGTTCAAGGCCGCCTTGGCGGCGGTGTAGCCAAAATCCGGCATCGGTGCGGCCTCGATCGCCGAGACCGACGAGACGAGCAGAATCGAGCCCCCGCCTTCGGCCCGCATCATCGGCAACACCGCTTCCACCAGGCGAACGGCACCCATCACGTCCACGTTCAAGCTGGCGTCCCAGCTTGCGCGGTCTCCCGTCACCGCCAGCGCCGTGGCATTGCTGATCAGAATGTCGATGCGCCCGAAGCGCTCGCGGGCTTGCTTCACCAGCGCTTCCACACTGGCGTCATCGCCAACGTCAGCGGGCACGGCCAGGACCTCGGCTCCGGTGGCCTCGAGCGCACGTCGGGCCTCCTCGAGGGCCTCGACCCCTCGGGCTGCGATCACCAGCTGGGCACCCTCGGCAGCCAGCCCTTCGGCAATGGCGCGCCCGATACCCCGACTCGCACCCGTAATGAGTGCGACCTTCCCAGCAAGGTCCAGATCCATGGTTGCGCCTCCGAATGAGTTGATGGTTCAGAACGGATGCACCCGAAATCGCATCCGAAACGCTCTGTGGACATCAGCATATGACGTTCCCCGATCGATGGCCGCCTCAAAGCGGTTTCGGTCGCGGACGTCCTGCCTGAAGCGCTGCGCCTTGCGGTCGAACTCGTTCGAAACTTCAGCAGCTTCGCAAGCGGTCACAGCAGTGAACTGACCGCCCCGCGGATCGGTGAGACTGGCTCATCCGTGGCCCTTACCCTGAAGTCATCGAGCGAGGCACCGTCACGCACGGCTGCAAGCCAGTCTTCGGGATCGAACTCCACGCCAACCGGATTGGCGTCGAAAGGCGGGCCTGACATGTAGGCATTGCATTCGTCGTCGCTGTCGAAGGCGTTGACCTGAAACTCCATCTGGTTGCCGTCCGGGTCGGCGTAGTACATGGAGATGGTGACGCCGTGGTGCACGCACCAGTAGGGCTCGATGCCACTGGCCTTGCAATGCGCGTAGAGGCCGAAGAGATCGTCCAGCGAGGCCTGGGTCCAGGCCAGATGATCGACGCCGACCCAGCCGCTCGTCTCCGGCTCAGCGCCTTCCGGATCGATGACGGACAGGTCTAGCAAGGCGAAGCGATGGTGTTCGTCATCGAAGGTCAGAAAGGTCATTGCGGGGTTCTGGTGCTGAACGCCGGCGCCGAATACGGTGCCATACCATTCCAGCATGTCCGCCAGGCGGCGGGTACGGTAGACGACGTGAGCCAAGGCTTTGGGGGCAACGTGCATGGTGTGTTCCTCCTCCACAAAGGTACAGCTCGAGTTGGATCGCTACATCAAACCAATGCTCGTGGCGATCCCAAGTGCAGCGCCAAACCGCCGTAGCATTTCGATCCAGCCCGCAGCGACGCGTCAGTTCGCTGCGGCATGACGACCAACGTGATCGCTCACCCGCGGCACCGCGTCGAGCAGGCGCCGGGTATAGTCAGCCTGAGGCCGGGCGATCACGTCTCGTGTCCGGCCCAGTTCCTCCATGCGGCCGGCCTTCATCACCAGCATGCGGTCCGACAGGTACTCGACCACCCCCATGTTGTGGGTGATGAAGATCAGGGCCAGCTGGCGCTCTGCGCGCAGGCGCCCGAGGATCTGCAGGATCTCCGCCTGCACCGATACGTCGAGCGCGCTCGTCACCTCGTCACAGATGATCACATCCGGATCCAGCACCAGCGCGCGCGCAATGCCGATCCGCTGGCGCTGCCCACCGGAGAATTCGTGCGGGTAGCGCCAGAGCGTATCGGCGGGCATCGCCACCTGCTCCAGCACCGCCCGCGCCAGCGCGATGCGCTCTTCGTCATCGGCGCCGATGCCGTGGGCGGCCATGGGTTCGGTCAGCGTGGTCTGCACCGTCAGGCGCGGGTTCAGCGACGAGGCCGGGTCCTGGAAGACCACCTGCAGCCGTCGGCGCAAGCGGCGCAGTTCCTTGCGCCCCAGGGTTTCCATGGCCTGGCCGTGGTAACGCACCGAGCCGCCGGTGGGTTCGATCAGACGCAACAGCGCCCGCCCCAGCGTGGTCTTGCCGCAGCCGGACTCCCCGACCACGGCCAGCACCTCCCCGGCCGCCAGATCGAAGCTGACGTCCTCGACCGCGCGGATGAAGTCCACCGGGCGGCGCAGCAGCCCCTTCAGCACCGGGAAGTGCACCTGCAGGCGATCGACCTCGAGCAGCTTGACCTGGTCGTGGACCGGCACCGGCGGTAGCGGCGGCAGATTCTCCGGCAATGCCCGGATCAACTGGCGCGTATAGGCGTGCTGCGGGGTGTGGACGACGACCCCGGTGCTGCCCTGTTCCACCAGCTTCCCCCGATGCATCACCGCCACCCGGTCGCCGACCTGGGCGACGACGCCGAAGTCGTGGGTGATCAGCAGCACCGACATGCCGTTCTTCTCCCGCAGCCGGTCGATCAGGCGGAGAATCTCGGCCTGGATGGTCACGTCCAGGGCTGTAGTGGGCTCATCGGCTATCAGCAGCTCGGGTTCGGCGACCAGCGCCATCGCGATCATCACCCGCTGGCGCTGTCCGCCGGAGAGTTTGTGCGGGAAATCGTGAAAGCGCTGCGCCGGGCTCGGCAGCTGCACCTCGACCAGGGCTTCCAGGGCGCGCGCCGCCACCTCTTTCGCTTCGAGTTCCGGGCGGTGCAGCCGCAGCACCTCCATGATCTGCTCGCCGACGGTGAAGACCGGGTTCAGCGACGTCATCGGTTCCTGGAAAATCATGCCGATGCGATCACCGCGGATCCCTGCCAGCGCCGGCTCGTCCAGAGTCAGGAGATTCTGCGGCGTGCCGCGGCCCTGCAGCCAGACCTCGCCGGTCGGGGCCTCGAAACCGCGATCGAGAATGCCCATGACCGCAAGCGCAGTCAGCGACTTGCCGGACCCCGACTCCCCGACCAGGCAGAACATCTCGCCGCGAGCAATGGAAAAGCTCACGCCCTGCACCAGCGGCTCGGCCTGGTGGGTCAAGCGAATGGTCAGGTCCTTGACGTCGAGCATGTCAGTCGGCCCCCTTGGTTGCCACAGCCGCTTTTCCCGACTGGGCATGGGGGTCGACCGCATCGCGCAGGGCCTCCCCGATCAGGTTGTAGGCGAACACGGTCAGGAAGATCGCCCCGCCCGGAAAGGCAGCCAGCCACCAGTTGAAGGTGGAGCTCTGCACCGCCTGATTCAGGGTCTGCCCCCAGGAAGGATCGTCGACCAGACCGAGGCCCAGGAACGACAGGGTCGCCTCCGCGAGGATGGCCGAGGCCACGCCGAAGCTGGCCGCAACCAGGATCGGCGCCATGCCGTTGGGCAGCATGTGCCGGAACAGGATCGAACGCAGTGACAGGCCGCTGGCGATCGCGCCCTGGACGAAGTCCTGCTGGCGCAGGCGCAGGAACTCCGCCCGCACATAGCGGGCATAGCCGGACCAACTGGTCAGCCCGATGATCAGCATCATCAGGTAGAGCGAGCGCCCGAAGAACGCGACGAAGGTCAGCAGCAGGAACAGAGTCGGGATCGCCTCGAAGATCTCCACCAGGCGCATGCCGAGCATGTCGACGATGCCGGAGAAGTAACCCATCAGTCCGCCGAGCACGATGCCGATCATCAGCGCGATACCGGTGGCGATGAAGCCGATGGACAAGGCAATTCGGGTGGCATGGATCATCCGCGACAACACGTCCGCCCCGTTCTCGTCGGTGCCGAACCAGTGCCGGCGATCGTCGCCGCTGCCCCGCGGCGGCTCGAGACCGGTGTTGGCAAAGTCGCGCAGGTAGTCTTTCGCCGAATAGGGAATCGGGGCGCGGATCACCTGCAGATAGGCGCCCTCGGCCTGGGCTTCCCGATACTGTTCGAAGACCACCAGCGACGGCGGCGAGATCAGCGCGAAGGACACCGCGGCAAGGATCCCGAGGCCCGCCAGCCAGCCCAGAAAGCGCGCCAGCGGCCGACCGGGCAACAGGCGCAGCAGCACCGCGAGGGCGAAGGCCCCGAGCAGTGTTGCATCGGCGGGCCCGAGGAAGCGAAGCATCGGGCTGGACCAGCCCTCGGCGGTCCGCAGCAGCAGCGGATGGCTGTTTGCCAGCAACGGTGCGAAGACCGCGATCAGGGTCAGCAGGCCGATCCAGGCCAGCCCCAGGCGCGCGCCCCAGCGCAACAGCACCTCAGACAGGATGCGCCGACTGAAGGTAGGGCTGCTGACGCGCTCAGCCGGCTCAGTCCATTCAGTCATAGCTCACCCGCGGATCGACGACGGCATAGGCGAGGTCCGCCAGCAGGTAGCCGACCAGGGTCAGAACGCCGCTGATCAGCGTGATGGACAGCACCAGTTCCCGATCCCGGGTCTGCACCGCCTCGATCGCGAGTCGGCCCATGCCGTCGATGCTGAAGATGGACTCGACGATCACCGAGCCGGCGAGCAGCGAGGGCAGCAGCGTGGCCGACACCGTGATGAGGGGCAGCAGGCTGTTGCGGAACACGTGCTGCCAGAGCACGTCGCTCTCGCTCACGCCCTTGGCGCGTGCGGTCCGGGCATAGTCCGAGGTCAGGTTCTCCAGCACCGCCGAGCGCGAGAGCTTGGCCAGAAAGGCGAGCCCGCCGTAGGACAGGCAGATGACCGGCAGAATCAGATGCCAGAGCCGATCGAGCAGAAAGCCGGGCGTGATCACGCCGGGCAGCACCCAGCCGGCGGTGGCCAGACCCGTCAGGATCCCGGCCGCGCCGAACACCAGCAGCCGCAGCGCCAGCCATTCGGAGCGCCCGAGCAGACCGCCCAGCGCTGCGCCGACGACGACCCCGCTGCCCAGGGCCAGCATCGAACTCAGCCCATCGAGGTCGTCGATCACCGCATAGCCGCCCACAGCGCCCAGCAACACCCCCGCGCCCAGGCGCAGCGCGGCCGAGACATTGGCCGCAAAGGCCATGAAGGCGGCTGCGAACAGGAAGGCGAAGGCCAGCAGCAGCGGCAGCACCCAGGCGATCTCGGCCTGGGGCAGGAACGGCATGTCGAGCGCCGCACGGCGACTCAGGCCACCGGTCGGAAACAACTGCCAGAACTGATCGGAGGCGAGAAAGCCGATCATCAGCACGCCTGCGAGCATCGTCGGCACCGACCACAGGCCGAGCAGTACCACTCCGGCCTGGGTGTCGAAGGCCCCTCCGCGCTGGGTGGCCGCACGCACCCCGACCGCGATGGCGATCACATAGATCAACGGGATCGACAGCACGTTCAGCAACAGCGTGATCGGCAGGCGCTCGCCGATCAGATCGAGCACCGGTCTTCCGTAGCGGAAGCTGATGCCCAGATCCGGGAGCTTGAAGCCCGGCCACCCGGTCAGCGCGCCGTCGGCATTCTGCGTGAAGCCCACCGGTGAGATGTTGTTCAACCAGCGCCCGAACTGGACCGGCGCCGGCTGATCGAGCCCGTAGAGGCGATTGTAGTAGTCCTCCATGGCTTTCTGGGCCTGGGGCTCGAGATTCTGTCCCTCGACCAGGCTCAGCGCGCTGATGCCGCCGGGCGCCGCTGCCATCACCACGAAGACCACCACCGTGATCCCGAGCAGGGTGGGCAGCATGAGCAGCAGACGGCGGGCGATGTAGGTCAGCATGGCAGGCGCAGTGGATACCGGCGGCGCTTCCGGGCCTCGCGCCCGCTAGCGGCCATAGCGTTGTTGAGCCGCGGGTACATAGATCTCAATTGGCGTCGCGGTGAGGTTCAGCCCGAGTGAGGTCTGGGCGAGGCCGTGTATCCGTCGGTCGACGAAGGCCAGGGTCTGACGTCGGATCAGGAAGGTGTAGGGCTGATCCTCATAGAGGATCTGCTCGGCCTCGCGCCACAATTCCATCCGGACCGCTTCATCGACCTCGCCCCGGGCGGCCTCGATCAAGGCGTCCAGGGCCGCGTTGCGGTAACTGATGACGTTGTCCCCGCCGGCCACGGTCTGGCTGGAATGGAACATCTGGTAGATGTCCGTCTCCACGCCGCTGGACCAGCCCAGCGTGATCGCATCGAAGTCCTTGCGGTTCAGCATTTCGATCATCACCGACCACTCGGTGGGGCGGGGCCGCAACTGGATACCTGCACGGGCGTAGATGTCCCGCAGCAGCAGCACCATGCGCCGGGTGTCCTCGTTGTCCTGGAAGAACGCCAGATCGAAGGTGAAGGGCTCGCCCTCGGCGTTCACCAGCACGCCGTCGCGATTGCGGTCGCGATAACCGGCGTCGGCCAGCAAGGCCTGGGCTTGTTCCACGTTGTACTCGATGGGCACGAGGGCGGAATTGTGCTGCCGGCTGCGGGGGTGAAACGGACTGATCGCCGGTTCGGCATAGCCGAGCATGACCTCGTCGATCACGCGCTGCACGTCGGTCAGGTGGCTCATGGCCAGGCGCACCCGGCGATCGGCAAAGCGGGTCGGCGCCCCGTCACGCTCCTGATTCCAGCCGATCCAGGAATAACCGGCGACCGGACTCATGTATTCGTGGGCGTCGGCGCGCTCGCGCAGGGCCGGATCGTCGCGCAGGCGGGCGTATTCCAGCGGCCGCGCGCCATAGACATCGATGTCGCCGTTGCGGAAGGTCGTCAGCCGCGCACTGTCGTTCTGGATCACCCGCCACACCAGGCGCTCGAAGGGCGGGTCCACCGGCCCCCAGTAACGCGGATTGGGCTCGAGTTCCACCCGTCCGGAGTCGGGCGTCCAGCCGAGCGGGTTCGCCAGACGATAGGGGCCTGAGCCCAGCAGGATCCCGCGGGACTGATTGAAGGTCTCTGGTTCTTCGAGGTATCGGCCATAGAAGTGCTCGGCCAGGACCGGCAGGACGGAGATCAGCCACAGGGCGTTGAAATAGGGCTCTGCAAAGGTGAACACTGCCGTGCGTTCATCCATCGCCTCGACCGTTGCCAGCTTTTCCAGGAAAGCCCGGGCGCGGGGCGCCGCGATGCGCTCGTCCATCAGAAAGCGGAAGGTGAAGGCGACGTCGTGGGCGGTCAGCACCTCGCCGTCCGAGAATCGCAAGCCCGGGCGCAGGCGGAACGTCAGCGTCAGCCCATCCGCGGATACCGTCCAGTCCTCGGCCAGCAGACCGTTCCAGTCGAGCGTCTCCGGATCACGCTGCAGCAGGGTTTCGAGCACATAGGACTGCACCTCGCTGGCGTAGACGTCAGTGGAGACGAAGGGAGTCAGGGTGGCCAGACCGACGGGGACGGCCCGGACCAGCCAGTCCCCGGGGGCATAGTCCGCCTGTTCGGTGGCCCGCTGAGCCCGCGCGAAAGCGGCCGGCAGGCTGTTGCCGGCCCCGGTCCCGGCGCCCTCCGCTCCCGCGAAGGCCCCCCTGCTCAGTTCCCCCTGCAGCCCCTGCAGGCCGGTGCGCAAGGTGCGCAGATCCTGGGATTGCTCCCGCATCAGGTTTTCCATGGCCGTCAGGCGTTCCCACTGACGGTCGACCTGCACCATGACCAACAGCACAAGCACGCCCAGCACGAGCAGACTGACGATCCATCCCAGCTGACCCTTCACGAACGGGACCCCTCACTCACGGGATGCGACCGTCGTGGACGAACAGGCCGGTGGGTCGGGAAAACTGGTCCATACCATGGCTGCCTCAATGGTGTCCGCTGATCGTGAACTGCGCGGGCTGACCTGAACGGGCAAATCGATCGGGCCGCGGCCTGGCCGCCTGCCTCAAGGTCATACCAGGGCATCAGTGGGAATGTGCAGCAACGGGCCTGAAGAGACTTGCAATAACCCTCAAGAAGTTCTGATATTGTCATCAAAAGAGGCGCTGCAATGTCTTACCGCTTTGGCGATTTCACCCTCGATCCGGGGGCCGGGACGCTCCGCGGCCCGAACGGGACGCTTGTCCTGCGCCGTCAGGCCTTCCTGCTTTGCGAGGCTTTGCTGCGGCATGCGCCACGATTGCTCGACCGCGACACGCTGCTGAACGAGGTCTGGGGACGGACGACCCTATCGCCCAACGTGCTGCCGCAGACCATGAGCGAACTGCGCCAGATCCTCGGCGACGACCCGCAGGCACCGAAGTACATCGAAACGGTACACCGACGCGGTTACCGTGTGATCTGCCCGGTCACCGAGTTCCCTCCCGCTGAAGCCGGCCCACCTGTGGAGACTTCCGCACTGCCACGGCGCTACTCCATCGCTGTGCTGTCGCCAGAGTACCGCGGGCCGTTGCCCGAACTCGCCGCGCTGGCGGACGCCTTCGCCCGTGACCTGACCAATCAGCTGGCGCGCTCACCGCGTCTGTATGTTGCCGCCTACGAACCCGCGCCCGGCGCAGGCGCTGCCCCGCTGACGTATGCAGCGATCGGGCGCGTCAGACACGTCCGCTACCTGACGTGCAGCTCCGTCGATCGGTCAGGCGAAGGCATTCAACTGCGTGTCGCGCTGGTGCATTGCGAGAGCGGCGCTCAAGTGTGGTCGCGACGTATAGCGCTGTCGATACGACCGCCACAGGCGCTTTTGGATACCATCGTTGCCGAGGTCGCCACCTCGATTCTCAGTGAGATGCAAGCCCTGGAAACGTTGGCGTGCCCCAGCCGCAACAGCGAGCACGTGGACAGCGACGCGATCATCGACATGACCGAAATGCTGCGATCGCTCTACTCCCGCCAGCGGGCCGACGAAATCGTCGCGCATCTCAGCGACCTGCTCGCAAGCGACCCTGCCAACGTTCGCGCTCGGGCCGGTCTCGCCGTCCAGCTGGCGCAGAACGTCGTGAGCGCATGGACCGAATCGGGAATGGAGACCGCCGCTGCTGCCAAAGACCATATCGCCCAGGCGCAGGCCACCGCGCCGAACGACCCCGACGTCGTCGCGGCTGCAGGGATCGTCGCGGCCATGACCGGGGATTGTCCGGCGGCCGTCCGTCTGCTGACCCGTGCAGTGGACCTTGATCCAAACAACCCGCACGTTCTGGCGGTCCTGGGCTGGCAGCATTGCTACCTGAACCGGGACGAATCAGGACTCGCCATGATTCGCTCGGCAGAGCGTCGCGCACCGCAGCATCCGCGTCGGTCGATCTGGGCGGCCTATCGCGGTGCGTGCCAGCTCAAGTTGGATCGCTATGAAGACGCAGTCGCTGCCTACCAGGACTCGACGGATCTCAACCCCAACTATCATTTTCCTTACATCGGCAAGGCGGTCGCGCTCGCCCATTTGAACCGCGATGCGGAGGCGACGTTGTGTCTGCAACGGGCATTGCAGATTTCGCCGGGCTACCGGCCGGATGACTGGGGCGCTCCGCCGTTTTACTCCCCGTACTGCCGCGGAAAGGACTTGAGCCTGGAGGGCGCCTGGGCGCATCTGCGGCGAGTCTGGCCGCCTTAATGCACCTGATCAGCGTCCCCGTTCGAACGTGTAGATGATGTCGGCGCCGGTGGACTCGCTGCTCGACTCTGTGAAGAGTTCCAAGTTCGACGTGATGGCGTAGCGGATACGGAACACGTTGACCGGATCGAACAGGCCGATGCCGTAGCTGACGAAACTGCGCGGCGTGACATACAGGCCGGCGACCAGCGCCGCCTGGCTCGGGCCGGCCAGACAGCGCCGCTCTCCGAGGCGGAGGCTACCCAGTGATCGCGCGCCGCATCAAACAGCATGTCTGCGTCTGAGAACCGGTTCGAGGCGAACCAGGATGTCTTTGCGGGTCGGCTGGATTGATTCTTCCCTATCCAGTTTATACCATTAAGAAACCATAATGGTTTCAAAAGCCGTCCCATGAGTACTTCCATCACCCTGAAGAACATTCCCGATCCGATCTATCAGCGCATCAAGCTGGCGGCCAAGCGTCACCACCGCAGCATGAACAACGAGATCATCGCCTGCCTGGAACAAGCACTCGCGCCTCAACCTGTCGATATCGGGACGCGGCTGGACCGGGCCCGCAGACTGCGCACGCAATTCAGGGGCCCAGACCTGAAAGTCGAGGATATCGCCAGCGCCATCGACAGAGATCGGCAATGATTGTTGTCGATACTAACGTAATCGCCTACCTGTACTTGCCGGGCGACCGCACGGCAGCGGCCGAGGCTCTGTGTCGCAAGGATTCGGAGTGGTCTGCACCCTTGCTCTGGCGCAGTGAACTGCGCGATGTGTTGACAACCCAGATTCGCGCCCGGCGCCTTGACCTCGAAAGCGCTCAGTCGATTCAGAGCGAGGCGGAGCAATTGCTGCTTGGGCGTGAATTTACGGTGGACTCCGACGAGGTGTTGCGGCTGGCTGCTGATTCAGGCTGCTCGGCCTATGATTGTGAATTCGTCACCCTGGCCGATTATCTCGACGTGCCGCTCTACAGCGCGGATCGACGGCTGGTAGAGCGGTTCCCACGCCGCGCTCGGCTGCTCGAACCGGTCGATCATTCGGACGACAATAATCCGTGATTCTGCGCCGTGTCATCAAGCACGAGGAGGATCAAAGAAGATGAAATCGGATCGCGCCGATAGTCTCCGTTGCATCACCGAGCACCACAAGGGTCAGAACCGACCATTGGCCGCCTGGCCGTTCAACGCCACACAACGGGAATTCAGAATATGAAGCACGTTTTTGCCGTGTCATCGCTAATCGGGCTTATTGCACTCGCAATGGTTGCTACTGGCCAGACCGTTGGTGAGACATCAGGCGCAGATGCTCAGCCGACAAGGCCTGACGGCAGAGTGATCCAGGCAGCAAAGCTGTCTTTGAACGACGTCCCTATGGAAACTCTGGCTCCAGGAATCACTCGACAGGTCGTGCACGGCACTCAGAGCACCTTTTCCCGCTGGGAGTTGAAAGCCGGCACATCGGTTCCTATGCATCATCATGTCAATGAACAGATCACCTGGATCATTTCCGGTCGGGCTGAAGTGCTCTCCGGAGGAAAAACGTATGAGCTCGTGGCAGGCGACATGATGGTTTTCGCGCCCAATGTCGAGCATGCGT
>REEU01000096.1 GCA_007694905.1 Gammaproteobacteria bacterium | reverse complement strand
CGGCCCGTCCGCGCTGCGCGCGGCCTGGGCGCTCCCACAGCGGCCTCCTCGAACGAAGTCGGTTAGAGGAGAAGGCGGCGGATGTCGCCGAGGGCCTGGCAGAGCCAGGTCATGAAGCGTCCGGCCTCGGCGCCATTGATGGCGCGATGGTCGTAGGACAGGGACAGCGGCAGCATGTCCCGGGGTACGAAGCCGTCACCGTCCCAAACCGGTTTCCGCGTCAGCCGCGACACGCCGAGGATGGCCACTTCCGGCGCATTGACGATGGGTGTGAAGCCGGTGCCGCCAATGTTGCCGAGGCTCGAAATACTGATGCAGCCACCGCGCATCTCGTCCGGCTTCAGCCTGAGTTCCCGCGCCCGCCCGCCGAGTTCGGCGATCTCCTCCGCCAGCGCAAAGATGCCCTTGCGGTCCACATCCCGCACCACGGGGACGAGCAGGCCCTCCGGCGTATCGACAGCGAAACCGATATTGAAGTAGCGCTTGAAAACATAGTGTTCGCCGTCCGCGGCGAAGGAACCATTGAAGCGCGGGAACTGCTGCAGACCGGCCTGCACCGCCTTCATGATGAACGGCAGCGGCGTCAGTTTGACTCCGGCCCGCTCCGCATCCGCCTTCAGCGATTTGCGCAGTTCCTCGAGCGCGGTGACGTCCGCCTCGTCGTGCTGAGTGACGTGGGGTAGATTCAGCCAGGACCGGTGCAGGTTGGTGGCGCCCGCCCGCATGATCCGCGACAGGGGCTGGGTATCGATCTCGCCGAAGCGGGAGAAATCCACCTCGGGGATGGCAGGGATACCGCCGGCGGCCGCCGGCGCGGCCTGCATGCGCGCCTTGACGTGGGCGTGCACGTCCTCTTTGACGATGCGGCCCTTGTTGCCGCTGCCTTCGACGTGGCCGAGATCGACCCCGAGTTCCCGGGCCAGGCGCCGGACGGCCGGGCCCGCATAGACCTTGGCAGCGTCGGCAGCGGGTTCCGGCGTCGGACGCCGGGATTCTGCTGCAGCGGACGACTCCCTGGCTTTGTCTTTGTCTTTGCCTTTGTCCTTGGCCTTCTCTTGGTCCTTGGGCGGAGCAGGTTCATCCTTTGCGGACGTTTTCCCTTTCGACTTCGACCCCTTCGACTCGCCGTCCTTCGCGTCGGTCCCGGAGCTGCGTTTTGCGCTGGGTTGGCCCCCGGATTTCACCGCGAGTCGGGCAATGAGGGTGCCCTCGCCCACCTTGTCGCCCTCGGCCACCTCGATCGCCACCACCTTGCCGGCCTTCGGCGCTGGAATTTCCATGGTGGCCTTGTCGGACTCCAGCGCCACCAGCCCCGCGTCGGCCTCGACGTCGTCACCGACGGCGACCATCACTTCGACGACGACCACGTCGGACGCGTCGCCCACATCCGGAACCTTGACCTCGATCTCCTCGCTGCCAGCGTCGTCCTTGGAATCCCGGGTGTCGTCATCCTCATCGCCGCCGTCATCGGCGTCATCGGCGTCATCGGCGTCGGCATCCTGCTTGCCCGCTGCATCCGCGTCATCGCCGCCGTCCTCGTCAGCAGACGCGTCCGCCTCACCTTTGTCTTGGCCCTTAGCCTTGCTGCCGCCCCCGTCATCAGCATCGTCGCTGTCGTCGTCTTCACCCGCGACCTCGATCTCCGCGATTACGTCACCTTCGGCGCAGCTGTCCCCAACGGCCACCTTGAGGCTCGTGACCTTCCCCGCCAGGGTGGAGGGTACTTCCATGGAGGCCTTGTCGGATTCGATCACCACCAGGGCGTCGTCCACTTCCACCTCATCGCCTTCGGCGACGCAGAGTTCAATCACCTCCACTTCGGAGACATCACCGATATCCGGAATGCGGACCTGCTCGATGCTCATACGGAGTGGACTCCTTATCAGACGGTGACCGGATCGGGCTTTTCCGGATCGATACCGAAATGGGCAATGGCCGCGCTCACGTCGGTGGCCGGGATGATCTGACGGTCAGCCAGAGACTTCAGTGCCGCCACGACGATGAAGCGGCGATCGACCTCGAAGAAGTGACGCAGCTTCTCGCGGGTATCGCTGCGGCCGTAGCCGTCAGTGCCGAGTACCCGATAAGGATGCGGCACCCACTCGCGAATCTGATCGGCAAACGCCTTCATGTAATCGGTGGCCGCGATGACCGGCGCTTCCACCGCGCCGAGACAATCCGTGACGTAGGGCACCCGCGGCTCCTCCTCGGGATGCAGCAGGTTCCAGCGGTCCGCGGCCAGGCCGTCCCGGCGCAGTTCGTTGAAACTCGTCGCACTCCAGACATCCACTGCGACACCGTACTTCTCGCGCAGGATCTCCGCCGCGGCACGCACCTCGAGGAGGATGGTCCCGGAACCAAGCAGCTGTACGGCCTTGGAGCCGGCGCGCGCCGTCCCGGAATCGGCTTCGAGCCGGTACAGTCCGCGAATGATGCCGTCCGCGCTGTTGGCCGGCATCTCAGGCTGCACGTAGTTCTCATTCATCACCGTGACGTAATAGAAAACGTCCTGCTGCTCCACGACCATGCGGCGCATGCCGTCGTGGATGATCACCGCCAGTTCGTAAGCATAGGTGGGATCGTAGGCAATGCAGTTCGGAATCGTGGCCGCCTGCAGATGACTGTGGCCATCCTGGTGCTGCAGGCCTTCGCCGTTGAGCGTCGTCCGCCCGGCCGTGCCGCCGAGCAGAAAACCGCGGGCCTGAATGTCGCCTGCCGCCCAGGCCAGATCACCAATGCGCTGGAAGCCGAACATGGAATAGAAGATGTAGAACGGCACCAGCGGAAAGTTGTTGGAGCTGTAGGAGGTCGCCGCAGCAATCCAGGCCGACATGGAGCCCGCCTCATTGATGCCCTCCTCCAGAACCTGGCCGTCGCCGGTTTCCTTGTACGGGGCAATACCGCCCGAATCCACCGGCTCGTAGAGCTGGCCCGCCGACGAATAGATGCCGAGCTGCCGGAACAGCCCCTCCATGCCGAAGGTCCGCGCCTCATCGGGAATGATGGGCACGATGCGATCCTTCAGCTGCTTGTCCCGCAGCAACGTGCTCAGGATGCGCACAAACGCCATGGTGGTGGAAATCTCACGATCCCCGGAGCCTTTCAGTACGTTCTCGAAGCGTTCGAGTTCGGGTATGGGCAGCTCCTCACTGCGACGTCGCCGCTGGGGCAGCTCGCCACCCAACGGCTCACGCTGCCGTCGCATGTAGACCATTTCCGGGCTCTGGGAGTCGGGCCGGTAGTACGGCACCTCTTCGAGCTGGGCATCGGTGAGCGGAATATTGAATCGGTCGCGGAAGTGCTTGAGATCGTCCACACCGAGCTTCTTCGCCTGGTGGGCGGTGTTCTCGCTCTCCCCGGACTCGCCCATGCCGTAGCCTTTCACGGTCTTCGCCAGGATCACCGTGGGCTGGCCTGAGTGGTTCACCGCTGCATGGTAGGCGGCGTAGACCTTGTAGGGATCGTGACCACCGCGATTCAGGCGCATGATGTCGTCGTCGGACAGATGCTCCACCATCTTCAGCAGTTCAGGGTCCGTGCCGAAGAAATGCTCACGGGTGTAGGCCCCGCCCTTGGCCTTGTAGTTCTGGTACTCACCGTCAACGGTTTCGTTCATGCGCTGCAGCAGCTTGCCCTTGTCGTCGCTCTCGAACAGCGGGTCCCAGTGGCGGCCCCAGACCACCTTGAGCACATTCCATCCGGCGCCGCGAAACACGCCTTCGAGTTCCTGAATGATCTTGCCGTTGCCGCGCACCGGGCCGTCGAGCCGCTGCAGGTTGCAGTTGATCACGAAGATCAGATTGTCGAGCCCTTCGCGGCCAGCCAGCGAGATGGCGCCCAGCGACTCGGGTTCGTCGCACTCGCCGTCGCCGAGAAACGCCCACACCTTGCGATCATGTTTCGGCACCAGCCCGCGCGCATCCAGGTACTTCATGATGTGGGCCTGGTAGATCGCCATGATGGGGCCGAGGCCCATGGAGACCGTGGGGAACTGCCAGTAGTCCGGCATCAGCCAGGGATGGGGATAGGACGGCAGCCCCTGCCCGTCCACTTCCTGGCGAAAGTTGTCCAGCTGGGCCTCGGTCAGGCGTCCCTCGAGATAGCTGCGGGCATAGATTCCTGGCGCACAGTGACCCTGGATGTAGACCAGGTCACCGGAATGCTTGTCGTTCGGGCCCTTGAAAAAATAGTTGAAGCCCACGTCATAAAGCGTGGCCGACGACGCGAAGCTCGCGATGTGGCCGCCAATGCCCGGGTCCTCCTGATTGGCGCGCATCACCATGGCCAGCGCGTTCCAGCGAATCAGGGAACGGATGCGCCGCTCCATGAACAGATCGCCGGGCATGCGCGCTTCGCGGGTGGGCGGAATCGTGTTCCGGTAGGGCGTCGTGATGGTGTAGGGGAGGCGCGCACCGGTCTCGGTCATGCGCGCCGAGAGCCGCTCGAGCAGCACGTTCGCCCGCGCCGTGCCCTGAAACTCCAGCACGGACTCGAGGGCATCGAGCCACTCCCGAGTCTCGATGGGATCCGTGTCCTCGACACCCCGGGGAAACGCCATGACGATAACTCCTCGCATTCGCGGCCACCGTGCTTGCGCCGGCCGCTACCGTGATCCTGATCATCCCATTGCACGCAGGCCCAGCCAGGCCGCACCGCGGACGCCGCTGGCATCGCCGAACCGGGCCGGCTCGAGTCGGGTGCGGACGCGATCGCTGAACACGAATCGGTCCCAGCGCTTTCGCACCCCATCATAAAGCATGCGCACCTGGGATAGGCCGCCACCGAGGACGATGACATCCGGATCGAGCACGTTGATGACACCGGCCAGCGCAGCCGCAAGCTGCCACTGATAGAGATCCAGCGCCAACCGGGCAGCAGCGCCGTTCGCACTGTCCGGATCCGCAGCCGCGGCCACCACCGCTTCGGCGCTGTCCGCCTGACAACCCAGCTCGTTCGCGCTGCGCGTGAGGCCCGCACCGCAAAGCCAGGTCTCGACGCAGTCGCGGCGACCGCAGTAGCAGGTGCGCGCCGGCAGCGCAGCGCGTCGCGCACACACGTCCTCGGGCGCACCGGTGAGCGGAGCCACAGGGTTGTGACCCCATTCCCCGGCAACGCCGTTGGGTCCCGCCAGCAGCCGGCCATCCACCACCAAGCCGCCGCCGACGCCGGTACCGAGGATCACGCCGAACACCACGCGGGCGCCGGCGCCGGCGCCGTCACTGGCTTCGGACAAAGCGAAACAGTCGGCGTCGTTGGCGACCACGATCTCGCGGCCCAGCCGATCGGCCAGATCCTGCGGCAGAGACCGACCGTTGATCCAGGTGGAGTTGCAGTTCTTCATCAGGCCGGTTTCCGGGATCACCGAGCCCGGCGTGCCGATACCGAGGCTGGTCAACGTACCGCTAGCCGCTTCTGCGCGGCCGACCAAAGCGGCAATCGCTGCGAGTGTCTGCCCATAATCGCCGCGGGGGGCCGCGATGCGTTCCCGGAAGGCCTCGCTGCCCTCTGCAGCCAGCACGACGGCTTCGATCTTGGTTCCACCGAGGTCGATGCCCAAACGCATCAGCGCAGCTCCGCGAGGCGCGCGCAGAGCTGTTCGGCACCCTCGATCACCCGTGGTCCAGGACGCACGACGAGATCGGGATCGATATCCGCCACGACGGTGCCTGCGGGCAGGCGCAGGTTGGCAGGCAGCGGCACACTGCTCAGGTTGAGCAACAGATCGAGGTGCACGGTGAGCAGCCGCTCCGCGGACAGACGCACCACCGGTCCTGCGGTGCCGGGGAAGGGATTCGTCGCACCGCAGTGCGCCAGCAGGTCGTTCACGAAGTGCTCCTCTGACAGGGTCATGGGTGGGGCAGCGGAGATGAGCGGCAGGACACGATAGGCGTCAACCGCTCCGGGGCCCGGCAGCGCATCGAGCCGCCGCTGGAAGCGCTCGGCAACATCGGCCGCACCCCCGAGCGCCGCCGTCAGCACCTTCAGTTCGGTGGCCACTGCGGCCAGAGACCGAGGTTCCGACACGTAGACCGGCACCCCAGAGGCTTCCAGGCGCGCCAGCCGGGCCGGCGTGACAGCTGCCCCCCAGACCAGGATCCAGTCCGGCCGCGCCGCCGCCAGCGCTTCCCAGGACAGCGCGAAGGCATCCCCAACCCGCGGCAGGTCCTGTGCCGCGGGCGGATGGTCCGCAAAGGACACGGTGGCGACGACGCGATCGCCAAGGCCCAGCGCAAACAGGCTCTCCACCAGATGCGGGGCCAGGGCTGCAATGCGCAGCGGCGGGTGGGTCGGAACCTCGATGCTCCGGCCCCATCCATCCACCAGCGCGGACGCCTGCGCCGGCAGGCAGAGGACGGTGAGGATCAGGCCTGCCAGCACCCTGCTCATGCCGTCAACGCAGCGCGCAGACGGCGCCAGTCGAACGCCGGGCCGGGATCGGTCTTACGGCCCGGAGCGATGTCACAATGGCCGACCACGGCGTCCCATGCGAGGCTGGGATAGGCGCGCAACAGGGCCTGGATCGCTGCGACGAGGGCCGTGTACTGGGCGTCGGTGTAGGGCGTCTCGTCCGTGCCCTCGAGTTCGATGCCGATGGCGAAATCGTTGCACCCCTCCCGGCCGCACCATGACGACACGCCGGCGTGCCAGGCGCGGCGGTCGAACGGCACGTACTGGGTGACGCTCCCATCCCGCGCGATCAGCAGGTGGGCGGAGACGCGAACGTCGCAGAGTTCCTCCAGGTCCGGGTGGCGCTCGGGATCGATGGCATTGCAGAACAGCGCGTCCACGAGACCGGTGCCGAAACGTCCGGGCGGCAGACTGATGCCGTGCACCACGACCAGCTCCGGGACGACACCCGGCGGACGGGCGTCCTGATTCGGCGACTCGCAGCACCGCGCGCCGCGCAGTCGATGAGCCACCACTTCCCAAGGCTCCCTGGCGGCCGTCGACCCCATGCGACCCTCATCCGCGAACGACCCTACACGGCGCGGGAGCGTAGCATGCTGTCCGCAGGCAGGGCAGGATGCGCCCTGTCCCATCGCCGGAGCCCCTACGACCATGTTCGAGCATGCACTTTCGGAATCCGCCGTCCTGGCCAACGTCCGCGCCGCCCTGGCCGAGGACATCGGCAGCGGCGACCTGACCGCGGGCCTGATTCCCGAAGACGTCCAGGGCACGGCAGACGTCATCACCCGCGAGGACGGGGTGTTCTGCGGTCGGCCCTGGGTGGACGCCACGTTCGCGGAGCTCTCGAGTGCGGTCGTGCTGGACTGGCAGGTCACGGACGGTGATCCGATCACCGCCGGCCAGACGCTGCTGACCATCGCAGGGCCTGCGCGGGTCATTCTCACCGGTGAACGCACCGCGCTGAACTTCATGCAACTGCTGGCCGCCACCGCCACCACCGCCCGCGCCTACGCCGATCGGGTGGCCGGAACGGGTCTCGCGCTGCTCGACACCCGCAAGACCCTGCCCGGCCTGCGTCAGGCCCAGAAGTACGCCGTGCGCTGCGGCGGCTGCCAGAATCACCGCATGGGTTTGTTCGACGCCTTTCTGATCAAGGAAAACCACATCGCGGCCGCCGGCTCCATCGCGGCCGCCATCCGCGCCGCGCGCGCGCTGGCGCCGGAGCGGAAGGTAGAAGTCGAGGTGGAAACGCTGGCCGAACTCGACGAGGCACTGGCAGCCGGTGCCGACATGATCATGCTCGACGAATTCGATCTGGAGACGATGCGCAAGGCCGTGACGCAGGTCGCGGGACGGGTGCCGCTGGAAGCTTCCGGCAGCGTCGATGCGCAGCGGCTCGGCGCCATCGCGGCCACCGGGGTAGACTATGTCTCCATTGGCGCGCTAACGAAGCATGTCCGCGCGCTGGATCTGTCACTGCGCATGCGAACCTGAAGCGAAGCGATACGACATGACGAATCACGCCCCTGAACAGCCCGACCGGGAACCGCCCACCGAAGAGGTGCATGGTGGCCGTACCGAAGACTTTCATCCCTGGCGACTGCTTGGCGCGCTGGCGCTGGTGATTCTGGGGCTGGGCGCCGTCGCCGGGCTGGTGGACATCCTCGTCCTCGGCTGGTGACGCGACACGAGAAGAAAACTGGTGCCGGAACGCGGATTCGAACCGCGGACCTACTGATTACGAATCAGTTGCTCTACCAACTGAGCTATTCCGGCGGAAGGCGGCGGAGATTATACGCCCGTCGCGGGTGAATCAACCGCCGCCGCGCAGGTTACGGGAAGGTCCGCGTCAGCGTCACCCCGGAGGACGCGTCGGTCGCGGTCACCGTGTAGCTTGGCGGAGGTCCGGCGTCGATGGTGACGACATAGGTGACCGTGGCGCCATCCGCATTCGGTTGCCAGCCGGTATTGGTGGGGCCATCGCCGGGTGCCCAGTCCTCATCGGAATAAGCCCCGGTACGCAGCCGAAAGTCCTCCTGGAACACGCGCATGGTGGAGATGTTGTGGGACAGCACGCTCTCCTGCGCGGTCTGGATGTAGTTCTGGTACAACGGAAAGGCAATCAGCGCCAGCACGCCGATGATGCCGACCACGATCATCAGTTCGATCAGGGTGAAACCACGGGCCCGTTGCATGCGCATGTGTCCCTCGCTGTTCCTGATTGGAAGATTAGCAGACCTTTCCCACGTCGCCGGACGCATCATCCGACCCCGCGGCCGTTGGTCGCAGCCTGCAGCTCGCGCATGCGCTCCCCGCGACTGATCACCCGATCGATCACCGCGCCGCAGCGGGCCATCTCTTCAGCGTGCATCGCCCCTACACTATCGGGAATGAGCTGATAGAACCCTCGCGCCGCCCTCAGATCGTGGTAGGCGGCGAAATGACAGACCCGAAACCAATCCTCCGTAGTCGCTGCCGCCACCGGCTCCCACTGCCCCGCGGCGGCGCGGTGATGGGCGATGGCCCACCACAGCTGCGGCCCCATGGGCCGGTACTCCAGCCCGCGCTCGAGGATGGCGAGGCGGTCTTCCAGGCTGCCGCGCCCGGTTTCCGCGAGGAAGGCCGCGTAGTCCACATAGATCCGCTCGTTGAAGGGACTGGCATCCATCGCATTCTCGAAGCGCTCCAGGGCGAAGGCTTCCACCTCCGGCGGCAGGCTGCCGCCGCGCTCAGCGCGCAGAACGGCAACAAAGTGCGCTTGCGAGTAGGCCGGCATGCCATAGCCGAGACCCAGCGCCTGGAGCCGATCCGCCCAGCGAGCCCGGCTGTGGGCCGAGAGGTCCGGCGGGGCCACGCCCGGGAACGGTGAATACTGGGTCATCAGCGTCACCTGAGCGAGCACCTGCCCGCCTGCGTGCAGCCACAACACAGCAAGCACGGCGAGCGCGCCGAAGGACGACATGCGCGCCAGCCGCACCGCACCATCGCTGCCCGTTCCGTCGGCAGCCTCGACCTGCTCAGGACCGCTGGTCCCGGCTTCCGGTTCACCACTGAGCGCCATGCTGGCACCGATCACGCCGGCAGCCAGCGTGATGTTGAGCAGGGTTGGATCGAACAGGGGGAAATTGATGAAGGCATGGGCCAGCACCACACCCACGCCCAGCAGCGCAGCAAAGGCCAGCAGCAGGCCGCGATCCTGCCGGTCGCCGCCGCGCTGCGCCCAGAGACGCCACGCCACGAGGCACCCAGCCCAGGCGCAGACACCGGCAAAAGCCAGCACGGCCACCAGCATGGGCGGGCCGGCCTCGATGAGCAGCTGCAGGAAATCGTTGTGGACCAGGACACCGTGGGTCCCGTCGTCGGCACCCCGCAGCTGCGGATACAGCAGCGCGAAGCCGCCGAAGCCGAGGCCGGTGAGCCCGGCCATGGGCAGCATGCTCCAGGCCGCGCTGCGCAGCGCCTCTCGGGTCGATCCGGTGCCGAGATCTTGCTCCAGCGCCAGTAGACTCAAGCGGGCAGCCGATCCTGATTGGCGAAAGCTGGCCCACTCCGGAAACAGCCATGGCAGCGCGTACGCGACGGCTATGGCCAGCGGCAACAGCCAGAGCCTGCGGTCCTCCTGTACCAGCGCCAGCACCGCAGACGACGCCAACAGCAGCCCCATGCCGGCCCGCGCGTTCAGGCCCTGATGTATCAGCACGGCGGAGACCACGCCCAGGGTAAGCAGCAGCGGCAAGAGCAGACTCCGGGAACCGCCCCGCGCCGATGCCATGCTCAGCATGCCGTATCCGGTCATGGCCGCGACCAGCAGCAGCACGATGCGATCGGCGAGAAGGTTGGGGTCCTGACCGATGACCGCGTAACCCATGGGACTGGCCAGCGAGACGCCGGCGAGCCACAGGCCGTGCAAGCCTGCCGGCACCACGAGGACCAGCAGCAGAGACGGAGCGAAGCCCCACTGCCAGGCCAGCCGCGCCACAGGCACCAGCAGCAGCGCCGACCACCACATCCAGGTGTTCCGCAGCCCGAACTCCGGCGCCATAGCGGTGAGCTGGACCACGCCCAGCCAGACGGCCACCGCAAGCGCTGCGCCGAGGACGAGCCCGTGCCGGCGCAGGTCCGGCGCGTGCAGAAGATGATGCAAGGCCAGCGCCGCGGCGGGGAGCAGGGCCAGCGCCGACCACATGAGCCAGGCGCCCTGACGGCCGCCGACATAGCCCAAGACGGCGACCTGAGCCAGCCCGACCAGGATGAGCATCGCAAGGATCGATCCCCGCTGACGTCCACTTTCGAGTGCTGCTGCGGTCATTGCTTCGTTGAACCCTTTACTCGGTGGTCAAGGATCCTGGCTCCCATCTCACCCACAACGAAAAAGGGCGGGCATCACTGCCCGCCCTTTCCGATTGCATGCGATACCAGGTACCGCGGACGTTAGATGTTCGCGAAAGTGATTTCCCTGGAGCGGATGTTCAGATCGCCAAAGCCATCGGCGCACACGGTCCACTCGCGGCTGGTCGTGTCGGCTGTGATGCGCACAGCACCAGGGATGTTGCCAGTGTCCACGCAATCGCTGCCGTCCGTCAGGAAGGCAGGCCCACCATTGGGCGCCGAACCCGGGCCGCCCATGGCGTCGACAATGTTTTCTGCCTGGAGCGCGCTCAGCAGTTCCTGGATTTGCTGACCGGTGATGGCGGAACGGGACTGAACGCGACGCAGTTCGTTCTCGATGAAGCGCGTGGTCGACTCGTAGTTCGACGTGACCCGAGCCATGTTCGCATTGAGAATGTAGTTCTGGTAAGCCGGCAGCGCGACGGCCGCCAGGATGCCGATGATCGCGACTACGATCATCAGTTCGATCAGGGTGAAACCTTTCTGGTTCGTCTTCATGACGTGTTGACTCCGTAGTTCGCGGGTGACTTGACATCCGGACCGGAGCCCCTGCTCCTGGCCTTCGGCAATGACTTGAGCAAGCTGCGTGCCAGCACCGGACAAAATTATATCTCTTTGTTTTTTAAGCACTAATACAAAATCGGCGCAGCTGACGCTGAACGTCACCTGAAGACCGGAAGTGACCCCCGACGTCACATTCGGTCAGAAAGTGACGCAGCGCGTCAGTTTTCGACCTGCCGGAACAGCAGCCGGGCAGGCCCGGATGCGCGCAAGCCCGCACATCTCACCGATGCGCGAAGCGAGGTCGTGGAGATGCCGGTAAAGACAAGGCGCGCGACAGTTCGGGCGCGCAGGCGTACTTTACTGTACGTCGACCGATTCGCCTGGAGCGAATCGGGTCGCACGCAGTGCGCCCGCAGGGTGCGCGCCAGGGAAGGCGCGCAACAGCACCCGGAC
>REEU01000147.1 GCA_007694905.1 Gammaproteobacteria bacterium | reverse complement strand
CCGCGACCCCCGGCGTGACAGGCCGGTATTCTAACCAACTGAACTACCGCTCCGTAGACCCGATGCGTGGTGGGTGTTGCAGGGGTCGAACCTGCGACCTTCGGCTTGTAAGGCCGACGCTCTCCCAACTGAGCTAAACACCCTCCCGTGCGGGAGACGCGCATGATACTGAATGGCGTCGGGGTGTCAACGTGATTCCCGGCGTCAGTCGGCCAGACTCTGATTCATGTCCAGCGCCGGGGAGTCGCAGCCGGGACGGCCGACGATCCTGGCCGGCACGCCCGCCACGGTGACATGGGGCGGGACGTCCTCGAGCACCACGGATCCGGCACCCACTTTTGCGCCTTCGCCGACCTCGATATTGCCGATGATCTTGGCGCCTGCGGACAGCAGCACGCCGCGGCGGATCTTCGGATGCCGGTCGCCGCTGTCCTTGCCGGTGCCGCCGAGGGTCACCGAATGGAGGATGGAGACGTCGTCCTCCACCACCGACGTCTCACCCATGACGATGCCGGTGGCATGGTCGAGCATGATGCCGCTGCCGAGACGGGCAGCCGGGTGGATGTCGACACCGAGGGTGGCACTGACCTGATTCTGGATGAACACCGCCAGCGGCTGGCGACTCTCGTTCCACAGCCAATGGGCCACCCGGTGGGCCTGCAGCGCGTGGAAGCCCTTGAAATAGAGGAACGGCGTGGAAAAGTTATTGCACGCCGGATCCCGGTTGCGGGTGGCGATGATGTCGATCTCCGCCGCCTTGAGAATACTCGGATCGGCGCTTGCGGCCTCGTCGACCACTTCGCGGATCAGCATGGCCGGCAGCACCAGGCTGTCGAGTTTGTTGGCGAGATGGAAGGACAGGGCGGAACCGAAGTGCTCATGGTTGAGGATGGTGGCGTGATAGAAGCTGCCCAGGATCGGTTCCTGTTCCACGAGTTGAAGGGCTTCGCGGCGGATGGCCGCCCACAGGCTGGGAGCCCCGTCGAACTCTGCGCTGGCATGCATCTGCACGACCTCGCTGTCATAGCGTGCTTCGATGGCGGCTCGCATGTTCGTGACGACTCCGTTCGTGGGTCCTGCTTTGTGCAGACGCAAGGTTGCGCCGGAGAAAGTCCGAATGCAATGGTTGCTTGACGCAACTTATGCGTGTCCGACAGCATCAGCCCTCGCAGCTCTGGGGTTGCAGGGAGGGCGTCGCAGTGGCTATAAGGCGGTTTCGGAGGGGATGGACGCACGGCGCATCCCGCGCGCCACAAACAACTGCCGGCGACCGCGGTCGGCAACTGCCCGCCCGCCGCGAGGTGTTTCGGCGCATGTGGTCAGTGCGGTCCCTGATGCGGCAGGTTTCCTGGTGAGCTGATCCCCACTCGTGTCCGATTCCGTCATCCCGGTTCAACCGGCAACGTTCCGCACCGTGGGTCTGATCGCGCGCCTTGGCAATCCGCTCGTGGCTGACACCCTGGTGCGGATCTACGGTTACCTGCAGTCACGCGGGGTGAAGGTGCTGGTGGAAGAGCCGAGCGCGAGCATGCTCTCGGGCGTGGCCAAGCCCGCACAGATCTGTCATCGACACGAGCTGGGTGATCGCTGCGATCTCGTGATCGTCATCGGCGGCGACGGCAGCCTGTTGGGCGTGGCGAGAGAGCTGTCGGTGTCGGACGTTCCGGTGCTCGGCGTCAATCGGGGCTCACTGGGATTTCTGGCGGATATCTCCCCGGACGAGGTGGAGCAGCGGATCGGAGAGGTGCTCGACGGTCGCTATCTGCTCGACGAGCGCTTCCTGCTGCAGACCGAGATCCTCCGCGGCGGCGAGCGCGTGGCCGCAGGTGCGGCTTTGAATGATGTGGTCATTCACGCCGGGACGCTGTCGCGGATGATGGAGTTCGAACTCTACGTCGATGACGAGTTCGTCTACGAGCAGCGCTCGGATGGGGTCATCGTCTGCACGCCGACGGGTTCCACTGCTTATGCACTGTCCGCAGGCGGGCCGATCATGCATCCGCGGTTGGATGCGGTTTGCGTGGTGCCCATGTTCCCGCATACGCTGACCAGTCGGCCGCTGGTGGTGCAGGGCAGCTGTGAGCTGACCATCGTCATCGGCGACTACAACGATACTTCGCCGCAGGTGAGTTGCGATTCTCAGGTGGACCTGCATACGGAGCCGGGCGACCGGGTGCTCGTGCGCAAGCGGCCCGGGCCGTTGAAACTGCTGCATCCGCTGGATCACTCCTTCTACGAGAGCTGCCGCTCCAAGCTGGATTGGGGCAGCCGGCTCGGCGACAAGCGCAACGGCGATTGAACGCAGGTGACTTCGCGTTGAGCTGGACGCCTGCTTCGACTGCGAGAGGTTCAGGGTCACTCGCCATCGCTGCGTCGCTGTCAGGCTCCTACAACCCTTCGCTCCGGGGCCGCCCTGTGGGAGGGTCCAGGCCGCGCGCAGCGCGGACGGACCGATCGGTGGGGACTGGATCAGTCGGCGATCGCGACGCCGGCCTGCGGCCGACGACAGCTCCCACTCGCAAACCGCAAGATCCCGGGAAGACGCGCCGATGGGCGAGGGGGTTCCGTATAATCGTGGGATGTCTCGTGCCGATCCGACGCAGCTTGATCCTGACTTTCACGCCTACGATCTGATCGGCGACGTCCATGGCTGCGCCGATGCCCTGTTCGCCCTGCTGGACGGGATGGGGTATCGGAAGGTGCACGGCGTCTGGCGGCACCCCGAGCGTATCGCTCTGTTCACCGGCGATCTCATTGATCGCGGCCCGGCGGTTCGCGAAACGGTGCTGCGGGTCCGCGAGATGATGGATGTCGATGCAGCGCGGGTGGTGCTCGGCAATCATGAGTACAACCTTGCGGGCTGGTTTTTCCAGGCGCCGAAGGACAGCGGTCGCGCGTGGTTGCGCCCGCATACCGAACGCAATAAGTGTGGTCTTTCGGAAACGCTGGAAGCTTTTGCAAACCATCCCGGAGACCTCGAAGCTACGCTGGCGTGGATCCATGCCATGCCTCTTTGGCTCGAGAGTCCTAGGCTGCGCGTGATCCATGCCTGCTGGGATGACGCGCTGATGGCGCGATTTCTCGCCGGGCATGACGATCGGGTATTGAGCTCGTCGCTTGCGCGGGTGGCCTGCTATCGGGGTAGCCTGGCGCGTCGCTTCCTGGATCGCATCCTGAACGGGACGGAGCTGGAGTTGCCGGAGGATCGGGTGATGCGTGGCCGCGATGGGCTGCAGCGGCGATTCTTCCGCACGGCGTTCTGGACGCGTGCAGCTGAAACGCTCGGCGATGTGGCCTTTCAGCCGGACCCGTTGCCTGACGACATCCACACCCGGGCGCTGGACGAGGAAGCGCGAGCGCGGGTGCTGAGCTATCCTGCGGACGCGCCGCCGGTGTTCTTCGGCCACTACTGGCGCTCAGGGACGCCGGCGCTACAGGCGGACAATGTCTGCTGTCTCGACTACTCGATGGTGCTCGGTGGACGTCTGATGGCCTATCGCTTCGACGGCGAGCGCAGACTGGATCCTGAGCGCTTTACGTGGATCGAACGCCCGCCCTCCCTGTAGGCGAGCGCGCGTGCGCGCCGCCCTGTTCCCGATGCTTGGCGGATCGGCCCTTCGGCTGCGCGGCCTGGGCTCTCCCACGGGGCGCGGGAAGGGTTTTGTGGGAGCAGGCAGGCGGCGCAGCCGACGCCGCGAGGTTCGCGATGCCGGGGAGCGGATCGGCCCGTCCGCTGCGCGGCCTGGGCTCTCCCACAGATTTGTGGGAGCAGGGGTTATGCGCTCAGGGCAACTGATCGGGAGTGTCGATGTCGTGGTGGATGCCGGGATCGTCGCAGGGCAGGTCCACGACGTTCGGATGCGCTGCCACAATGTGGCGGGCGCCGATGTCACCGGAGGTCCGTCGCAGTTCCGGGAAATGGCCGCGGCCGAAGCCGATGGGGTGGCCGGGCCGGACTGCATGGACCGGGCGTACGATGCACATCGTGTCGCCGGCGTTGCAGCGCCGCTGCAGTTCATCGCTCAACCTGCTGATCGTCGCGGCGCGCAGATCCGGCATGTCGCCAAGACCGATGAGAACGTAGGCCCAGTCTCCGCAATCGGCGATGCCGGCAGCCAGAGAGGCACCCATGCCGCCCTGCCAGCGCTCTGCGAACGTGATCATCAAATTGGGGAACTGCGCCGTGAGCGCCTCGGCGAGCGCGACCTCTCCTGGCTCGGACCGATCGCGCAGGACGACTCGTAAATCAGCCAGGGCCTCATGCCAGGGTGTCAACGCTGAAATCAGGAGCGTGCGGCCATCAGCGAGCCGAACGTGGCGCTTGTCGCTGCCGAATCGGCGTCCGTGCCCGGCGGCGAGAATCAGGCCGCCGCCCTGCGCCCTGGCCACGCTACGCTACGCGGTGGCTTGGACGGGTGACTCGACCGCGGCCTGTGCCGATTTTTCGAGTGCCGTCAGTTCAGCGAGGATCGCGATTGCGATCTCGGGCGGTGTCTTGCTGCCTATGGGCAGGCCAACCGGCGCATGCAGGCGGGCGATTTGTGCCGGGGTCAGGTCCAGCTGCGCGAGCCGCTCGCGACGTTTCGCGCTGGTGCGACTGGAGCCCATGGCGCCGACGTACCAGGCTCGGCTGTCCAGTGCCGCCATCAGGCCCATGTCGTCGATGCGCGGGTCATGCGTCAGGGCGATGATGGCCGACCGAGGGTCGTCGGCGTGCGCCTTGACGGCATCGTCTGGCATCGCGCAGACGGTCTTGACCCCAGGTACGGCCCACTGCTCGAGCATGGCTTCGCGGGGATCGCACACGGTGATGTCGTAGTCCAGCGCCTGGGCCATCTCTGCCAGATAGCGCGACACCATGCCGGCACCGATCAGGAACAGTTGCCGGCTCGGCCCGTAGGTCTGTTCGAGAACGGGATCTGCATGGGGTGCTTCGTGCAGCTGCAGGGGGGCGAAGTCGTCGCTGTCGGTGAGTGACATCCTGGAGTCGGCAGCGAGACGCACGCTGCGCGTGATGCACTTGCGGGCATCGAGGCGCTCGACGATACGGGAAAACGTTGCGGCATGGCGCGCGCTCAATGGCTCGATGACCACGTGGAGATGGCCGCCGCAGGGCAGGCCCAGTTTCTCCGTGTCTTCGGGGGCCAGGCCGTACTTCAGCAGCTGCGGGCCATCGGTGATCAGTTCGCCGGCGACGAGTTTCTCGATCAGGTCATCCTCGACGCAGCCGCCGGACAGGGAGCCGACAAGGTCGCCAGCGCGATTGCAGGCGAGCAGTGAGCCCACGGGACGCGGCGATGATCCGTAGGTGGCGACGATGGTCGCCAGCCAGCACGGTTCACCTGCCTCGAGCCAGTCCCGGACCTGGGTCAGGACGGCATGGTCCACTGCCTGCATGCGTAATGCTCCTGATGATGCGTGATCGATGCTGATTCTGCGCTTTTCCCGGCCGGCTTCCAATCGGGGTCCCCTGCGACAGTCAGCGATCGCGAAGCCGACCCTTCGGGTCGACTTTTGCTCCTAATGACGGACCGCTCGAATCGAGCGCAGTGGGAGCGGGCGTCCGCGCAGCGGGCGTCGCGATTTGCGTCGCGCTCGATTGGTGGTGCAGCCGCCGGGTCAGGTGTGCTCGAGGATGAAGGGCATGCGGCGCAGGCGCTGGCCGGTGGCGGCGAACACGGCGTTGGCGACAGCTGGTGCGATGGGCGGCGTGCCCGGTTCACCGACGCCAGACGGCGGCGCATCACGCTCGACGAAGTACACTTCGATGGCCGGCGACTCGTCCATCCGCAACAGTTCGTAGTCGTGGAAATTGGACTGTTTGATGCCCCCGTTCTCGAGCGTGACGCGACTCTTCAACGCAGCGGTGAGACCGAAGATGATGCCGCCTTCCATCTGGGCGCGGACGATGTCCGGATTCACGACCAGACCGCAGTCGAGGGCACAGACAACACGATGGACGCGGATGCGGCCGTTCGTCACGGAAACCTCTGCGATCTCGGTGACCACGCTGCCGAAGGATTCGTGTACCGCTACACCCTGGCTGCGACCGGGCGCCGGGCTGCCCCAGTCCGCCTTCTCCGCCGCGAGGCGCAAGGTGGCCAGATGCCGGGGATGATCGGCGAGACGCTGCTCGCGGAACGCCAGCGGGTCCTCGCCGGCGGCGTGGGCCACCTCGTCGACGAAGCTTTCCACCACGAACGCGTTCTGGGAGTGGCCCACGGCGCGCCAGAAACCGATGGGCACGCCGGGATCGTGCACCAGGGACTCCACCCGTACGTTGGCGATGGCATAGGGCAGGTCGGCGGCGCCTTCCACGCTGGAGGAATCGCGACCGCGGATCACCGCGCCACCGGCGCGCCCGAGTACGTTCGTCAGTCTGCCGGGAACCCAGCCCGGAAGCAGGGCGCCCAGGAAGTCCGGGACCAGATTGCTGATGATGCTTGGGCCGACCAGGCGGTGCTCCCAGCCGCTGACTTCGCCTTCGGTATCGATGGTGGCGCGCAGGCGATTGCACGTGGCCGGGCGGTAAAAGTCGTGGCGCATGTCGTCTTCGCGAGACCACACCACCTTTACCGGCCGCCCCGCGAGACGTGAGACTTCCACCGCTTCGGCGGCGTAGTCCGGGATGCCACGGCGACCGAAGCCGCCGCCCATGAGAGTGGAGTGAACGCGAACTTGCTTGCGCGATAGCTTTGCCGTTTCCGCGGCGACGGCTTGGACGATATCCGGCCCTTGGGTGGGCACCCAGACGTCGCATTCGCCGTTGCGCACCCAGGCCGTGCAGTTCATGGGCTCCATGGTGGCGTGAGCCAGATGGGGGACGACGTATTCGGCTTCAATGACGGTCCTGGCAGCCTCTGCAGCCTGGGCGAAATTGCCGTCATTGCGCACGCTGCGCCCGCTGTTCTCATCCAACAGCCGGCGCTGTTCGGCCTCGATGGCGTCGCTGTCGACTCCCGCGAGCGGGCCTTCGGACCAGCGCGTGGTGACCTGCTCCGCTGCCTTGCGTGCGGGCCAGTAGCCCTCGGCCAAGACCGCGACGCCGCTGCTGATCTGGAAGACGCCGATGACGCCGGGTTGTTCCCGGGCGGCATGACCGTCGAAGGACTCCAGCACGGCGCCGAAGCGGGGGCTGCGGATCACCACGGCCGTCACCAGACCAGGCAGTGCTGCGCCGTTCAGACCCACGTCCATGCCGAATACGGCGGTGCCGGTGCTCTTGCTGACGCGATCCGTGCGCGGTACGGAATGGCCGATCCAGCGGAAGTCGGCGGCAGCTTTCAGCGGCGGATTGCTCGGTACGGGCTGCCGGGACGCGGCCTCGGCCAGTTCGCCGTAGCGCGCACTGCGACCGCTGCCGCCATGGCTGACGATGCCGTCACGCACCTCGATCTCCGAGCCGGGGACGGACCACTGTTCGGCGGCAGCTGAGCGCAGCATTTCCCGCGCGGCGGCGCCAGTTTCGCGGACCGGAATCCAGCGGCTGGCGATGCTGGTGCTGCCGCCGGTGACCTGGATGGGATCCTGGAAGCGGGAGTGCACCGGTGCCAGATGAATGTGTATGCGGCTGGGATCCAACTCCAGTTCCTCGCCCACCAGGGTCGGCAGGGACGTGATGACGCCCTGGCCCATCTCCGTCTTGTCGAGCTGGAAGATCACCCGGTCGTCCGGCGTGATCTGCAGCCAGGCGTCCGGGCTCAGGCTGCCTTCGCCGGCAATGGGCGGCGAGCTGGCGCAGCCGGTCAGATGGACGCCCAGCACCAGGCCGCCGCCGGCCACAGCGGAGGTCTTGAGGAAGCTGCGCCGGTCGAGTACGGGTCCTTGCGCGGAGCTGCTCATGCCGGCAATCCTCCGAGCGGCGCCACGGCGACGTTGGGATCCCAGGTCTGGACCACGCGTTCGCCACGGCGTTTGAGCTCGGCGGCGCGGCGGACCGCGGCACGGATGCGCGGGTAGGTGCCGCAGCGGCAGAGGTTGCCGGACAGGGCGCGGTCGATGTCGTCGTCGGATGGATCCGGATTGCTGTCCAGCAGGGCTGCGGCGCTCATGATCTGACCCGACTGGCAGTAGCCGCACTGGGCGACGCTGCCCTCGATCCAGGCCTGCTGGGCCGGGTGCAGGGTGGCGATGTCGCTGCCGTGGCCCAGGCCCTCGATGGTGGTGATGCGATGACCTGCGGCTGTGGACAGGGGCGTGATGCAGCTGCGGATGGGCTGGCCGTCGAGGTGTACGGTGCAGGCGCCGCAGAGGCCCATGCCGCAGCCGAACTTGGTGCCGGCCAGGTGCAGGCCGTCACGGATGGCCCAGAGCAACGGGGTGTCCGGCGGCATGTCGATGCGGCGCTCGACGCCGTTGATCTCGAGTTCCACCATCGTCCGGTCTCCTGTGTGCTGCCCGATACTGCATTCTAGCGGAAAGCTCGGCCCGTCCGCTGCGCGGCCTGGGCTCTCCCACAGGCTCGCGCGAGGTCCGTGGGAGACTGCAGGCGCCGCATGCGACGCAGCGATCGCGGACGGGTCCAGCTACGGAGCGATGGGGAGCCGCAGGCAGCACAGCGGTTGTTACACTGCGCGTCCTTGACTTGGCGCGGGAGCCTCTCGATTTGTTCATCGCTCTGGAAGTGGATGCGAACGTGGATTTGCGGCCGCTGTCGGCATGGCTGAGCAGCCGCGGCGTGCCTCATCGCATCTATGAGTCGTCCGGGCGGCTGAAGCTGGAGGTGCCGGACGAGCAGTACCGGGCTTTGGTGGACGAGGGTTGGGCGGCCCAGAATCGTGGCGAGCTGCCGGATGCGGTCATGCGTGGGTCCGGGCGAGGACTGCTTGACGGTCTGCTGGCGCTGGCCCAGCGCAATCCGCTGTGCATGATCCTGGTGGTGTTCACGGTGGCGTGCTACCCGGCAACGTCGTCGCTGCCGGAATCCCTGAGTCCCATGCTTCGTGCCATGCTCATCGTGCCCACTGAGCAGGTAGGTGAGTTCATTCAGTTCACGACCCTGCGGGCCGCGCTGGAGTCGGGTCAGATCTGGCGACTGTGGTCACCGGCCTTCCTGCATTTTTCTGTCATGCACTTGGCATTCAATCTGCTGTGGCTGTGGGAGTTCGGCCGCCGCATTGAGGATGTGCAGGGGCAGAGAAGCCTGCTGCTGCTGGTGGCCGTGCTGGCGCCGGTGTCGAACATCGCCCAGTGGGTAGTCGGAGAGGGCCCCATGTTCGGAGGCCTCTCCGGAGTCGTCTACGGACTGCTCGGCTACCTGATGGTGGCGGCCCGACGCAGTGGCGATCCGCGCCTCGCGCTGCCGCCCGCGCTGGTCGTGATCCTGCTCATATTCCTGGTGCTGTTCTCCACCGGCGTCACCACTGCGTTCGGTCTGCACATCGCCAATGCGGCCCACTGGGGCGGCTTCATCGGCGGCATGCTCTGGGCCTTTCTGCGCGTTCCGCAGGCGCGACCGCCGGCGGATGACGGATCCGACTGGCGGGCGTGATGGTATGCTGATGGGCTTGATGGTCCTCGGAGCCGATCACCGACCATGACCGACCCCAAACGTCGTCGGGCGCCTGAAAGTCAGCGCCCGCGCAACTTTTCCACCGCCGCCAGCAGCCTCGACCGTGCCACCTATGAGAACCTGCGGCGCGCCCTGACCGTCGGCCGCTGGCCCGATGGGCGGCTGCTGGATGCCAAGCAGCGGGAGATCTGCATGGAAGCGGTCCTGACCTGGGAGGCTGCGCACCTGCCGCCCGATGCCCGGACCGGCTACATCGAACGCGGCACCTGCAGCGACGGCCCTGAACCGGATCGCATTCGCATCCTGGGGGAGGAGTGAGCGCGCCCGGGGATCGGCTCGCTGTCGGTACCCTGGCGAAAATGCGCAGCCAGCCAGATTCTCCGGTCGCCTACACCATGCCTGTGGGTGATACGGAGGTGGCGATGAATCCGCTGCTCGGCCAGCGCATCGCTTTCCGATTCGATGGCGCCATTTACTGCGTCGGTTGTGGCCGCAAGACGAGCAAGAGTTTCAATCAGGGTTACTGCTACCCGTGTTTCCGCAGTCTCGCAGCCTGCGACACCTGCATCATGAGTCCGGAGCGTTGCCATTTCCTTGAAGGTACCTGCCGGGAGCCTGAGTGGGGCCTTGAACACTGCATGACCGGGCATGTGGTCTATCTGGCCAACGGCACCGGGCTGAAGGTGGGCATTACCCGAGCCGGACAGGTGCCGACGCGCTGGATCGACCAGGGTGCGGTGCAGGCGCTGCCCCTGGCCCGGACCGCCACGCGACAGCAGGCCGGTTTCGTCGAGGTCGCACTCAAGGCCCACGTCAGCGACCGCACGCAGTGGCAGCAGCTGCTCAAGGGTGACCCGGAGCCCCTGGATCTGGTGGCGGCCCGGGCTGAGATGCTCGCGCGCTTTGGGCCGGAAATCGAACGGCTGCAGCAGACATTCGGCCTGCAGGCGATACAGCCGGCCGATGACGCTGCGGTGTGGAGCTTCGACTATCCGGTGCTGGAGTTTCCGGTGAAGGTGCGCTCGCTGGCGCTGGAGAAGCTAGGCAGCGTCGAGGGCACGCTGCTGGGCATCAAGGGTCAGTACCTGATCTTGAGCTCCGGCGTCATCAACATCCGCAAGTACACGGGTCACGAGGTGGAGGTTCTGGCGCAGGGTTGAGGGGGGTGGGCGGCGCGCACGCGCGCTCGCCTACAGAGGGGGCTCGAGGCGTCTGTAGGCCCGACCGCGTGCGGTCGGCCCGCGCGGCGCCGCGGACAGAGGTCGCGTGGCGATCGATGCTTCTGTGCGCTGCCGCGAACGGACCAATTGCACGCGGGACAGGTACACTGCGCGCTTTGCACATGTTCGGAGTCGAGATTCATGCTCATGAAGGAAAGCCAACCCCGCGCCATCCGCCTTGCGGACTATCAGCCGCCGGACTTCCTCATTGATCAGACCAATCTCACGTTCGAGCTGGCGGAGGGCGGCACTCAGGTGACCGCTGAGCTCACGCTGCGGCGTAATCCTGATGCGGCAGATCCGAAGGCGCCCTTGCGCCTGGACGGCGAGGAGCTGGAACTGGAAGCCATCGCGGTAGACGGTGAACCGCTCGGCAGCAACGAATACAGCGTCGACGACGAGTCGCTCACCCTGCACGCGCCGAAGGATACGTTCCGGCTGCGGCTGGTCACCCGCATCGTCCCGGAGGAGAACACGGCACTGGAGGGCCTGTACAAGTCCGGCGGCATGTACTGCACCCAGTGCGAGGCGGAGGGCTTCCGCCGCATGACCTACTACCTGGACCGGCCGGACGTGATGGCGCCGTTCTCGACCACCATCATCGGTGACGGCGAGGCCTTTCCGGTCATGCTCTCCAACGGCAATGAGGTGGCGCGCGAGATACTCGACGACGGCCGTACGAAGGTGACCTGGGAAGATCCGTTCAGGAAGCCCGCCTACCTGTTCGCGCTGGTGGCCGGCAAGCTGGAACACATCGAGGATCGCTTCATGACCATGAGCGGACGCGACGTCATGCTGCGGATCTACACCGAGCCCCACAACATCGACAAGGTGGATTACGCCATGGATTCGTTGCAGCGATCCATGCGCTGGGACGAGGAGGTCTACGGGCGCGAGTACGATCTCGACATCTTCATGATCGTCGCGGTGGACGACTTCAACATGGGTGCGATGGAGAACAAGGGCCTCAATATCTTCAATACCTCCTGCGTCCTCGCCTCGCCGGACACCACCACCGACGCGGGGCATCAGCGGGTGGAGGCGGTGGTCGCCCACGAGTACTTCCACAACTGGACCGGCAATCGCATCACCTGCCGTGACTGGTTCCAGCTGTCACTGAAGGAAGGCTTCACGGTGCTGCGCGACTCGCAGTTCTCGGCGGACCAGAACTCGCCGACGATCAAG
>REEU01000239.1 GCA_007694905.1 Gammaproteobacteria bacterium | reverse complement strand
GAATGTGCGCACGCAGTGCGCCCCGCAGGGGTGCGCGCCAGGGACGGCGCGCAACAGCCTAGGTCCGCGAAGCGGGCGTCGCGATCTGCGTCACGCCCGAACCCGCCGGCAGTCCTCGATCGCAACGCCGGCCTTCGGCCGACGTTCGCTCCCACTGGTACTAGCAGTCTTCTCGCAAACTCAGCGAGTTAAGTTTTGTTCAGGCGAGCGGGCACCTCAGAGGATGGCCTCGAAGGTCTCCAACTGCGGGTGACCGAGGTAGGTGCCCTTCGGTGCGCTGGTCTGCCGGTGCGCTTTGCGGAACGCATCCGACTCGGTCCAGGCCTCGAATGCGGCCCGTGAATCCCATACCGAGTGGGAAGCGTACAGGCGCGCCTCCTCGTCCAGCGGCCCTTTGAGCAAATGAAATTCGCGGAAGCCCGGCACGTCGTCGAGGAAGGTCTCACGCTCGCGCCAGATCCGTTCGAAGTCTTCCTGATGGTCCGGAGCAATGCGGAACCGATTCATGGCAATGAACATTGTCTGCCTCCTGCAAGGGTCATTACTGCAAAGACGCTCCCACGATCAGGGCGTCCCACGCAACAGGCGCGTGAGCACCCGGTCGAACGTATTGGCGAAGGCCTGCTTTTCACGATCACCGAACGCCGAGGGTCCGCCCGTCATGACGCCGGAGCCGCGCATCTCATCCATGAAGTTGCGCATGGACAGGCGTTCGCCGATGTTGCGAGCGTCGTACTCCCGGCCTCTCGGATCGATGACCGCGATGCCCTTTTCTACCAGCGCCGCAGCCAGCGGAATGTCCTGGGTGATCACCAGGTCGCCCACCTCGGCCTGATCGCAGATGTAGTCGTCCGCCACATCGAAGCCCTGCGGCACTGTCAGACTCCTGATCCTGGCCGAGCGCGGCACCCGCAAAGACTGATTCGCCACCAGGTTCAGATCGACGTTCCGGCGGTCCGCCGCCTTGAACAGCACCTCCTTGATGGGATTCGGGCAGGCATCCGCATCGACCCAGATCACCGTCATCGCAACAACTGCCTCAGCCGAGGGCCGGACGCCGGCGGTTCGGGCGCGAGTGGCGCCACTCCGCAAGCAGCGTGCGCACCGCTGCGACGAAGGCCAGCGGCTGATCCAGGAACAGGTGATGCTGGGCTTCCGGGATGGCGGTGAACGGCACCGACTCGTCGAGCACCTTGAACATGTAGTCGGCGATCTCCTGATCGAACAGGTAGCTGTCCTCGCCGTAGATGACGCCGACCCGGCAGGGCAGGCGACGCAGGTCCTCGCCGCTGTTGGAGATGGTGATCTTCTCGAACAGACGATCGTCGAACTTCCAGGTCCAGCCGCCGTCCGTCTCCATCAGGGAGTGGCGGGCAATGTGTTCGAGAATGTAATCGTTCTTGCAGTCCTGCGGCGGCATCAGCCGGAAGCGGTCGGCAGCCGTGGCAAAATCCGGATACGTCCGCTTGCGGCGGATGGGCGAGCGCCGCGGGTCCCGCTCCCATTGATAATCCGGTGGCCGCACCGGCGAATCCACCAGCACCACGCCGGTGAGCACATCGCCGTGCCTGATCGCCGTCTGGATGGTGACGAAACCGCCGAAACTGTGACCGATGACGATGGTATCGGCTCCGAACCCGGCATCCCGGGCCACCGACATGACCTCCTCCGCGTAGAGTTCGGCGGTGTAGGCGTCGCGGTGCTCGCTGTCGCCCATGCCAGACAGATCCAGCGCCGCGACCTGGTAGTCATCGAGAAAGAAAGGGGCCAGAAACGACCACCAGTGGGCATGCGCGCCGTTGCCATGGACCAGGACCAGGCCGGGTAGTTTGCTGTCCCTGCTCCAGAGCAGATAGTGGATGGCGGCGTCGCCCACTGTCACCCGACGGCTCTTGTAGGGCTCGGCGAGCGCACGCTCAAACCAACCCGGCGGCTCCTGACCTGCGCCCATGGGTTCAACTCCGAAGAAAAACTGCCATTCTACACTCGGGAACATTGACTGGGCGCGCCCCTATAATCTGCGCGGCCCAACCTCTGTCGGAAGGAAACTCTGCACGATGACCACCGTCCTCGACGAACTTTTGCACCTGCTCGATCTCGAGGAGATCGAGAAGAACCACTATCGCGGCCGCAGTCCGGACGACTCCTGGCAGCGGGTCTACGGTGGCCAGGTCCTGGGCCAGGCCCTGGTCGCCGCCTCCCGCAGCGTCGAGGATGCCGGACGCTCCGCCCACTCGCTGCACGCCTATTTCCTGCGCCCCGGTGATCCCAAAGTGCCGCTGCTGTACGTGGTGGACCGGATTCGCGACGGCAAGTCCTTCACCACCCGCCGGGTCGTGGCGGTGCAGCATGGCCGACCGATCTTCAGCATGTCGATCTCGTTCCAGGTGCGGGAATCGGGCCTCGAGCATCAATTCCCCATGCCTGATGTGCCGTCACCGGGCGCCCTGGAGTCGGAGATCGTCATCCGGCGCCGCCATGCAGAAGCTGCCGGCCTGTCGGCGGAGGACGTGGCCCGCTTTACGCGCGAACGGCCCATCGAGATGCGTCCGCTGAATCCGCAGAACGAATTCGCCCCGGAGAAACGCGCCCCTAATCAGACCGGTTGGATGCGCGCAGTAGGCCGCCTGCCGGACGATGAGCGCCTGCACCAGTGTGCACTCGCCTACCTGTCCGATTGGTCGCTGCTCGACACCTGTACCTGGCCCCACGGCGTCTCATTCATGCAGCCGAACTTTCAGACCGCGAGCCTTGACCACGCCATGTGGTTTCACCAGCCCTTCCGGGCCGATGAATGGCTGCTCTACGTTCAGGACAGTCCTGCTGCTGGCGGCAGCCGTGGCTTCAATCGCGGCCTGATCTTCAGCGAGGATGGTCGCCTGGTGGCCTCCGTCGCGCAGGAAGGACTGATCCGCCTGCGCAACGAGACCTGAACATGAGATTCGAACGCATCGCCTTCGTCGCCAGTCGCTCACGCGGATCCGGTGAGGCCAAGGCCGCCCTCGAGGCACGCTACGATCACTGCCAGCCCGATGACGCGGATGTCATCGTCGCGCTCGGCGGTGATGGCTTCATGCTCGAGAGCCTGCATCGCAACATGCAGCGGGCTGTGCCGATTTACGGCATGAATCGGGGCACCGTAGGGTTCCTGCTCAACAGCTACGACGAAGAGGGACTGATCGAACGGCTCGAGCGCGCCGCAGCGGCAACGCTGCACCCTTTGCAGATGACAGCCGTCACCGACTCAGGATCCGAACAGACGGCCAACGCCATCAACGAGGTTTCGCTGCTGCGACAGACGCGACAGGCTGCCAACCTCAGAGTGCTCATCGACGGCCGCGAGCGCATCGAGAAGCTCATCTGCGACGGCTGCCTGGTGGCGACGCCGGCGGGCAGTACAGCCTACAACCTGTCCGCCCACGGACCCATCCTGCCCATCGGATCGGCAGCCCTTGCCCTGACGCCGATCAGCGCGTTTCGACCCCGGCGCTGGCGTGGCGCCGTACTGCCCCTGCACGCCAAAGTGACGTTCGAGGTGCTCGACCACTTCAAGCGGCCGGTCTCCGCAGTCGCCGACGCCACGGAGGTCCGCAACGTCGTCGAGGTCCATGTTCAGGAAGATCCGAACACGGACCTCATCATCCTGTTCGACCCCGAACACGGGCTCGAAGAACGAATCCTGCAGGAGCAGTTCATTCCCTGACGCAGTTTATTTGACAGCAGCGAGATTCTTCGCGGCGAAGTCCCAGTTGATCAGGTTCTCGAGCACCGCCTCGACGTACTTGGGCTTCGCGTTGCGGTAATCGATGTAGAACGCGTGTTCCCAGGCATCGATGGTGAGCAGCGGCGTGCCGCCATCGCGGAGCGGGTTGTCAGCGTCGTGGCCGGCTTCCACAGAGAGCTTGCCGTCCTTTGCGACCAACCAGGCCCAGCCTGAACCGAAATGGGTCTTGACGCATTCCGCCAAGGCTTCCTTGCACTTCTCGACGCTGCCGAAATCCCGCTCGATGGCGGTCTTGAGTTCGCCTGTGGGCTCCCCGCCGCCATTGGGCGAGAGTGAGTTCCAGTAGAACGTGTGATTCCAGATCTGGGCCGCGTTGTTGAAGACGCCGCCGCTGGCGGTCTTGATCAGGTCCTCAAGGCTCTTGTCCGCCTCGGGCTTGCCTTCGACTGCGGCATTGAGCTTGTCCACGTAGGTCTGGTGATGCTTACCGTAGTGGTATTCAAGGGTCTCGACGCTGATGTGTGGCGCCAGGGCGTCCTTCGCGTAGGGCAATGGCGGCAATTCGAATGCCATGGGAGATCTCCTCATTGGGGGTGACAACCGGGCCGATCCATCCCCGCGGCGCCCGTGGCTGTGTCGCAGCCGAACGGAGGGAACAGACAGCCCTACTTCCACCCTGCTGCGCCAACGAGGGCACGCTGGCGCAGCAGAGCAATCAAGAGCAGCGCATGATATCGCTCCCCGTCACGGGACGCGAATCAGGGGTAGGCTGACCTCGGCTCTCGATAGCGGTCACGCAGCTGCAACTGGCGCGAATCCACGGGCACTTCCCGGCCCTCGATCCAGACTCGCTGTGCCCAGGTGGTGAGTTCCAGGGGATCGCCGTTCCACAGGACCAGATCTGCGCTCATTCCAGGTGCGATGCGACCGTAGGTATCACCGACGCCCCAGACCTCCGCCGGTATGCGGGTGATGGCCGCCAGCGCGACCTCCGGGGGCAGCCCTTCCGCTACCGCATTGCCCGCATACTGGCGGATCCGCCGCACGTCGCGGCCACTGCCCTCGAGAATGCCGACGCTCACGCCAGCCTGGTGCAACAGCGTGATGTTGTCGGAGCGGGCTCCAAGCCGATCGAAACCGCGTGGCAGGTTGTCCAGCGGGTCGAGCAGGACTGGAACGTCCGCCGCAGCCAGTGCAGCGGCCACCTTCCAGGCTTCGGCACCGCCGAGCAGCACCATGGGAATGCCTCTCGCCTTGAGGATGTCCAGCGCCTGGATGATGTCGCTGGCACGATCGGCATGAACCGCCATGGGGCGCCCCGACCCGATGAACGCCAGCAGCGCATCGAGGTCCCAGCGCGAGAATCCCAGCGATGATGCCTGGGCCCCGCGTATGAGCGCGCGACTGTCGGCATACAGCAGCGCCTCTGCAAAGCCCTGCTCAAGCTGCTGCAGCGCTGCCGCCCTGGAGCCACCGGTGCGTTGTCCGCCCCGGCTGCCGAGCACTGCGACCTGGGCGTGATCCGGATGACTCACCGGATTCGAGGCGCCGTCGAGGCGGATCAGCGACGCCTGACCGGCGAACACCTGGCTGCCGCCGGACGGACCAATCATGGCCCGGGTCACGCCACCCGTCCGGGCGACGCCGATGAGCATGGAGTCGGGATTCACCGCGCGGCGGATGGAAAAACCCGCTCCGCGATCGAAGTCCTCCAGGGACTGATCGACGGTCTCGGGAACCGCGCTGATCTCCTGAATACCGAGGTTGGTGAAGCCGGCGAACAGTCCCGGCGTCACTTCACCGCCGGCTGCGTCGATGCGTACGGCGTCCGATGGAATGCGCACGTCCTTGCCCACCGACGCAATGCGGCCGTTACGGACCAGCACGGTTGCGTCTTCGAGGGTACCGAGGGCGTCTACCGTGTGAACCCGGGCATTGGTGAGGGCGAACACGTCCGCCATGGCGGGTGCCGTGGCGCCGAGGACGAGCAACAGAGCGATGGCGAAGCGCATCATGGCGTGTCCTCCCGCTGGCCGGCCGGCGTCAGGCCGAGATCGAAGTCCGTACGCCAGCGCGTGGTCGGATCGCCGCGATCGAAACGCAGGGCACCATCGATCCAGATCATCTCGGTCCGCGCATAGACGCTGAACGGGTTATGGCTCCACAGGACCACGTCCGCCGCCAGTCCCGGGCGCAGGACGCCGGTCTCCTCGCCGATACCGAGCACCTTGGCAGCATTGCCCGTGAGCCAGCGGATGGCATCCGCATCGTCGATGGTGAGGCCCATCCTGCGCCCCGCCATCACGGCCTTGGCGGCTTCCTGATTGAGCCGCTGGATGTCGCGGGGACTGTCCGAATGGACGATGGCACAACCGCCCTCCGCTGCGTGCACCAGGGCGGCGTTCTCCTCGATGGCGTCGATGGCCTCGATCTTGAAACCCCACCAGTCGGACCACACGGCCGCACATACCGACTCCTCGGCCAGCACATCCGCGATCTTGTAGGCCTCGGTGGCGTGATGGAACGCCGTGATGCGGTAGCCGAACTCCCGCGCAACGTCGAGCATCAGCATCATCTCGTCGGCGCGATAGCAGTGGTTGTGGACCAGGATCTCGCCGCGCAGCACGCCGGCCAGCGTCTCCAGCGTCAGATCGCGATCCGGAGGATCAACCTCCTCGCCGTTGTCGAGGGCACGCTCGTAGGCCTCAAGCTTGCGCTGATAGTTCTGGGCCTGGATCCAGGCGTTGCGCTGCCCGAACAGATTGCCCATGCGCGAGCCCGGCATCTGGTTGCGTGCCCCGTATACCCGCTTGGGATTCTCACCGCATGCCATCTTCAGGCTGTGGGGCGCTCCAGGAAACTTCATGTCCTGGACGCTACGGCCAGGCACGTTCTTCAGCGTGACGCCGCGACCACCGAACAGGTTCCCCGAACCAGGCAGCACGTGCAGCGTGGTCACGCCGCCGAGCAGCGCCAATGGAAACTGGGGGTCCTGGGGCCAGACACCATGTTCGGCCCAGACCCCAGCGGTGTTCGGCGATGTCAGTTCATTGCCATCCGCAACCGCCGCGCCGCCTGGCGCCGGGTAGTTGCCGAGATGGGAATGGACATCGATCAGTCCGGGCGTCAGGTACCGGCCGGAGCCATCGATGACCGTCGCATCGGCAGGCACCTCGGGCGCGGAGCCGACCGCTTCGATGCGGCCGCCCTGCAACATCACGTCCGCACCCTCAAGGCGCTCGCCGTCGCCGGTGAAGACGGTGGCGTTGCGAATCAGCACCGGGCCCGACGGCGGCGGCGCGTAGCGGGACGGGAAGGGGTCGGCAGCAGCCGGCAGCCCCGCCAGCCCCACGCAAAGAATCAGCAGCAGCAACACGCGTTCATGGGTCATGACGATGGATGACTCCTCCCTGCATGACGAAATGGACCTGACCCATCAGGCTGATGTCTGCCAGGGGATCACCGGGTACGGCAACGACATCCGCCAGCGCACCCGGAGTGATTTCACCGAGCCGGCCCGCCTGGCCGAGGACACGGGCAGCCACCGAGGTGGCTGCGGTCAGGGCTTCCAGCGGCGGCATGCCGGCCTCGACCATGAACACGAACTCGCGCCAGTTGTCACCATGCGCGGAGACACCCGAATCCGTCCCGAACGCGATGGGCACTCCGGCCGCATAGGCGCGGGCGAAGGTGTCCTGGATCTGGGGCCCGATGGCCACGGCCTTCTCGCGCACCGTGTCGGAGAAAAAGCCCGGAATTTCCGCCTGTTCGGCGACGAAGCGACCGGCGAGAATCGTCGGCACGTAGTAGGTGCCCCGCTCCCGCATCAGCGCCATGATCTCGTCCGTCATCATGGTGCCGTGCTCGATGGTGGTCACACCGCCCAGCACGGCGCGGCGCATGCCCTCCGGACCATGCGCATGTGCTGCCACGTGGAAGCCGTAATCCCCGGCAGTGGCGACGATGGCCTCGATCTCCTCTACGGTGAACTGGGCGTTCTCGCCGCTGCGGGCTTCCGAGAGCACGCCGCCGGTGGCCGTGATCTTGATCAGATCGGCACCCTCCTGGTAACGCGCACGAACGGCCTGTCGCGCCTCGACGGGGCCGTTCGCCACGCCTTCCCTGGGTCCCGGGACTGAAACCAGATCGGCCCGCATGCCATTGGTGGGGTCGGCGTGACCACCGGTGGTGGCGATGCTCTTGCCGGCGACGAACATTCGTGGACCCTTGATCCAGCCTTCCTCGATGGCCCGGCGCATGGCCAGCGCCACGCCGTCCACGGTGCCGAGGTCGCGTACGGTGGTGAAGCCCGCATCCAGCGTGGCCGCAGCGTAGGTGGTCGCCCGCAGCGAACGCTCCGAGGGCTCCATGGTGAAGCGCTCGAGCTGGGTGCGCGGGCTGCGCTGGCCGGCGAGATGCACGTGCAGGTCGATGAGGCCCGGCATCACTGTCGCATGGGAGAGGTCGATCACGCGGTCGTCGCCTTCCGCCGCAGTGAACCCCTCCTCCACCGCGACGATTTCGTCTCCCACGACGATGACGGTGCGTTCCGCGACCGGCGTATGGCCGAGACCGTCGATCAAGGTACCGGCATGGATCAGAATGCGACCCTCGGCTGCCGCATGGCCCGCAAGCAGCCACAGCAGTGCGATCAGACAACGCTTCATATCGAGCCCCATTCCACCATCCGTGCCAAAGTCTCGCCGCGCTTGCAGCCAGGATCAAATCGACTCATCGCTGACCGGGCTTGATCCCCCAGGGGTGGACGCGAGGCCGGCGCTGCGCGATGCTCGCGTCCCCACGGTCCGGGAGCGCAATCCATGAGTGAGAGCCAGGTCACCTACCGCGTCGAAGAGGGCGTCGGCATCATCACCCTCAACCGTCCCGACAAGCTGAACGCTTGGACCGGAGACATGGACGAGGGCGTCTATGGGTTCATGCAGGAAGCCAGTGCCGACGACGCCGTGCACGTCATCCTGTTCACCGGCGCCGGGCGCGGCTTCTGCGCCGGGGCCGACATGGAGAATCTCAAGCAGATTCAATCCCGCGGTAGCCAGGGCAGTTCCGGCATGAAGGCCGAGCAGATCGACCGCCGCATCGAGCGTGACTTACCTGCGGACTTCGGCCTGCGCTACAGCTACTTCCCGAGTGTCCCGAAGCCGGTCATCGGTGCCATCAATGGCGTCACTGCCGGCATCGGCATGGTCATCGCGCTCTACTGCGATGTCCGGCTGTGGTCCGACGCGGCGCGCATGACAACGGTGTTCGCCAAGCGGGGCCTGATCGCCGAGCACGGCGTCGCGTGGATGCTGGAAAGATTGATCGGACCCTCGCGCGCTGCGGACCTGCTGTTCTCGGCGCGCTTCGTCCACGCGGATGAGGCACTGACGCTCGGAATCGCGAACGCCGTGTACCCTGCCGCCAGCTTCGAGCAGGACGCCCTCGGCTACGCCAAGCAGATGGCGAACACGGTGTCGCCACGCTCGCTGCGCGTCATGAAGCGGCAGCTCTGGAACGACGTGTTCTCCAGCCTCGCGGACGCGGTGGAGCGCGGCAACCAGGAGATGGTCGCGAGCTTCGACTCGGAGGACTTCAAGGAAGGCCTCGCGCACTTTCTCGAGAAGCGCGAACCGCGTTTCACCGGCCGCTGAGATCGAAGCATTGTGACTGAATCTGCGATCCGTCCCGACAACGCCGCGCTCATCGCCTCCGTAGCAAGTGTCCAGGACGCGCTGGGCGCACAGAACTACATCTGCTCCAGCCAAATCGCCACCGCAGTCTATCTTGCCTGGCACCTTGGCAAGCCCGTGCTCGTGGAGGGCCCTCCCGGCGTCGGCAAGACCGAGCTGGCCAAGACCACGGCGCGTATGCTCGACCTGTCGTTGATCCGGCTGCAGTGTTACGAGGGACTCGACGAGGCCAAGGCCCTGTACGAGTGGAAGTACGGCAAGCAGCTGCTGTACATCCAGGTGCTCAAGGAACAGCTCGGGGAAATCCTGCAGGGCGCGGTGGGCCTGAAGGCATCCGTGGCCCGTCTGCACGAGTTCGGCGACATCTTCTTCTCCGAGGAATTCCTCGAACCCCGACCGCTGCTGCGCGCCCTGCGTGAGGAAGGCGGCAGCGTTCTGCTCATCGACGAAGTGGACAAGGCGGATCAGGAATTCGAGTCCCTGCTGCTCGAGATCCTGTCCGACTTCCAGGTCTCGATTCCCGAGATCGGCACCGTGAAGGCCGGCGCCCAGAAGCCGCTGGTGTTCCTCACGTCGAACAACACCCGCGAGATCTCCGACGCGCTCAAGCGCCGCTGTCTGCATCTGTACATCCCGTTCCCGGAGCCCAAGCTGGAGCAGGAGATCATCCGCGCCCGGGTGCCTGAGATCACCGAGGAGCTGCGGCGTCAGCTGGTGGCCTTCGTCCAGGAGCTGCGGGAAATGGACCTGAAGAAGGTCCCAGCCATCAGTGAGACCATCGACTGGGCACGCACCCTGCTGCTGCTGCACTCCGAGGCGCTCGAAGCGGACCTGATCAAGGACACGCTGAACGTCATCCTGAAGTTCCAGGACGACATCGATACCGTCGAGGCCGAGCTCTACAGCATCACGGGGCGGGCCCTGAACCGACGCTGAGGCCGCGCCGCATGGAACGGACCCTCGCCAACTTCATCCGCGCGCTGCGCATGGCGGATGTCCGTGTCTCCACCTCCGAGACGCTGGATGCGTTCCGTACGGCAGAAATCACCGGCTGGCGCGACCGCACTGCACTCAAGCAGGCGCTCGCGCTGGCCCTGCCAAAGACCGCAGACGAGAAGGACGCCTTCGACGCCTGCTTCGAACAGTTCTTCCGCTTCGACGATTTCCGCTCCGAGGGCAAGCCGGAGGATCCCACCGACGCATCACCGGACGACGACTCCGGCGACGAGGCGGGGGAATCCGGCGACAGCGCTGCAGGTGGCGAGGGCGAAGCTCCCGGTGGCGGCGGCGGCGGACGCAGCAGCGGCAGCGACGCGGAGGAACTCGAGGAGCTGGTCCATCCCGGCGAGATGAGCGGCCCAAGCTCAGAACTCGGCCAGCTCTTGATGGCCGAGGATTCCTCCCGGCTCTCGCTGGCCATCGCCAACGCCGCCAGAGACGCGAAGCTCGAAGAGATCAAGGTCTTCACCCAGAAGGGGCTCTACACCCGCCGCATCATGGAGGGCATGGGACTCGCCGGCCTGCAGGAAGAACTTGGCGAGCTCGGTGAGAGCACGGAACTGCCGGACCGGCGCTTGGCCGCGGAACTGCGCCGCCGCCGCGACGGGCTGCGCGAGCAGATCCGCGACCATGTGGAGCGGCAGTTCCTGCTGCACGCGGACGCCCGCGGCGACCGCCTGCGGGAAGAGATGCTGCGCAAGGTGAAGCTGTCCAACGTGGAGCACCGCAACTTCCGCCACCTGCGCGTGCTGGTACAGAAGATGGCCAAGCAGCTGGCCGCTGCCCACTCGCGGCGGCGCCGGGTCACGAAGCGGGGACAGCTCAACGTCCCGAAGATGCTCCGCCGCAACATGCGCCACGGCGGCGAGCTGGTGGAGCTGGCGTGGAAGTCCACGAAGATCGACCGTCCCAAGGTCTACGCCATCTGCGACGTCTCCGGCTCCATGACCACCTATGCCCGCTTCATGCTGATGCTGCTCTACAGCCTGGAGGAGGTGCTGCCGAACGTGCGTGCCTTCGCGTTCTCCTCGGATCTCGGCGAGGTGACAGACCTGTTCCGTCGCGAAGCCATCGACGACGCCATCGCGCTGACGCTGAAGGACTACGGCGGCGGCTCCACCGACTACGGTCAGGCCTTCGAGGACTTCGAGCGTCTGGCCGGCTCCGCCCTCGACAACCGGTCAACCCTGATCATCCTCGGCGACGCCAGAAACAACTTCGGCGAGGCGCGCACGGATCTCCTGCGCGGCTTCCGTGATCGCAGCAAGCGCGTCATGTGGCTCAATCCGGAGCCGGAGATGGCCTGGGGCTCGGGCGACTCCGAGATGCGTCGCTACCAGGCCCATGTCCACCAGGCCAACGTCTGCAATTCGCTGCTGCACCTTGAGCGGGTGGTGTCGAACCTGCTGCGCGCGGTGACCTGATCCGAAGAGAACATCACAGCGCCTCCGTCCCAGCCGGAATCGCCTCCGAACCAAGCTGACGCTTCCGCAGAAGCGTTGCCGACGCTGGACCTCAGCTGCCGCAGGGGTGATAGGCCGTTTCCGCGTGGGCCGCGACCCAGGCGTTGAGCCGTTGCCTGGCCGTGATCACCTGAGCCATCCAGACCGACCTG
>REEU01000172.1 GCA_007694905.1 Gammaproteobacteria bacterium | reverse complement strand
CACTGCACCGGCAATCACCCGCACAGCCGTGGAGGAATTGATCAGCACTTCCCTAAGCTGTGGCGCGGTGGGGACAGGGCCCTGCTATGACCCGGATCAAGACCACCTGCTCGACGCTGTGCCATGATATCGGCGCAAGGAGGACGCCCATGATCCGGACCCTGTCCGCAGAACAGATTCGCCCTGAGACTCAGGTCTCCGTGTTCGATTTCGCCACCACAGCGGATCTGCCGCCGCTGCGCGACGGTATAGGCCAGGAGCGCGCCTCGCGCGCGGTTCGCTTCGCCCTCGAAATGGGCGCGAGCGGCTACAACCTGTTCGTGCTCGGCGATCCCGCAACGGACCGCCGCCAGCTGGTGGATGCACTGGTCTGTGAGACGGCTGCACAGCGATCGACTCCCGCCGACTGGTGCTACCTCAATGACTTCAAGCATCCGGATCGTCCCCGGTCACTGCGCCTCCCGGCAGGGGAGGCCCATCGTCTCGCCCGCGACGCGGACCAGCTCATCGAGGATGTGCGTGCGGTCATTCCTTCGCTGTTCCGGGAAGAAGGGTTCCAGCGCCGCATAGGCGAACTGCAGCAGGGCTTCGAGAGGAAGCAGAAGGAAGCGCTGCAACAGATCCAGAAGGAAGCGGAAACGCATGACCTGACCATGCTGCAGACGCCTCAGGGATTCGCCTTCGCGCCGGTACGTGACGGCAAGGTGCTCGACAACGATGACTTTCAGGCGCTCCCGGAGGAGGAGCGCAACGCGATCTCCAGCGCCATCGAGACCATGACAGAGCGCCTCATGACCCAGCTTCAGGATCTTCCAGCGCGCCAGCAGGAACTCGTCAGAGCTCAGAAGGCCATGGCGAGAGAGTTCATCGAGGCCGCCATCAACCGCCTGGTAACCACTCTACGACGTCGCTGGCAGGGATGGTCGGAGGTGCTCACCTGGGCGAAGGATCTCGCCAGCGACGTGCTCGACAACGCTCAGACCATCCTTGCACTCGAGCATGATCATGGACCCGGCCAGGTTGGCCTCCCCTACCGGTCACCGGAGCAGTTCTACAGCCGATACCGAGTCAACCTGCTCATCGACCACAGCGACGGCGGCGGCGCGCCAGTGGTGTTCGAGACTCACCCCACCCTCGAGAATCTTGTTGGTCGATTGGAGCATCGCAGCGAACTCGGCTCCCTGGTCACCGATTTCACCCTGATCAAGCCAGGCGCGCTGCATCGTGCCAATGGGGGCTATCTGCTGATCGAAGCAGAGCGGCTGCTAAGCAAGCCGTTCGCATGGGACGCCCTGAAGCGGGCCTTGTTCGACGGCGAGATCCGCATCGAGAGTGCAAGCGAGTATCTCAGCTTCGGCCACGTCCTGAGCCTCGATCCGGAGCCCATCCGACTCGACGTCAAGGTCATTCTGCTGGGTGCGCGCCAGACCTACTACCTGCTCTCCGCCTACGACCCGGATTTCCCCCAGCTGTTCAAGGTGCCGGCAGACCTGTCGGATCGGGTGGACCGCAGCGACGACAACGCCCACCGCTACGCCCGCCTGCTCGGCAGCATCGCCCGTGACGAGAAACTGCTGCCTCTTGGACCTGCAGCGGTGGCACGCATCGTCGATCACAGTGCACGTCTGGTGGGCGACGCGGAGAAACTCTCCGCTCACACCCGCCGACTCGCCGATCTGGTGCGCGAGTCCGACCACATCGCCAGGGGCCAAAACAGCAGATTCATTGACGCCGCCCACGTTCAGATCGCCATCGACGCCCATGTGGAGCGACTCGAACGGATTCGCGACGACATCCATGAGCGTATCGTCCGCGGCACTGTTGTCATCGCAACACAGGGCAAACAGGTTGCACAAGTCAACGGTCTGTCGGTTCTGCAGGTTGGTGATTTCGCATTTGGCCAACCGTCACGCATCACCGCAACCGCGCGCCTCGGTCGCGGCGAAATCCTGGACATCGAGCGGGAAGCACGGCTCGGCGGCAACATCCATAGCAAGGCCGTCATGATTCTCGGCGCCTTCATCGGTCAACGCTATGCGCCACGCATCCCTCTCTCGCTGCACGCTTCCCTCGCCTTCGAGCAATCCTATGGTGGTATCGAAGGCGACAGCGCGACCATTGCAGAGGTCTGCGCCCTGCTGTCCGCCCTCGGGGACATTCCTCTGCGCCAGGACATTGCCGTCACCGGCTCCATGGATCAGTACGGTCGCGCCCAGGCCATCGGCGGCGCGAACGAAAAGGTCGAGGGGTTTTACGACGTCTGCGCCGCGCGTGGCCTGACGGGCCAGCAGGGCGTTCTGCTTCCAGCGGACAACATGCGCAACCTGATGCTGCGGCCGGACGTGGTCGCAGCCGTGGCGGCTGGCCGCTTCAGCGTTTGGGCCATGGACGACATCGACGATGCCCTCGAGCTGCTGTCCGGCATCACCGCCGGGGCCCGCGATGCCGCAGGGGGCTGGTCGCAGGATTCCTTCAACCAACAGGTGCAGCAGCGCGTCGAGGAACTCTCGGAGCTCACCCGCAGCCTCGGCCGCGAAACGAATCCTGGGCCGGGACACACATCGATGCCGGCGAATCCCGTCGCACCCAATCCGCCCGGGCCGCCTCCCGCGCCGGAGGACTATCCGTGATGCGCCGCATCCTGATTGCGCTCGATCCGGCCGCCCCGCGCGGTGATGCCCTCGAAGCGGTTGCGGCCCTGTGTCGCAGCACCGAGGCGGAGCTCACGGGGGTGTTCATCGAGGACGACAATCTGAGTCGACTCGCCACCCTGCCCTTCGCCCGCGAGATACGGTTGACCGGCGTGACCTCACGCAGCCTGGACAGTGGGCTGCTGCGTCTGCAGCTCGATGCCTGCGCCCGGGAGTTCGAGCAGGCCTTCGAGCAGGCCCGAATCCGACTGAAAACCAGGGTGAGCTTCCGACGCCTGCAGGGCGACGTATTCGCAGAGCTGCGGCGGGCTGCCGCGGAGGTGGACCTGGTGGTGGTCGGTCGATCGCTGAAGAGTGCAGGCTTACGCACCTGGCTCGGAGTCCCTGCCGAACGACTCCTGGAGGCGGTCGCTCAGGGCCCAGCGCCCATCGGACTGCTGTTCGTCCACGAGCCCTGGGCCACCGGTCGTGCGGTGCTGGTTCTGGATGACGGTAGCGAAACCTCCCAGCGTGCCGTGGAGCAGGCCATGGCCATAGCTGAGGCTGACGATCTTCCACTGGAACTGTGTCGGCTCGGCCATGCGGCGACGGGAGGCACCGCGGATGACCCGGGAGCCGCCTTCGCGGCGCAGGATCTCGCCAGTTTGAGACAGCTTTGCATGGAGCGGAACCCCCGCCTGCTGGTCCTGCCTGACACCCCCGCGGTCCGGGCGCGCATCGACTTCCGGGAACTGTTGAGTGACCTGCCCGCGTCGGTGGCCATCACCCGCTGAGCATCACTCGGGCGCGGGCCCTGGGAACTGCTCTCGCAGCACGCGTTTAAGAATCTTGCCGCTCGGGTTGCGTGGAATCTCGTCGGTGAACGTCACCCCCCGCGGTAATTTGAAACGAGCGAGGTGCTCGCCGCACCAGCGCATGACAGAGGCCTCGTCGACCGCAGGATCGCCTCGAACCACGATGGCGAAGGGCGACTCGCCCCAGCGTTCGGATGGCTGACCGATGACTGCTGCTTCGCGGATGCCGTCGTGGGCCATGAGGACGTTCTCGATCTCCGCCGGATAGATGTTCTCGCCGCCGGAGATGATCATGTCCTTGATTCGATCCTGGATGTAGACATAACCGTCATCGTCCATGACCGCACCGTCGCCGGTCCTCAACCAGCCCTCGACGATGGCTTCGGCGGTGGCATCCGGACGATTCCAGTAGCCGGTCATGATGTGGGGCCCTCGGATAAGCACCTCACCGGCCACGTTGGGGGGGCAGGCTCGGCCATCCTCGTCGACGATCTTCACGTCGGTATGGAAGAAGGCCTTGCCGGTGGAGCCGATACGCTCCATGGCGCTGTCCGGATCGATGAGGCAGCCCGGGCCGCAGGACTCGGTGAGTCCGTATACCTGATGAATCTCGATACCCAGATTCGCATAGGCCTCGATCAGCGTCGTGGGCACCGGTGCCGCACCGGACATGCACCAGCGCAGGCTGTCATGATTGAACTGCTCCCGCTCCGGCACCTGCAGCATGAAATTGAGCATGGCCGGCACAGCCAGCGCGGTGGTAATGGCTTCGCTTTCGATCAGGGACCAGGACTGCTTCGGGTCGAATGCCCGCGGCACGATGCTCGACACACCCAGATAGATGTTCAGGGTCGCCGGCGTCAGGGCACCGACGTGGAACAGCGGCAGCGCCAACAGATAGCGATCACCGAGGCGCAGATCCGCCGTGGCGGCGATGGTCAACACGCCCCACATCGCCGTGCTGTGGGTGTGCATCACGCCTTTCGGTAGCCCCGTGGTACCGGACGTGTACATGATGTAGAGGAGGTCGTCATCCTGCCCACCCACAGGAGGCGGCGTGCTCGCCCCTGCATCTCGCCAGGGCAGATAGGGGCTGGCGAACGCGGCCGGAGCACCTGCGCCGACTTCGATCCAGCGGGCGATGTCCGTGGCGCCATCCCGCCCCTGGATGGTTGCGACCGTATCCTGGAACTCCTCGCCGTAAATCAGGGCCGAGGTGCCGCTGTCTCTGAGAATGAAGGCGAGTTCGTCCGCCACCAGGCGCCAGTTCAGTGGCACCACGACCGCACCGATGCGGGCGATGGCGAAGAAGCTCTCGATGAACTCCGGTCCGTTCATCAGCAGCAGTCCAACCCGGTCACCTGGCTTGATGCCGGAATCGATCATGGCATTCCCCGCCTGGAAGGAACGGGATGCGAGCTCGGCAAAGGTCAACCGGGTGGACTGCCCGTCGAAGAACGCTTCACGCTTCGGACTCAGGAAAGCCCGCTTCTCCAGAAACAGACCGATATTCCTCTGCATGCTCATCTCCCCCATTGCACCTTGATCTGCCTGCCGGACGCGTCATGGACCGTCCCGTTCAGAGTGTGTCGAGATCGGTATTGAACAAATCCTGTACGACGCCGAGAATATACCTATAATCACCAGCTTTACCCGGACGGGCCTCAAGCCGGAACCTGTCATAAGCGAGCTGCCAAGATGACCGACCACGCCCATTCTGACGATGCGCACTCCTATCGCATCGGCGCCGTCGCCCGCCTGACCGGCATTTCCGTCGATCGCCTGCGAGCCTGGGAACGACGCTACGGCGTCGTCGAAACACGTCGTACCGAAGCACTCGGCCGAATCTACAACCGCAGCGATGTCGAACGTCTCACCATGATCAAGCAGCTGGTCGATCTGGGCAATTCCATCAGTTCTGTGGCCAACCTTACCGATGAGCAGCTCAAGGAGCGACTGCAACAGGACAGCCGCAGCAGCCATCGCAGTGATCCGTTCACGACTCTCCCGGTCCGCGTGGCCGCCTACGGCGAAACCATTGCCGCCATGCTGCGTGCATCGCTCGACCGCATGCCAGGCCTCCACCTTGCGGGCGCGTATCAGCACTTCGACGATTTCCGTCGCCAACTCATGTCGCTGGCACCGGAAGTACTCGTCCTCGAGTATGCCGGAGTCTACCCGGATACGGTGGACGAACTCGATGATCTCCTGCAGCGATCCGGCGCCCGCCACGCGGTCATGGTCTGTGGCTTCGGGCGTCACGACGTCTTCAAGGCCCTGCGCGAGCGAGGCGCCGTCATCCTGCGCTCTCCGGTATCGTTGGAAGAACTCGAACTGGCCTGCCGCTATCGACGCGATCCCGAAGCAAGCACACCGCCCGCGGCGACTGCGCTGAGCTCAGACCTGGGCGAAGGCATTCCACCGAGGCGTTTCCGGGACGAGGAACTGGTCCGGCTCGCCAGTGTATCGCGCTCGGTGGAGTGCGAATGCCCGGAACACCTGATCACCCTCATCGGCAGCCTCACGGCCTTCGAGGCCTACAGCGCCAACTGCAAGAACCGCAATCCGGACGACGCTGTGCTGCATGCCTACCTGCACCGCATCACCGCTCATGCCCGCGCGCTGGTGGAGGAAGCACTCGAGAACGTGGCCGAGATGGAGGGCCTCATAGACTGAATCGTTGCCGCCGAATAAGAACAAAAATTAGACACCAACTTCAGGCCGGGCCTTGTCCCAAACAATAGTTCGACATATACTGGACAACATGTTCGGTTATCCACCAATGAGTCGTTTCAGCGTGGCGCAGCCCGCCCTCCCCCTCCCCTCCCCGATTTCGGCGCTGCATGTGTTCGTTGCCGAACACCCACGCTTTTTTATTCCTCCAGGTCGAGGCCAGGGTCGATGATGATCACGCAAGAGCCGCCCGCAGCGCCAAGAACACTCCTGCTTCGCTTCGTCAGCGCCGTGGCTCATCGCGACATGGCCGCCGCGATGAGCGTCCTGGCTACGGCTGGGGAGCGCCGGGCGTTGCCTCGGCGCCTGCTGTTCGGACCCGCTTTCGACAGACCATGCCGCAAGACGCGCCGCACTATGCTGCTTCCTCCGACCGGACCTTGCTCTGAGCAGGGATGATTGCCTCGGGCAGGTAACACTGCGGGATCGTTACAATCCCTTCCTCCGTCCTGCATGTGAGCGGTGGTTATGAAGCCGGGGACGCAGGTCTATCGGGATGTTGCTCTGCGGGGCCCCACCGCGCCATGCCGGTTGCATACCGCCGGCGAGTCGTCTCGCGGGCTGCACGGCCTCTTGAAACAGCGCGTCGTACGCTTCTGTGACCCCACCCACAGGTCGACTCTTCAGCCGCCACTGGCAATTGATTTCGCCCGGCCGTTCCGTCATTTTCTGGACTCCTTTCGATTGTTTGGCCCCGCGTCGCCAGTCGCCGGAGCCGCGACGGGATCGCATCGATGCTGCACGCTATCGACAGTGCACGGCCTGAACAGATCCTGATCAGGCGGGGCGGTCTGATGCGCTCCGCGCTGCTGCTCTGCCTGGTGGCCGTCCTGAACACCGCCTGCGGCGGCGGTGGCAGTTCGGCGACGGCAGCACCCGTCGCACCTACTGCCAGCTTCACCGCCCAGCCCGGCGAGGGCCAGGCGCCGCTGACCGTCAGCTTCAATGCCGGCGCATCGGTCCCTGGCGAGGGCGCCCTCACCAGCTACACGTGGCAGTTCGGCGACGGCAGCACCGCCAGCGGCATCCAGGTTCAGAACATCTACCAGGAAGCGGGCAGCTTCCAGCCGCGGCTGACGGTCACCAACAGCGCCGGGCGCAGCGCCAGTACCACGCAGACCGTGACTGCGACCCCACCCCCTGCGACCTACACTGTCAGCGGCACCCTGCTGATCGGCAGCACCAGCGCTTCAGACACGACCACCAACGACCCCAATGCGGGTTTCACTCACAACGATACACTGAGCGATCCCCAGGCAGTCACTGCGCCCGTGGTGATCGGCGGCTACGTGGCCCAGCGCGGCGCCGGACCGGAAGGTGCAGTTCAGGCCAACGGTGATCAGTCGGATTTCTACCGGTTCCAGGCGGAAGGTGGCGAGCAGATCGAACTGGTCATTGGCAACCCGGACCTGGATGCCCAGGGTAATGCCCGCAATGATTTGAATCTGGCGCTGTTTTTCGAGGATGCGCTGGTCGAGCAGACCTTTGACTCAGGCTCCACAGCATCACTTCGAGTACCGGACCAAAGCGGCACCTATGTGCTGGAAGTCCGTGTCGAGAGCGGCGCAAGCACCTACGTCGTGGCCATCGGTGGCTCCAGCGGCATGATGTCAGAACTGCGTGCCAGCACCCGATTCATTCCCGGCGAGATGCTGCTCGGCCCGGAGCGGTTGCAGGCCAGCGCCGGCACCACGTCGCCGTTGCCCTACCAAGTCGTCCCGGAGCGCTCTCATGCCGGCATGCGACTGGCACAGCTGCCACGCGGGCTGCCCGGCAGCATGGCGCGCACCCTGCAGGGTCATGCGGCGGAGCGCAGCCTGCGCGAGGCCGTGGCGCGCTCGCCTCTGCCCGACGTCGAACTGCGCCTCGCTACCCTGGAAGCCATCCAGTCCCTGCGTCGCAGCGGACGCTACGCCTGGGTGGAACCGAACTACGTCCGCGAGGCTCAGCAGCTGGTCGTCCCGGACGATCCGCTATTCCTGAACCAGTGGCACTACGAGAACATCCAGCTGCCGCTGGCCTGGGATCGCAGTACCGGCAGTCCGGACGTCCATGTATCCGTGATCGATACCGGAGTTCTGCTCGACCACCCGGATCTGCAGGGCCAGCTTCTGCCGGGTTACGACTTCCGCAACAACGTTCCGGGTGCGGCGGATCCGGGCGATGGCGGCGGCGGCGGCGCCTCGAGCTTCCACGGCAGCCATGTCACCGGCACCGTGGCGGCACGGACGGACAATGCGACCGGCGTCGCCGGCGCCGGCTGGCAGACCCGGGTGCTGCCGATCCGCGTCCTCGGTCGCAGCGGCGGCAGCAGCGATGATCTGATGGAAGCGTTGCGATACGCCGCGGGTCTGGAAAACCGATCACAGACCGTCCCCGAAAGGCCGGTGGACATCATCAACCTGAGTCTCGGCGGCGAGGGCTCGTCCGCCCAGGAGCAGGCTTTGTTCGATGAGATCCGCAGCCTGGGAATATTCGTGGTGGCCGCCGCCGGCAACCAGTCCAGTTCCACCCCGTTCTTTCCCGCGTCCTACCAGGGCGTGCTTGCGGTCAGCGCCACCGCCATCGACAACCAGCCCGCCTCCTACTCCAATTTCGGTCCCCAGATCGATCTGGCCGCACCCGGCGGTGAGCCGGTGTTCGGCGGCGCCGTGCTGAGCACCGTGGGCCGGGAAGTGGAGGACAGCGAAGGCAATCGCAGCGTCGAGTTCATCTATCAGGGCCGGGCCGGCACTTCGATGGCTGCGCCCCACGTCGCAGGTGTGATCGCGCTGATGAAGGCGGTGTTTCCGGACCTGACGCCGGAGATCTTCGACAGCCTGCTGATGTCCGGCGCGCTGACGGATGACCTCGGCGAACCCGGCCGCGACGACCGCTACGGCTTCGGCCTGATCAACGCCCGCAAGGCGGTGGTCGCGGCGCAACAGTTCGCCGACGGCAGCCTGGAGATTCCGGCGCAGATCGTGGCGTCGCCCCGCAGCCTGGACTTCGGCCCGTTCGGCACCCGGGCGACCCTGACGCTCAGCAACGCTGGCACAGTGCCGGCCGCAGTGACGGGGATCACGGTGAATGCGCTCTGGCTCAGCGTCGCTGAAGATAACGTCGCAGATGACGGCCTCGGCAGCTACCAGGTGGCGGTGCAGCGCGACGGCCTCGCCGATGGCAGCTACCGTGCTGAGATCGAGGTGACGACCACGGACAACGACGTCATCGTGCCAGTGCAGCTTCGGGTCGTGACCGGAGGCATGGATGCCGACGCCGGCTTCCACTACATCGTCCTTGCGGATCCCGACACGGGTGAGGTCATGGAGCAGGTCACCGCCGTCGCGGTGGACGGCCGCTACGACTTCGTGTTCGAGAACGTCCCGGAAGGTGAGTACGAACTCTATGCCGGCACCGACATGAACAACAATTTCCTGGTCTGCGACGAAGTGGAGGCCTGTGCCCTCTTCCCCACGCTGGACTCACCGGGCATCCTGCAGGTGAATCAGGACATCACGGACATCGAGTTCGTCACCGGCTTCCGTACCATCCGCTTCGATGCCGGCACGGAAGCACCCGGCGCAGCTGCGGCTGCTTCGCGGCCTGGCCCGCGCTCACGTTCCAGACTGGAGATCACCCCATGAGTCGCCTGCTCCTCGCCCTGCCGCTGCTGCTGGCGATGGCCTGTTCCGGCACCCCTTCGCGGGACATTCCCATCACTGTCCTCGGGCGCAGCGACCACTGCGGACTGGATCTGAGCTGGCAACGGATCAAGAGCGCGTCGGAGTTGCCCCAGGCGCTGCCCGAGGTGGGCATTCCCGACGACAGCACGACCCTGGTGATCAGCATGGGCACCCAGCCCACCGGTGGTTTCAGCATCGTGCTGCCGCAGAGCGCCACGCGCGAAGGCGAAGACGCAAGGCTCGATGTCCGCCTCGAAGCGCCGGATCCCGACGCCATGGTGACCCAGGCCCTGACCTCTCCCTGCGTGCTGATTCGCCTGGCTATTCCGCCGGAGACACCGCTCGGCGTGCACTTCTCAGGCACGGCCGCCGAGATGCGCGACCGCAACACCAGGTGATGCCGCGCCGCCGCATGCGGAGCACGCGCACGCGCCTGTGCGACCCAGCTCGGGCCAACAGGCCAACTTCGGCGCTACGCTGAAGGCGAGCGCCTGTACGCGCCGCTCAATGCCCGCGCGGGCGCAGCAGGCAGAGCAGATCGTACTCCTGCTCCGCGACCCGGCGGCCGCTGGCGGCCATGACGATGTTGGAGAACGTGCCGTCGAGATGGCCGCGGGCCTGACCCGCCAGCCCCAGCCCCCAGCGCATGGTCCCGAGCACCTTCCACCAGTGGAAGCTGTGGGCGTCGAAATGACCGCCACCTTCGCTGTAGCCGCGGATCAACCCTTCCCGTGCGCCGAACCCACCGACCTCACGTCGATCCTCGCCGAAACGCCAGCAGCGCAGGCAAGGCCAGGCCAGATCCTCCATGGGATCACCGATCTTGGCGACCTCCCAATCCAGCACTGCAGCCAGCCCGCCGTGATCGACGATGATGTTGCCGTTACGGACGTCGCCATGAACGATGCTTAGACGTCGCGGCGGCGCCGGCGGGTTGCGCACCAACCAACGCAGGCCCAGATTGAAGACCGGCGACGGCTGCAGCAGGTTGTCGAGTTGCTCTGCGAGGCGCGCCAGCGCCATCTCCGAAGGAGTCTCTCCGCTGGGCCGCCCCAACGACTCCGGCGCCTTGGAAGCCGGAATCTGATGCAGGGCCGCGAACGCGCGGCCCAGTGACTCGACGATCTGGTGACCGGTACCGTCGGCAGCGACTTGCCGCAGTACCCGGCGGGGAACCGTTTCGCCTTGCACCCGGTCCGAGATGAAGAACGGACCGCCGACCCAGGACGGATCCTCGCTGGCAAAGTGCACGTGCGGCACCGGCACTCCCCCCTCCTCAGCCAGCAGGATCAGCGCCGCTTCATCGCTGATCTTCATCAGCTCGATGTTCAGCGTCGGCAGATACGTCACGCAGAGAGGTAGGCGGCTGCCGTCGTCGTCGCGCACGGCATCGAACAGCACGTTGCCACGGCGTGCGCCGGCGGAGGTCTCGACCATGCCTTCGATGGAGACCCCGGTGCCCCATTGTGCCCCGAGAAAGCCGGACAGTCCGTCCGCGACCCGAGCCTTGCGATCTATTGCGCTCTCCTGGACCCGCGCCGCTTCACTCATCGGGTCTCCTCCGCGGCGTCGTAGCGGTCATAGCCTGGACGGACGATGGCGAGCTTGTCGCGGGTGGTGGCCATCAGCGCGTCCCAGGCGCTGGTCTCGAACCCGGCTGGCAGCGCGTCCCTGGCCAGATCGGTGGCCAACTGCTGGTTCAGGTCCTCGACCTGATCCTGCAGCGCACCAGGCAAAAGATCCTCCGGCCCCAGGCCAAGCAGGCGGCACAGGCGCTGCCGCTCCCGCAGGAGGAAAGAATTTCCGAGGCGAACTTCACGCTCGAGGATGCGGCACAGGTTGAGTGCCACCCGGGTCCGATAGTTCAGCGGGCCTTCCAGAGCGGGCATTAGCTCGGCCTCGAGATAGTCACCGAGGGTCGCGAGCAGCTCGCGAGAGTCCGGTCGATCCTGCATGCCCTCTCCTTCAGTTCTTCAGCAAGGCGAGCGCCGCTTCAGCGCGATTGACCACGGAATCCGCGAACGCCGTCAGGTCCATCTCGCCGCGCTCACCCATCGCGCCGACGAGATAGCGCTTGTAGACACCCTCGCCGATGGCCGCCAGCCGCCAATGGGAGAAGGCCCGATAGTAGTTGATACCGCCGAGCTCACGCCCGGTGGTGGATTCATAGCGTGCCACGAGTTCGTCTCGGGTCGGGAATCCGCCAGCCGTCGTCGGCGGCTGATCACCGGGACGAGTGTCGAGCTCCCCAGGCTCAATCCAGGCATTCAGGAGGTAGCCCACATCCGCCAACGGATCACCAAGGGTGCACAGCTCCCAGTCGAGCACAGCCGTAATTCGGGGACCGGACACGAGCATGTTACCAAGCCGATAGTCGCCGTGGACGATGCTTGCGCCAATCTGCACGGGCATCTTTTCCGCCAGCAGCTGACAGGACTCCTCCATGGCTGGAATGTCACGAGTCTTAGAATTCTCCCACTGCTTGGTCCAGCGCTTGAGCTGCCGCTCAAGGTAGGCCTCCTTGCGGCCAAGCTGCCCGAGACCTACATCCTCTGGGTCGATGGCATGCAGACGGGCGAGAACATCCATCACCTCGAAGCCGAGAGCCCTGCGATCCGGCTCGGGAACGGCGGACACTGCGTCTGCATCATGCAGTACGGTGCCGGCGACGAACTTCATGATGTAGAACGGAGCATCATTGACGCTACGGTCCTCGCACACACCGCACGCCGGCGCCACCGGCACGTCCGTGTCGGCCAAGGCCGAAATAATACGGTGCTCCCGGGCCACGTCGTGGGCACTCTCGAGGACGTGCCCAAGCGGCGGGCGACGAAGTACCCAACGCTGCCCGCGCGCGTCGGTGATGGCGTAGGTCAGGTTGGAGTGGCCGCCGGCGATGAGGCTGAATTCCAGCGGCGGATCGATGCCGTCTATCCGCTCCTGCAGCCAAGCCGTTACGGATTCCGCGTTAATACCCTCGACCATACCGCTTGCTCTCCCCTCAGTGATTGCTTTGCGGAACACCCGCACAACGGCGGTCGAGAGTGCCATATCCAGAGGATGGAGGACAGATGACGGCGCATGGTCGCCAGAACCTAAGAGGGCGCCTAAAGGCGCCCTCTTCGTGAATCAGCGGACGCTGCGCGTCACGCGACCTGAACCAGTCGGGCGATGTCCTCGGGCTCCTCGATCTTCTCGATGACGCAGTGATGCAGAGCCTGGATGGCTCGCTCATAGTCGTCCTCGTCGATCAGGAACTGGATATCTACCGCACGCATGTTCTGATGGATCGACAGAATGTTCACATCCGCCCGCGCGAGTTCCTGCGCACAATGTGCAAGCAGCCCCGGCACGTCGAGGTCGCTGCCGATCGCGCAGACCATGGACAGCTTCTTCACCGTGATCATCGCTGACGGATACCGCTCCTCGATGAACCGCGTAAGCCGTTTCACTTTCTTCAGTGACGCTGCTACATAGTGCGTGATGCTGTTCGCATTGACGTCCTTGGTCACCACCGGAATCTTGAAGCGGTCGATGAGGCTGAGAATTTCGCCGTCGTATCCAGTGCCCACACCGACCATGTCCTGGTCGAAGACTTCCACAGCGATCAGGCTGCGCATGCCGGCGACGATCTCGACGCAGGGCCGCTCGCTGCGGTAGACGCTGTCGATCAGCGTCCCCTCGTGGTCCGGCTCAAAGGTATTCTTGACCCGCAACGGAATGCCATTCTGACGCAGACCTTTTGCGGCGCGCGGATGCACAGCCTCCATGCCGAGATTGGACAACTGGTCCGCGACATCGTAATTCGTTCGCCCGATCGGTGTGACCTTGTCGGCACCCACCACTTTCGGATCGGCACTGGACAGGTGATATTCCTTGTGAATGATCGCCTCTCGCGCACCCGTGATAACAGCAATACGCGACATGGTGATCTCGGTGTAGCCACGATCATAAAGCTGGACAAGGCCCTCTTCGCACTTCACGTAGCCGGGACAGATGGGCAGTTCACGGCTGAAATCCACATTGGCGAAAGCCGTGCGAATCTTCTCGTCGAGCGGTAAAGACATCTCTTCCCGCCAGCCGGTGAGATCCATGAAGCGGGCGTTCACACCTTTTTGCTTCAGCAACAGCGTCGTGTTGTGAGCACTGTGGGCCTCACCGATGGCCGCGAGCATCTCCCGCACCGTCAGCAGATGCTGCTCGAGCTGAAAGTGGCCGTAGGAGCACAGCCGCTGCAGGTCCATCAGACAGCTCCGCGCACCCTCGATCCGTTCTCGGACAAACTGATCTGCAGCCTGCCGATACACGTCGTCCTCGAATATCTCTGCGTTCTTGTCGCACATGCGCTCGCCTACACGGGTCAGCGCATCACTCCAGAGCCACTCGCTCTCGCCCTCACTGAAAAGTGCAAATACGCCGGCGTCGCCAGACTTCTTGTGTTCGAGCAGGAGGTCCGTCATGCCGCCGTAGGCCGACACCACGATGGCGCGCTGGTACAGTTCCTCTCCCTCCCGATCGCCCATGAGAATATTGGCCAACACCTGGTCCACCTTGGACATGGATGTGCCGCCAATTTTCTCGACTGTATGAGCGCTCATGCTTGCCTCCTTGATTGCGAATACAACGAACCGCGCGCGTCCCGGCGCCGGCTCACTCGATGACGTCCGCCTCTAGACCGTAAGCGCCTTCCTCGTCGTGAGTTTCGTTGCCTTTCAGCGCCGGATTGAAAACACAGGCAACGACCATTTCCGTTTTCGGCCGCAGCAGGTGCCGATCGTTCTTGTCCAGCGCATACATGGTTCCTGGCTCGATCTTCCAAATCTTGCCGTCGTCCGTAGTCTCCACTTCGCCCTCACCTGAAATGCAGTAGACGGCCTCGTAGTGGTTTTTGTACCAGATCAGCGTTTCTTTTCCCGCATACAGTGTCGTGATGTGAAAAGAAAAGCCCATGCCGTCCCCTTCGAGCAACAGCCGAACGCTGTGCCAGTTCTCACCCTGCACCTTGCGTGCACTGTTTTCCGCTTCTGACAGTTTGCGTGTAAACATGATGACCTCTTGTTTTGGTAGCTGCAGTGAAGTGGCGCCGGATGGTGATCTCAACTTGCCTCACGTGCACCCGCATCGCATACAGCAGCAAAACTCTCGTCGAGAATGGCGAGTCCGCGTTGCAGTTCTTCGTCAGTGACGATCAGCGGCACCAGACACTTGACCACTTCGTCATTCGGGCCGGAGGTCTCGATCACCATGCCACGACTGAAGGCCTCGCGAATGACCAGCCCGGACATGTCCCCGTCCGGGCAGGCGATGCCCTGCATGAGACCACGGCCTTTCCGGTAGAGGCCTCGACCGTACTTGGCGATGATGGCGTCGAAACCTTCCCGCAGGACGTCTCCCTTCCTGCGAACGTCCGCAGCGAAGCTGTCGTCAGCCCAGAAGTGCTCGAGGGCCGCTGCCGCCGTGACGAAGGCATGATTGTTACCCCGGAAGGTGCCGTTGTGCTCACCGGGCTTCCAGATGTCGAGTTCCGGCTTCATGAGAACGACAGCAAACGGCAGGCCGTAACCTGAGAGCGACTTCGACAGCACCACGATGTCGGGATCGATGCCGGCCGGCTCGAAGCTGAAGAACGTCCCTGTCCGGCCACATCCAGCCTGAATGTCGTCCACGATCAGCAGCATGTCGTGGCGGCGGCAACAGGCTTCAAGGCGTTGCAGCCAGTCCATGCTGGCGGCATTGATGCCACCCTCACCCTGCACGCATTCCACAAGGACCGCGGCCGGGTGACCCATGCCACTTGAATTGTCACCGAGCGTGGCATCAAGTACGGCAATGGTATCGACGCCCGGACCACAGTAGCCGTCATAGGGCACGAATACCGTTCCGGGAAGGCCGATGCCGGCACCGCCGCGGTGATGCTGGTTGCCGGTGGCGGCCAGCGCGCCAAGCGTGACGCCGTGAAAGCCATTGGTGAAACTGACAATGGTTTCGCGCCCGGTCACTTTCCGCGCAAGTTTCATCGCAGCTTCGACCGCATTGGTGCCGGTCGGACCGGGAAACTGAACCTTGTGGTTCAGTTTGCGGGGCGCGAGGATCCGCTTGCGGAACGTCTCCAGAAAGTGCGCCTTGGACTTCGTCTGCATGTCCAGGCCGTGGGTGATGCCATCGGCTGCGATGTACTCGAGCAGCTTCTCTTTCAGCACCGGATGATTATGGCCATAGTTCAACGTGCCTGCTCCGGCGAGGAAGTCGAGATAGGCGTGCCCATCCGTGTCGTAGAGCGTGCAGCCCTGAGCCCGGTCGAAGGTGACCGGAAAGGAACGGGAATAGCTGCGAACTTCGGACTCGAGTTCTTCGAAAATAGTCATGTGAACTCCTGCTGGTCTGGGAACGGTCCACGCTCAACCGTCGGTATGGATGAATACCGCGGGAGCGCGACCATGGGAAGTGCGATTGGACCTCAGCTGGCGAGGTCGGCGGCAATCTCGAAGGGGCCGATCTGGATCAGCACCTCGTCGTCGTGACGACCGTCGAAGTGTGCTTCGCTGTCGAACATCACCGTGGAATGCAACGGCGCGTCCAGATCACGTGCCAGCGAACGGAACATACCCCAGGACGCCTCGTTCTCAGGCGTCACCGTCGTGTGCAGATACCGCACTTCCGGACTCCGCTCGAGAATGTCCTTGAGCATCTTCTTGCCGAGCCCCATCCCACGCGCATCCTTGGATACGGCCACCTGCCAGATGAACAGGGTGTCGGTGCGATCTGGAACGAGGTACCCGGAGATGAAGCCGAGCAGGTTTCCGCCAGGCGCTTCGGCCGCCACCGAGGTGTCTCTGAAGTGGGTGGCCTGAATGAGGTTGCAATACAGCGAGTTCTCATCGAGAGGCTTGCAGCGACGGACCAGACCATGAATCAGCGCTCCGTCAGTGCTGCGCGGTGCGCGCAGCTGGAACGGCGCCGACGTCATGCGGGCAGTTCGTTGCGACTGAATCGGGCTGATTGATGCGGTGCTCATGGAGATTCCCTTCACATCCAAAACGATGGCGAAATATTACACCACTAAAGAAAGACAGGCAACTTTGTGCCCTTGCTTCGAGCCACGGGGATGTTTTTGCGCTATTTTGGTGCGTTTTATTGCACAAATTGGCTGAATATGAGACGGTGGCCGGATCCTGGACACGCGTTCTTGCCCGACATAACGTTTCCAGGACTAAACATTTCTTGATACGAGCAAACGGGTGGGGCTTCGGAGACCTGCTGATGGCATGGGAAGCGACACAGGATAAACTGGGCGCTCACAACAGAAGGGTGGATGCAACGGTGGAGAAGCGCTACGACGAGGTTCTGGTCGCTCTGCGCCGCATCATGCGCGCCACCGACCTGTATTCGAAGCAGCTCTCCAAGACCGCCGGCCTGACCGCACCACAGCTCCTCATTCTGCAGGCTGTACGCGACCTAGGTGACGTCACCATCGGCCGTGTGTCCCACCAGGTGAGCCTCAGCCAGGCCACCGTGACCACGATCCTGGATCGTCTGGAGAAGCGTGGCCTCGTCTACCGAGAGCGCAGTACGGTGGACAAGCGCAAAGTCCATGCCCATCTGACAGAGTCCGGCGGCAAGGTGCTCGACGACGCCCCCACGCCGCTGCAGCTCTCCTTCACCCAGCGCTTCCAGCAGTTGGAGGCATGGGAACAAAGCATGATCACAGCCTCCCTGCAGCGCGTGGCGGACATGATGGATGCTGGCGCGCTCGATGCCTCACCGTTCCTGCATATGGGACTCATCGACCGCTTCTATGAACAGGAGCCCGGCGCCGGCAGCGACCCCAAGCATTGACGCAGCCTGTCAGCGCCGCAAGTCGTCCAGGGACATGAAAGGTGAGCCGTCCGCCCAGCACACGCTTCCGCCTGTCCGAATCACCCCCTCCAGCGCCTGGTGAACAGCACCCAGCGCGAGCTGCAGGGACTGCAGCGAGTCCACACCCCGGGCCCGCGCCCGATCCTCAAACAGGTTCATCAGTTCCGCCTCGCACAGCCATCCGTCCGCATCGCGCACCGGCGCATGTAACCGCAGCACGACCGCCCGCTGAGGTTCGCCGGCGGGAGCGCACAGCAACGCACGCTCCGCGATCACGGTGGGGGAACGCGTGGGCGTCAGGTCCGTCACAATGCCTCCGGCTCGTTGATAACATCTCACCCTAGCGGATCGGCCGGGAGCCGTCAGCCGCGAGCCGATTCCGCGCTCATGGTGAAATCAGCATTCGGTTGGGCGACACTTGCGGGACCGATGGATCCCGGCCCATACGAGGAGCAACAGCCACGTGCCCAAGCAGGTTTTCTTCGCCACTCTGGGCACCGAAACCAACTCCTTTTCCCCAATTCCGGCTGGCTGGAACGTCTGGCGCGATACCCTGCTGCGCCGCCGCAGCGACGGACGTGCGCCCGCCGACCGCAACCAGCATCATCTCGCGCCGCTGTGGACGCTCTCGGAGCAACGCGGCTGGACGCTGACACCGGGTTTGCAGGCCTTTGCGGCGCCCAGCGGCATCACCCCCGCTCCAGTCTGGGCGAGCCTGCGGGACGAACTGCTGGCCGATCTTGCCGCTGCGGAACCTGCGGATGCGGTACTGCTGCACCTGCACGGGGCCATGATCGCTGACGGTTGCGTCGACTGCGAAGGGCAGCTGCTCGCCGCCGTGCGCAATCAGGTGGGTCCGAACGTGCCCATCGGCGCCCTGCTCGATCTGCACTGTCATCTCACGCCCGCGATGGTGGAGCATGCGGACCTCCTGTTCGGCTATCGTGAGTATCCGCACGTGGACACGTTCACGCGACTCGCCGAACTGCTGACGGCCCTGATCGATACAGCACAGGGGCGGATCCATCCCCGCATGGCGCTAGCGGACTGCGCGCTGGTCGGGATGTTCCCTACGACACCACCCGCCATGGCCGCTCTGGTGGACCGGTTCCGCGCGGCGTCGAGGGCACCCGGCATGGTGGACGTCTGGCTCGGACACGGCTTTCCCTGGGGTGACGTTCCGGACCTGGGCATGCGCGTCCTGGCCATCGCCGACGGCGACTCAGGCCAAGCGCGACGCTGGGCCCTCGATCTCGCCTCCGAGTGTTTCGATCTGCGCGAGACCATCGCTGGATTTCCGGCAACACTGGAAGCCGCCCTGGACGCAGCAGCGGCCGAACCCCACGGCACCGTCGTCATCGCCGACACGGCAGACAATACCGGTGGCGGCGCACCAGGGGATTCCACGTTCTTCCTCCGCGCCCTGCTCGATCGCGGCCTCGATGCAGCAGCGCTGGGTCCTCTCTACGATCCCGGTGCCGTTCGCATTTGTCAGGACGCTGGACTGGGGGCTCGACTGTCGCTGCGCTTGGGCGGCAAGCTGGCGCCGGAGTCCGGCTCACCGGTGGACGTGCGCGTCGAAGTCATCGGGCTGGCAGACCGCCTGCTGCAGACACTCAACGCTGCCCCCGCCAATCTCGGTGCCTGTGCCGGCGTCCGCGTCCTGCTCGATGGCGACCGGCCGGGCCCTGCCGTGGTTCTGGCATCACGCCGTATCCAGGCGGGCTCACCGGAGCTGTTCACGGGACTCGGCATCGAACCCGGCGCCCAGCGCCTTCTGGTGGTCAAGTCGACGCAACACTTCCATGCGGGATTTGCTCCGCTGGCGAGCCGCATCCTCTACGCAGGCGAGCCGGGCGCCCTCGCAGGCGACCCGAGACGCATTCCCTACCGTCATGCCCCAAGGGCGGCGCTGTGGCCACTTGCATCCGCGGCACGGCCGCGAGGACTCCTTACATGAGTGCAAACGAAGACCTCTGGCCCTTCCTTCCAGGACGCAGAACGCTGCGCATCGTCTCCGCTTCCGGCGCGACGCTGACCACGGACGACGGTCGCGAGATACTCGATCTGGCAGGCGGCGCCATTGCCGTGAATGTGGGCCACGGCCGCGCCGAAGTGGCCCGGGCCATGGCCGAGGAAGCGGAGAGACTGACCTACGTGGTCCCACCGTGGGCCACTCCAAGTCGGGAACGCCTGGTTGCACGGCTGCGGCGGGCGTGGCTCCCACCAGGACTCACGCGGGCCTACTTCGCCAGCGGGGGCTCCGAAGCCAACGAGTCTGCCATGAAGGTTGCGGTGCAGCACTTTGCTGCCCGCGGCATGCCCCAGAAGTACAAGATTATTGGTCGTGAACTCTCCTACCACGGCACCACCCTCGCCACCACGGGCCTTGGCGGTCACGCTGCACGCCGGATCGGCCTCGAAGCGGTGCTGCAGGATCATCCGCGAGCGCCGACGCCTTACCCGCTTCGCGCCCCGGCGGAGGTGGCGACGGAAGAACTCGGCCGCTACTACGCGGATGCGCTCGAGGCCGTGATCGACGCGGAGGGTCCGGAGACCGTGGCCGCGATCATGGCGGAGCCCATCGTCGGCTCTTCCGGCGGCGCGTTGATCCCGCCGGCGGACTACTGGCCGCGTATTCGGGCGTTGTGCGACGCCCACGACATACTGCTGATCTTCGATGAGGTGATGACAGGTTTCGGCCGCACCGGGCGCCGCTTCGCCTTCGAATTCTGGGATCTGACTCCAGACCTGCTGGTCTCCGGCAAGGGCCTTGCCGGCGGTTACGCACCGATCGGCGGCCTGTTCGCGAGTGACCGGGTGCTGGCCCCCATCGCCGAAGCCGGTGGCGAGGTAATGTTTCACACTTTCGGCGCCCATCCTGCCGCCTGCGCCGCCGCCGAACGTGTGCTGGACATTCTGGAGCGCGAGGAACTGGTGAGCCGGGCCGAGACCCTGGGCGCCAAGCTCTCGGGATGGCTGCACGACGCGTTCGCCGATCACCCCTACGTGGCCGAATCACGTGGCTGCGGCCTGCTGCAGGCCATCGAGGTGGTGGCCGATCGAAACTCGCTGGAACCGTTTCCCCAGGCGGCCGGACTCACGCGGAGCATCGTTGCAGCGGCGTTGGAGCGCGGCGTGTACTGCTACTGGGGCGGGACCGGCACCATCCGGGACATCGTCTGCCTGGGGCCACCGTTCAGCATCACCGAAGCGGAACTGAAGCATGGCGTCGCCGTCCTGCGGGAAGCTGTGGACACGGCCATCGCCCAACTCGGCTGAACGGCCAACCGTGACTCAGCCAACGATGCCGTGCGCTGTTCCGGCCACACCCCGGATCGACGCCGCTCTGCGGGCCAGGCGCTGCAATCAGCGGCGGGCGCGGTCCCGTCCCATGACACCAGCCGTGAGTACGCCCTTCATGGCCTCTTCCACCGTAAGCTCGAGCGTCGAGAGTTCCGATTCGGGCAACAGGAACGTATAGCCGCCGATCTGATAGCTCATGGGGAAGTAGACCGAGACACGGTCCTCGCCCGCCTCACCCACCGCCACGAACGCGGGCCCGGTGACAAACCCCACCATCCACACCCCGGGCTTGCACTCCCAGGCGACGACACGTCGCTCCTCGTCGTCCGGTCCGGGTAACGCGAACTGCAGCAAATCACGGACTGCCCCGTAGATCGACTTGACCACTGGAACACGATCGACCATCGACTCCATGGCGTCCACCAGCCAGCGACCGACGTAGGCATCGATGAGGACACCGATTCCGATGAGGATCCCGATGGCAAGGAACAGGCCGGTTCCTGGAACGTATAGACTCTCGCCCAGGATCGCCTGCAACGGCGCGGCGAGCAGGCTTTCCAGAGTGGTGAACAGCCAGACCAGCGCGTAAATCGTGACGATGGCCGGCACGACGGCGAGCATGCCCTTGCCCAGCCAGGTCATGATTTGTTTCATCTTCGGCCCTCCTTCAGGGGGCTCAAGCCACAGAACGTCCGAGTCAGACCGGGTCCCAGGTGAATACCGAACCCGTAGCACCGAGGTCGGTGAACTGGGGCGCCATGGCCGCGAAGGCATGCTCGACCACCGTCTCCGGGGTCCAGCCCTCGAGCCGTGCCATACCTCGCACCGGGCGCGGCTGACTCATGAGAAAGATCTCATTGCCGCGTACGGTGAAAATCTGACCGCTGACGTTCTTGGCAGCAGGGCCGCACAGCGCCACGGCCGGGGGTGCCACCTGATCGGCGCGCATTTTCTTCTGGAACGCCTCCACCCGCTTGGCGCTGGCCTCGTCCTTCACCGGAATCGTCGCGATCATGCGCGTCCAGGCAAACGGTGCGATCACGTTCGAGCGCACGTTCTTCGCCGCGCCTTCCATGGCGATGATGCGTGACAGACCCACAACACCCATCTTGGCAGCGGCGTAGTTGGCCTGCCCGAGATTGCCGATCAGCCCTGAGGTCGAGGTGAACATCACGAAGGCGCCGTCCTCCTGATCCCGGAAGTGATTGATGGCGGCGCGGGCGATGTTGAAGTGCCCGTTCAAGTGCACGTCGATGACGGCGTCCCAGTCCGCGTCATCCATCTTGTGAAACATCTTGTCGCGCAGGATCCCGGCAGGATTGATGACCGCATGCAGTCCCTTGAATGTGTCCAGCGCCTGCTCGACCATGGCCTTCGCACCGGCCCGATCGCTGACGCTGTGACCATCGGCGATGGCCTCGCCACCTGCCTTGACGATTTCGTCCACCACCTCCTGCGCTGGGTTGCCGGCGCCCTCATCCTCACCGCGCACCGACGCGCCGAGATCGTTGACCACGACCTTGGCGCCCTCCTTGGCTGCGAGCAGCGCGCACTCCCTGCCGATACCGCGCGCCGCACCAGTGACGAGCACCACCTTGCCGTCGAGCTGACCCATGGGTTTCTCCCTGCCTGAACTGAAGAGGCCGCGATTGTAGCAATACCCACGCCCGATTGAGCCCGGCGGCGACGCTGTGCCAGGGGACGCAATTCAGGGCAGAATGCCGGCCGCAGACAAACACCCAAGGAGGAGAACAGCCCGTGACATTCAATCTTGCAGCGGTACAGGAGGCCGTCGCGGCCGCAGTTCCCGAGCGCGAAGCCATGGTCTTCCGTGATCGTCGCTTTTCCTATGCCGAACTCACGGACCGAACGCGCCGCCTGGCCAATGTCCTCATCGCCGCCGGATTCGGCTGCCACACCGAGCGGCCGGCACTGGCGCCCCACGAATCCGGTCAGGACCACCTCGCGCTGTACCTGCTCAACGGCAATGAGTACATGGAAGGCATGCTTGGTGCCTTCAAGGCGCGCGTCGCGCCGTTCAACGTGAACTATCGCTACGTGGAGGAGGAGCTGGTCTACCTGCTCAACGACGCCCAGGCCCGCGGCATCATCTACCACGACACGTTCGCGCCGCGAGTGGCCGCGATCCGCGAACAGGTACCCACTCTCGAGTTCCTGCTGCAGGTCTCTGACGATTCCGGCGAGGCGCTGCTGCCCGGCGCCGTCCGCTACGAAGAGGCGCTGGCCGCTGCGTCCTCCGCCAAACCGGACGTCACCTGGTCGCCAGACGACCTCTACATTCTCTATACCGGGGGAACCACAGGCATGCCCAAGGGCGTGCTCTGGCGACAGGCGGACATTCTCGTGGCCGCACTCGGCGGTCGCGATGCGCTGGACGGGCACATCATCGACAGCCTGGAGGAATTCGCGGCGCGAACTGCCGCCGGCGGCACCCGGGTGCTCCCCTCGCCACCGTTCATGCACGGTGCCGGCCATTGGATCGCACTCGGCGCATGGCATGCAGGCAATACCGTGGTGATTCAGGACGTGGTGGAGCGGTTCGATGCCCACGATGTCTGCCGGATCATCGAGCGGGAGCGCATCAACATGCTGCTCATCGTCGGTGATGCGTTCGGTCGCCCGCTGGTTGACGCGTTGCGCGAGGGGAACTACGACACCTCGACGCTCGCAGTGATCCTGTCGGGAGGTGCAGCGCTGAACGCATCCTACAAGGAAGCGCTTCTCGAGCTGATGCCCCACGTGACCATCATGGACTCCATCGGCTCCTCCGAAGCCGGCGGCCAGGGTTCCAACGTGGCGACGAAGGAAACGGGCGCGAACACGGGCCGCTTTATGCCGGGACCGGGCAGCACGGTCGTCAGCGAGGACCTGTCCTCAGTGCTCGAAGCCGGCCACGAAGGTATGGGCTGGTGGGCCAAGGCCGGATACGTTCCACTCGGCTATCTGAACGATCCCGCAAAGACCGCGAAGACGTTCCCCACCATCGATGGAGTCCGTTATTCGGTGCCCGGCGACCGCGCGCGACTGCTGAGCGATGGCGCCATCGAACTGCACGGCCGCGATTCCGCCACCATCAACTCCGGAGGCGAAAAGATCTTCGCCGAGGAGGTGGAGCACGCCATCAAGCAGCACCCTGACGTGTACGACGCCGTGGTGGCAGGACGTCCGAGCGAACGCTGGGGCCAGGAAGTCGTCGCCATCGTGCAGTTGCGGGAGGGTGCCACGCTCGATGAGCCGGCCCTGCTGGAGGAGTGCAGCCGCCACCTCGCACGCTACAAGTTGCCGAAGGTCTTCGTGCAGGTCGATCAGGTTCTGCGCAGCCCCGCCGGCAAAGCCGACTATCGCTGGGCGAAGGAGCAGGCCGCACGCTGAAGGCAAATGCTGCACCCACGCGGCTGGGGAGCGCCCCAGGCTAGAAGCGTCCCGTGAGCCGGATGTAAAAGTCCGTGTCCTGGCGCTCGCGCGGAGCTGTGACCGGTATCTTGATCTCTTCGCGGATCCGATAGCGGGCTTCCATGGACCAGCGCGGCGTAAAGCGCCACTGGTAGCGCACCTCGGCCAGGGCGTCGTTGCCGCGGAAGTCAGGCGAAAGCAGCCAGCCAGCACCGATCCGGGCATAAACCACACCGATGTTGTGCCCGGGCGCCATGTCGAGCAGGTTCGCAGAAATCTGCCAGGCCAGCCCGTCCGCTCGCCCGCTGCCGCCCGTGGCCAGAACCGAGCGGTCGGGGCGGTTCGGTGCAAAGCCCACTTCGCCCCCGAGCAGCAAGCGCATGCCGGCATCGCCCAGAGGCCAGGCTGCGGCCAGCTTGCCATCCAGCGCCACGTAGTCCTTGCGCGCAGCCTCCGCTATGCCCTGCGCGGCCAGCGCATTCGGAAACCAGGTCACCGCCAGCATTCGCTGCGCCCAGATCCCGTCCGCCTCCCCCACCAGCGCGGTGTAGGTTCCGACGCGACTGCCGCCGCGGGAGAAGTCCAGCGGTGCTTCCGTTCCCTGCCCGATGCCATCGCGATCGTTGTATTGCAGTTCGAAGCGACCTCGCCAGCCGTCAGCAAGGTCAAGTTCCACCTGCACACCATCCGTCCAGTTGATCCCGACGTTCGGAAAATCCTTGCGGTCGAGGGCCTTGCCGGCGACGCCGAGCAGGTTCACGCCGCTGTGGAAGCGCCCCGCGCGAATCTGCCAACTGCCATCACGGGCGCGGCGCTGAAGGTAGAGCTCATCGATGGTGGTATCGCCGAAACGGGCCCCGGAACGCGTCGGCGCGTCGAAACGAAGGTAGAACCGGTCAGGCGCTGCGCTCGTGGAGTAACGTCCGGCCAGGCGTGCTCGTGTCTCCCAGTGTTCGCCCAGCGCGCCATCGACCGCGACGCGCAGACGTATGCGCCCCTCATCGTTACGGCTGCTCGGGCCCGTGCGAGGCTCACGCGTCTCGTTGAAGTAGCCGAAGCGCAGGTCACCGCTGAACTGCCAGGCTGCAGTCGTCTCTGCCGCTGCCTGAGCGGCGGCCGAAAGTCCTGCCAAGACCAACAGCGCAACCAGGCTGCTTTGCGCTCGCCCCATGCCGTCATCTCCCAGTCAAAAGCGGGCCATTGTGACGTATCGGCGGCAAAGCTCCGAGCGAATAGCCGCGGCGAACGCTCGACCGGCGGAGCAGCCCTGCGGTAGTGTCCAGGCTCACAGTCGAACCGGGGAGACATCATGAAATTCAGCTTCTGGCCTGCGCCCATGCAGGACTTCGGCACGGTCCTCGACCTCTGCCAGTATGCCGAGGCTAGCGGCTGGGACGGAATCTGGTATGCCGATCACTTCATGCCCAATGCAGAGGACACGAGCACGCCCTGGCCGGAATGCTGGACGACCCTGAGCGCGCTGGCCATAGCCATCCCCCGGATCCGCATCGGCTCCCTGGTGGCGGGCAACACCTATCGCCATCCCGCGGTCCTCGCAAAGATGGCGGCCACCATCGACCATCTCTGCGGCGGTCGCTTCGTTCTCGGCCTGGGCGCGGGTTGGCAGGAGAACGAGCACAAACAGTACGGCATCCCATTCTACACCGTCGCCGAACGGCTGGCCCGCCTGGACGAGGCCTGCGCCGTGATCAAGGCACTCTACACCCAGGAGAAGAGCAACTTCGACGGTCGCTTCTATCAGCTCGACCATGCATCGCTCGAACCCAAGCCTCTGCAGGATCCGCTGCCGCTGCTGATCGGCGGCGGCGGCGAGAAGGTCACGCTGAAGATCACCGCACGCTGGGCGGATGAGTGGAACGTGTGGGGCACGCCGGAGACGCTGCGCCACAAGATCGGCGTGCTCCAAGACCACTGCGCCGATCTCGGGCGGGATGCCGGCAGCATCCACAAGTCAGCCCAGGCGCTGCTGTTCATGAGCGAGGATCGCGAGTGGCTTGAGCAACGGCGGCAGACTCCCATGCAGATGGCGACCATGATCGGCACGGCCGCAGAACTCCGCGAGATTGTGGCCGCCTACGCGGACGCCGGTGTGGATGAACTGATCATCCCGGACTTCACCCTGGGCCAGGGCGACGCCAAGAAGGCGGCCATGGACACGTTCATTCACGAGGTGGCCGGTCGCCCACGTCCCTCGCATTAGCGATGGGACACGACTGAACCGTAAAGGGGACACGGGAATCTGCGTCGCGATTCGATTAATATCTTCGCATTAAAACTTGAGAGGAAAACCGCCTTGGCCGAGAGCAAAGCAGCTGCCACACCCCTTCCCGCCGCCACGATCGTGCTGCTGCGGGACGATCTCGAGGAGGGCCTCGAGATCTTCATGGTCGTGCGCCACCACCAGATCGATTTCGCCTCCGGTGCTTTGGTGTTTCCCGGCGGCAAAATCGACGAGCAGGATGCGGATCCGGCGCTCGAAGCGTATTGCGACGGTGCTGATTCGGATCCGGTGATGCGCGCCATGCAGATCGGCGCCATCCGCGAGGCGTTTGAGGAGGCCGGCGTGCTCTTGGCGCGGGAGGTGGAAAGTCGACAGCTCGTCAGCGGTGAGCGCCTGGCAATCCTGGAGCACTATCGCACCTCGCTGCACAGTGGCGAGGTCTCACTGAAGGCATTCCTCGACGCCGAGCAGCTTCGCCTCGCCTGTGACACGCTGGTGCGCTTCGCTCACTGGGTGACGCCAGACATGATGCCGAAGCGATTCGATACCCACTTCTTCATCGCCCGAGCGCCCGAGGATCACGTGCTCCTGCACGACGGCCACGAATCGGTGGACTCAGTGTGGATCCGGCCGCAGCAGGTCCTCACCGACGCGGCCTCAGGGAAGCGCACGGTCATCTTCCCCACCCTGCGCAACGTGGAGAAACTGGCGGATGCGGACACGGTGGAGGCTGCCATGACGGCCGCTCAGAGCCAGCGCATCGTGACCGTGACGCCGTGGACGGAAAAGCGGGACGACGGCGTCTGGCTGCGCATTCCAGTCGAAGCAGGCTATCGGATATCGGAAGAACGCATGCCCAGCCGCAGTGGCTGACACCAACGCGCCACATACATCGGGAGTGAGAGACATGGCCGAAGCACAGGCAACACAGCCCAATCAGGACGAAGTCCTCTACGAGGTGGCCGATCACATCGCCACTATCACCATCAATCGCGAGCAGCAGCGCAACACCATTTCCGGCCCCATGCTGGATGCCGTGACCGAGCTGATGCTGAAAGCGGACCGGGACCCGGAGGTGCGCTGCATCATCCTCACCGGCGCCGGGCGCTTCTTCTGCGCGGGCCTCGATCTCAGCAGCGGTGAGATCGGCGGTTCCAGCGCCGGCGGTTTCAGCAACCTGGATCTGCGTGCGACGCCGCCCACTGTCATGCATCACCTGGACACACCGACGATCTGCGCCCTGAACGGCTCCGCAGCCGGCTACGGCATGGACATGGCGCTGGGTTGTGACATCCGCGTCATGGCCGACAACGCCAAGATGGCCGCCGCGTTCACCGCGCGCGGCATCGTCCCCGAGTCCGGCGGCACCTGGATCCTGCCCCGCCTGCTGGGCTGGGAAAAGGCGGCCGAACTGATCTTCACGGGACGCACCCTGACGGCGGAAGCATGCCGGGAAATGGGCCTCGTCGCGCACGTGGTGCCTCATGACGAGGTCGCCGCCAAGGCCCGCGCCCTGGCCGGCGACATCGCCGCGAACGCCCCGCTCGCCGTACAGGCTTCCAAACGCATGATGCGCATGGGCATGAACGAGACGTTCAACGATCACGTTCATCACGTGTTCCTGCAGCTGCTGCCGCTGTTCCGCACCGAAGACTTCAAGGAAGGCATGGCCAGCTTCCTCGAGAAGCGCCCAGCGAACTTCAAGGGCAAGTAGGCCCGCGCTGGCCCGCAGCGGGCCTTGGCAGATGACCGGCGGCGCGCTGTCGCCGCGTCACTCCAACGTCCGCGACCAGTCTTTCGCCCATGCGTCGAGCGGCGCCAGCCGCTCGAACAGTCCTCTCCCCTGCGCCGTCAGCGCGTAGCCTTCGGCCCTCAGCTCCACAATTCCCACCGCTTTCAACTCCGCGAGCCGCGCGTTGAACACCTTCACAGAGGCCTGATCACAGCGCGTCTGCAGAAACCGCTGTCCCAGTCGCGAGCTCGATGTTGATATTGATAACATTTCTTTGCAGAATGTTAGCGTTGACAACATCGGATTGCCGGCACGCCGGCAACCCGAGCCTGACCATTCAGTGGGCACGAATCCATGAAGCAACGAAACGGGCTCATCGTGTGCACCTTTTTCGCCGGCCTGCTGGGTTGCGCGCCATTCGACTACACGGCATCCGACCACCCCATCGCACGCACGTCTGTCGAGCCCGCGCCAATCGCACCCCGGGTTGCCCTCGTGCTCGGCAGTGGTGGTCCACGCGGCTACGCCCACCTCGGTGTCATGAACGTTCTGGAGGAAGCCGGCATCGAGTACGACCTGGTGGTGGGGTCGAGCGTCGGAGCCTTCATCGGTGCCTTCTGGGCCGATGGCCTGAGCGCAACGGAGCTCTCCGCGCTGGCGGCTACGGGAGGGCCGCTGACGGTTTTCGATCCATCGCCTTTCGCCGATCGCGGTTGGATCCGTGGCCAGAAGCTTCAGGACTACGTCAATAACCGTCTCGATGCCGGAGCCATCGAGGCGCTTCAACGTCGACTGATCGTGGTCGCCACACGGCGTGATGACAAATCGCCCGTGTTCTTTACCGAGGGGAATGTCGGTGTCGCAGTCCGTGCTTCCAGCGCCATGCCAGGCATCATTTCGCCAGTAGGCATCAACGGCGTCGTGTATGAGGATGCGGACGAATCGCTGCCTGTGGCCGTGCGAGCAGCCCGCCAGGCAGGGGCGCGCTTTGTCATCGCGGTGGACGTGTCGGCACGCGCGGGTGCCGCACCTCCCGGCACATCAGAGAAGATAATCCTGCGCGATCGCCAACGCCGAGAACGCATCGAACCCGAAGTTGCAGCAGCCGACTTCCTGATTCATCCCGATCTTGATTACCGGGCAGGCCCAAGGCGCAGCTATTTCGCGATGGCACACCAGGCGGGGCGAAAGGAAGCACGATCCGTACTCCCCGAGCTACTTGAACGATTGCAGCAGGCTGGCATCAGCGCGCTGGGGTATCAGCCGCGACCGATACCCCCTGGATGAAACCTTCGTCCGCTCCAATACTTCGAGCAGTAAGAACAGGCAGCAAGGCGTCCTTGCACCTGGCTCAGCCAGGAACGCTGACGGATTCCACGAGCGGCGCTGTGTTTCATCAACGTCGGCCCTCAGTCCAGGGCGCTTCCGGGCCTGCGCGTCGAGGTTCCCGTAGTGCAGCCGTCACACCACCCGGGAGGTGTGCCCTTCCCAGTAAGGTTTGCGCAGGTCGCGTTTGAGGATCTTTCCGGTGCCCGTGCGCGGGATCTCGGTGACAAACTCCACCGAGCGGGGAACCTTGTAGCCGGCCAAGTGCTCGCGCGCGAAATGACGCACGGCTTCAGCATCAAGCGTTGCGCCGCTGCGCGTCACCACGTGGGCGTGGACCTGCTCGCCCCACTCTTCGTTGGGGATGCCGAACACCGCCACATCGACAATGTCGGGATGGGTCTCGAGGGCAGACTCAATCTCCGCGGGATAAATGTTCACGCCGCCGGAGATGATCATGTCCTTCTTGCGATCGCAGATGTAGTAGAAGCCTTCGGCGTCCACGTAGGCGATGTCACCCACCGTCTGCCAGCCGCCTTCCCGTCGATCCGCTTCGTACTTGTCCTGGGCCTTGTGATAGGTGGTGAACACGCTGGCGCTGCGGACATAGAGTTCACCCTCCTTGCCGACATCGGTCACCGGCTTGCCGTCGTCGTCGAACAGACAGATTTCGACACCCGGCGCCGCTTGACCGCAGGAGCCGGGCTTCGCACGCTGATGCTCGGGCCGCAGAATCGTGTTGACACCGAGTTCCGTCGAGCCGTAGACCTCGAACAGCGAGTCCTCCGGAAAATGTTCCAGATACATCAGCTTGAGGGCGTAGGACCAGGGAGCGGCGTTGGCGATCATCACCCGCATCGAACTCGTGTCGTACTTCGCCAGAACGTCCGCTGGGAGATTGCAGATCATCCGCACCGGTGCAGGTGCTGCGAACGAACTCGTGACCTTGTAAGTGTCCACCAGCCGCAGCCAGTCTTCCGCATCGAACTTCTTCTGCAGCACCACCGTGTTGCCGAGCATCTGCGCGATGGCCATGAAGCCGCTGGGCCCGGAGTGATAGAGCGGTCCGGTCGTGAGGTAGACGTCGTCGGGACGATACCCGTAGAACTCAATCATCCGGGCAATCTGTTCCGGATCACCGATGCCGGTACGGACCGCGCCCTTGGGTTTTCCAGTGGTCCCGGAGGTGTAGATCATAGTACCGGCGGTGCCCGGCTCGATACGCAGCGCCAGTTCCGAGGCATCCATGCTGGGAATCAGCTCGTCCGCAGCCAGCTGCCCCTCCGCGGGCGTGCCGTCGTAGATCAGCACTTCGCGCAGCTGAGGCGTATGAGGGCGAATACCCTGGAACAGGCCGGCGAACTCGGCGTCGACGAAGGCCAGCACCGCATCGGAGTTGTCCACCACATAGGCGGCCTCCTCCTCGGTCAGACGGTAGTTCAGAGGCACCGCGACGACCCCGATCTTGCGCGCTGCGTGGATTATGGCGACCACCCAAGGCGAGTTCTGACCGCACCAGATCACCTTGTCGCGGGGCTGCGCACCGTGCTCGACCAGCAGGCTTGCAAGCCGATTGGCTTGAGCCTCGAACTCGGCAAAGCTCCACATCCGCTTGCGCCCGTCCGGCAGGTCCTCGATCACCGCCGTCTTGTCGCCCAGCACCTCAGCCAGCTGGCTGAGCAGATCCCGTTGCTGTTCCGTCATGCTCCGCTCCCCCCTCTCAGTCGAGCCCCCATTGTGACGCAGGGCCGCCTCTTGTGGGAGAGTCCAGGCCGCGCGCAAGCGCGGACGGACCGAGTTTTCGGACGCAGCGCTTGGGGGTTGGATCAGTCGGCGATCGCAACGCCGGCCTGCGGCCGACATTCGCTCCCACTGGCGTATCGCAAGATCCCGGAACAACGCAGTGGGCGCAATTCGCCGGGAGCGAATTGCGTCGCACGAAGTGCGCCCCGGAGGGGTGCGCGTCAAGGATGGCGCGCAACAGGGCGTGTCCGCGCAGCGGACGCGCCGATCAGCATCGCGCTCGAATCGGATACAACACTGGTTGGAGCGTGGGTTCACTTCGTGAGAGAGGTTGCGTCAATGCCGCGAGCGCGGGGGCTTCACTTCGTGAGGCAGGTTGTCGCTGCCATCCATGGCGCGGCGCTACGCTTTTATTGACCCCCAGGGCTCGCGTCAACGCCGGGGCACGGAGGCCCCGGCTGCTCGCCCATTCGGCGCCGCAGGCGCCTCACCCGCCGAAGTCGTCGAGGAGGATGTTCTCGGGTTCCACACCCAGATCGTCAAGCATCTTCAGCACCGCTGCCACCATAGGCGGCGGACCGCACAGGTAGTACTCGCAGTCCTCCGGCGCCGGGTGGCTCCCCAGATACTGATCATAGACGACGGTGTGGATGAAGCCGGTAAGCCCTTTCCAATCGTCCTCCGGCAACGGATCCGACAGCGCCACGTGCCACTTGAAGTTATCGAACTGGGCGTCAAGTTCATCGAACTCTTCAGTGTAGAACATTTCCTTCAGGCTGCGAGCGCCATACCAGAAGGACATCTTGACGTCGGACTTCTCCTTCCGCTTGAGCTCATCGAAAATGTGCGAACGCAGCGGCGCCATGCCTGCCCCTCCGCCGATCCAGATCTTCTCGGCTTTCGTCTCCTTGACGAAGAACTCACCGTAAGGACCGAAACAGGTGAGCTTGTCGCCCGGCTTAAGGCTGAAGATGTAAGACGACATCTTGCCCGGCGGATAGTCCGTGCCAGGCGGCGGCGAAGCGATCCGGATATTGAACTTGAGGATGCCCTTCTCCTCCGGATAGTTCGCCATGGAGTAGGCGCGCACCGTTGGTTCGGTCACCTTCGCCTTGTACTGCCATACGTCGAAGCGATCCCAGTCGCCGCGGAACTCCTCCGCCACTTCGATATCGTCCTTGTAGGACATCTCATAGGGGGGGATTTCCATCTGTACGAAGCCGCCAGCACGGAAATCCACGTCGGCGCCTTCCGGCAACTTCAGCACCAGTTCCTTAATGAACGTCGCGACGTTGTCATTAGAGATGACTTCGCACTCCCAGCGCTCGACGCCGAAGGCGTCCTCCGGAATGCGAATCTTCATGTCCTGCTTCACCGGTACCTGGCAGGCCAGGCGCCAGCCGTCGCGAACTTCGGCGCGCGTGAAGGCACCCTCTTCCGTGGACAGCAGCGAACCACCACCCTCGGTGATCTGGCACTTGCACTGCTTGCAGGAGCCGCCCCCACCGCAGGCCGAGGACAGGTAAATGCCTTTGTCCGCCAGCGCGTTGAGCAGCTTGCCACCCGAACTGACTTCCACCGCCTTGTTCGGGTCGTCGTTGATCAGGAGTTCGACCGCACCTGACGTCACCAGCTTGGAGCGGGCCGCCAGAATCACAGCCACCAGAATAAGCACGGTGACCGTGAACATCGTCACGCCGAGAATGACTGTTACGTCCAACATCGCTTTCCTATGCTCCTGTGGGTCGCACCCGTGCGCTCACAACAAACTTCTCGTGCAAGCCCGTGCGTCCGTTTAGAGGTCGATACCGCCGAACGACATGAATCCCAGTGAGATCAAGCCCACACAGATGAACGTGATGCCCAGTCCCCGCAGCCCTTCCGGAACGTCGCTGTATTTGAGTTTCTCGCGCACACCCGCAAGTGCGGTGATCGCCAGCGCCCAGCCGACGCCGGCTCCGAGACCGAAAGCCACGCTCTCGGTGAACGTGTAGTCCCGCTCCACCATGAACAGCGACGCACCGAGGATGGCGCAATTCACCGTGATGAGCGGCAGAAATACACCGAGCGCCGTGTACAGCGCCGGGACGTGCTTGTCGAGGAACATCTCGAGAATCTGCACCAGTGCCGCAATCACGCCGATGTACGCCAGAAAGCCGAGGAAGGACAAATTCACGTCCGGAAAGCCCGCCCAAGCCAGCGCGCCTTCGCGCAGGACGTATTGATAGATCAGGTTGTTCACCGGCACCGTGATGGCCAGCACCACGATCACCGCGACACCGAGGCCGAAGGAAGTGGAAATCTTCTTGGAAATGGCGATGAACGTGCACATGCCCAAAAAGTACGTGAGCGCCATGTTCTCGATGAAAATGACCGAGAAGAAGATGCCGAGATAGTGCTCCATCAGATGGCCTCCTTATACTGCACGTTCTCGGCGATTTCGTACTCGGCCGGCTCCACCTGGGCGGGCTTCCACGCGCGCAGACCCCAGATCGCCAAACCGATGATGAAGAACGCGCTCGGAGCCAGAAGCATCAGACCGTTGCCGATGTACCAGCCCCCATCATTCACGGAGAGGAACAGGGTGTAGCCCATCAGCGTCCCGGCACCAAGCGGCTCCCGCACCAGCGCCACGAGGATAAGCAGCACGCTGTAGCCAAGGCCATTGCCAACGCCGTCGAGGAAGGACATGTAGGGACCGTTCTGCAACGCGAACCCTTCGGCGCGCCCCAGCACGATGCAGTTGGTGATGATCAGACCGACAAACACCGAAAGCCGCTGCGAGACCTCATAGGCATAGGCCTGGATCACCTGATCCACCAGAATCACCAGTGAGGCGATGATGGTCATCTGAATGATGATGCGGATGCTCGAGGGCATCACGTGGCGGAGCATGGACACAAACAGATTGGAGAATGCACAGACGAAAATGACCGCTGCGCACATGACCAGCGTGTTGATCATGCTCACCGTCACCGCCAGCGCGGAGCAGATGCCGAGCACCTGCAGCGCAATGGGGTTGTTGTCGAACAGTGGACTGAACAGGACTTCTTTTGGACTCGACATGGTTCAGACTTCCCCCCGCCGCAGTTTGTCCAGATAGGCGCCGTAGCCAAGATCACTCAACCAGAAATTCACCAGGTTCTCCACCCCGCGGCTGGTCAGCGTGGCACCCGCAAGCATATCCACCTGGTGCTGACGCGCATCGCTGCCTTCCGGCGCGCGCGTCTTGACCAACTCCACTGTTGGTCGACCCTCGTCGTCGAAGAGCCGCAGGCCCTCCCACTGAGCGCGCCAGCGGGGATTCTCGATCTCACCACCAAGGCCTGGCGTTTCCTGGTGGCGATAGAACGCGATGCCCTCAGCCGTGACCAGATCGCCCTCGATCGCAAGGTAACCGAACATGGTTCCCCACAGGCCCATTCCACGGACCGGCAGCACGGTCTTTTCAACGTCACCGTCAGCGTCTCGAATCAGGTAGACGATGCCGTACTGCTCCAGTCGGCGCAGCGTTGGCTTGTCCTCGTCGCCATCGAGGCGCCTTGACATGGCCGGATCCCGCGCGGAGCGGAGCTGATCGAACTCCTGGGGGTCGAGGTCATCGACGTAGTCTCCGGTCCGGAGGTCGACGACGCGCACCTCGAACTGATCGAACAGTTCGTTGATGCCCCGCCCCTGCTCATCGGTCCGCGCGCCGGCAGCCAGCAGGCCAGCAGCCACCAGAATGTTCTGGCGCTGATTCAACAGCCTATTGGCGTCCTGCGCGGGCTTGAGCCCGACGGCCGCCACGGACACGAGAATCGAGGCCACCAGACATACTGAGACAGCGACGGTCAGGATATTGCCTATGGAGTCGCGGTTATGCTGCGACATTGCGAGCCATCCTCCGCTTGATGTTTGACTGCACGACGGCATTGTCCATCAGTGGGGCAAACAGGTTGGCAAACAGGATCGCGAGCATCATGCCTTCAGGGAATGCCGGGTTGATCACCCGGATGATCACGCACATGACACCGATCAGAGCACCGAACCATAGCCTGCCGGTGTTGGTCATGGCCGCCGACACCGGATCCGTCGCCATGAACACCATACCAAAAGCAAACCCGCCCAGCACGAAATGCCAGTACCACGGCGTGGCGTACATGGGATTGGTGTCGGAGCCGATGACATTCAGCAGCAGCGAGCAGGCCACCATGCCCATGAACACGCCGAGCATGATACGCCAACTGGCAATGCGCATGGTCAGCAGCACGGCACCACCCAGCAGGATGGCCAGCGTCGACACCTCGCCCATGGAGCCTGCCATGTTGCCAAGGAAGGCGTCCAACCAGCTCACGCCGGGCTCCTCGCCGAGCGGCAACAGGCCCAGAGGCGTGGCTGCCGTATAGCCGTCCACGGCCACCCAGACCTGGTCACCCGAGATCTGCGCGGGATACGCGAAGTAGAGAAATGCGCGGCCGGTCAAGGCGGGATTGAGAAAGTTCTTGCCGGTGCCACCAAACACTTCCTTGGCAATGACGATGCCGAACGTGATGCCCAGGGCAACCTGCCACAGGGGAATGGTCGCGGGCAGGATCAGCGAGTACAGCACGCTGGTGACGAAGAACCCCTCGTTCACCTCATGGCCGCGCTTGGCGGCGAACAACACCTCCCAGAAGCCGCCAACGATGAACGTGGTGGCGTAAATGGGCAGGAAGTAGGCGGCACCGTGGATGAAATTGTCCCAGATGCTGGTGGGGTCGTAGCCCGCGAGCAGCGAGATGAACACACCCCGCCAACCGTCCGCACCCTCCTGGCCAATGGCCATGAGGGCCTCATTGGCGTTCTTTCCGATGAAGAACATGCCGACGAACATGGCCGGGAAGGTGCACATCCACACCGTGATCATGATGCGTTTGAGATCCAGGCCATCACGTACGTGGGACGGTCCGCCAGTCACCCTCCCCGGCTTGAAGAGCGCTGTATCAACGGCCTCATAGAGCGCATAAAACTTTTCGTACTTGCCACCTTTCTCGAACTGGGGCTCGATATTGTCGAGGAACGTCCGCAGGCTCATGCGCTTAACCCTCCTTCTCGATGCGGGTCAGGGTTTCCCGCAGCACAGGCCCGTACTCGTACTTGCCGGGGCACGCGAACGTGCACAGGGCGACGTCGTCCTCATCCAGCTCCAGGCATCCCAGGGCGATGGCCGAATCGAGATCCTGCACCAACAGGGCGCGCAGAAGCTGCGTCGGCAGCATGTCCATGGGCACCAGCGACTCGTAGGTGCCGATCGGCACCATCGCCCGGGGTGAGCCGTTCGCCGACGTGGTCAGATCGAACTGCTTGCGGCCCAGCAGCCGAGAGACGTAGATTGGAAACACGGAAAATTTGTTCACACCCGCGCGCAGATAATGCAGCGGCTCCCGCTCATGGTCTTCGGCCAGCACGCTCACCTGCTGGTGGTAAGGGCCGACAAAAGCCAGCGGCCCGCGGGCAACGCGGCCCGACAGCACGGACCCCGAGATCGCCCTGAGTTCGCCGCCTTCAGTCTCGCCTGCAAGCAGCTCGTCGACGTTCACGCCCACCCGGGTCCGCAGCAGCCGCGGGTGGGTCACGGGCGGCCCGCCGATGGCCACGACCCGCTCCACGTACAGACGCCCGCTGGTCAGGGTATGGCCGATAGCGATGACATCCTGGTAGCTGATGGTCCACACCATGCGCTGAGCGCTGACTGGATCCAGAAAGTGGATGTGGGTACCGACGAGCCCGGCCGGATGGGGACCGCTGAACGTCTCGTGACGAATGCGCGAATCGCTGCCGGTGGGTACGTCCACATTCGGCGCGGTGCAGAGGAAAACAGGACCTTCCGTGAGCCGGGCCAGCAGATCCAGACCGGTGCCGAACGCTTCCCTGTTCTCAGCGATGACCACGGCGGGATCCCCAGCCAGGGGCTGCGTGTCGATGGCGGTGACGAAAATCGAACGGGGCCGGCTGCCCAAGGCGGGGATGCGGCTGAACGGCCGCGTCCGCAGCGTGGTCCACAGACCACACGCCACCAGCGCCTGCTCAACTGCCTGTGCATCCAACGAAGCGATGCGGTCCGCGGCGATGATCTCGAAGGCCTCGGCGTCCTCGCTGTTCTCGTCGACGTCGATGACCACGCTCTGCAGCGCCCGCTTGGCGCCGCGGTGGATCGCGCTCACGGTGCCGGCAGCAGGCGCGGTGAACAGCACGCCTTCGTTCTTCTTATCGTCGAACAGCACCTGACCGAGCTTGACCCGGTCGCCCTCCTGCACCTGCATCGTCGGCTTCATGCCGAGGTAATCTTCCCCGACCACGGCCACCTGCCGTGCCGGTCGGGCATCCTCGATGGACTGTCCCGGACGGCCAGCTAGAGGAAGGTCGAAGCCACGCTTGATCTTGATCATGCCTGTGCAGTACCCATTCCGAAGTGTCGGATGATGTTCATGACGTCCTCGAACCCGCGCAGGACGCGGCGAGAGATGTTGCCGGCACCCTCGCCCGTAGCCTCGAGGACCGGAGAATCAACCGCAGGCGCGACAGACGACCATGGCGCGCAACTCGTGGCGGTGAGGGGAACACCGATCATCCGGGCCCCATGACATGCGCTGTGGCCCGGCCCGAACAGCGCGCCGAAATTATAGAGGGCACCCTCTCGCATTACCACTTCGGAACGGTATTCCCGAAGCGAAAATCCACTCCGGGTTCACCTGCGGCGCTCAGCCGAATCCAGTGCTGGCCACGTCACTCGGAATGAGCGGGTACTTGATGCCCGCCAACTTCTGAACGATGCGCACCACCTGACAGCTGTAGCCGAACTCGTTGTCGTACCACACATAGAGGACGCAGCGGTTGTCGTCCACCAGCGTCGCCTCGCCGTCAACGATGCAGGCGTGACGATTGCCGACGAAGTCACTGGAGACGACCTCAGGCGATGTGGTGAAGTCGATCTGCCGCTGCAGACCCGAGTGCAGAGCCGCCCAGCGCAGGTAGTCGTTCAACTCACCCACGGTGATACTGCGACCCAGGGACAGGTTGCAGATCGCCAGCGAAACGTTCGGGGTGGGCACCCGGATCGCATTGCCGGTGAGCTTGCCGGCCATCTCCGGCATCAGTTTGACCACGGCCTCGGAAGCACCGGTCTCCGTGATCACCATGTTCAGCGGCGCTGCGCGCCCGCGGCGGTTCTTGCTGTGAAAATTGTCGCTCAGATTCTGGTCGTTGGTGTAGGCATGTACGGTCTCGAGATGGCCATGGACGATCTCGAACTCGTCGTTGACGGCCTTGAGGATCGGCACGATGGCATTGGTGGTGCAGGACGCCGCCGCGATGATGCGGTCCTCGCTGTCGATCAGATCGGAGTTCACGCCGGAAACGATGTTTTTGATGTTGCCCTTGCCTGGGGCGGTCAGCACCACCCGGTCGGCCCCTTTGGCTTCCAAGTGACGGGAAAGGCTCTTTTCGTCACGCCAGGCACCGGTGCTGTCGACGATGATGGCGTGGTCAATGCCGTAGGCCGTGTAGTCGACCGCGGCGGGATCATTGGCATAGATCACCCGGATCACGTTGCCGTTGGCAATGATGCACTGGTGATCCTCGTCGACCCGGATCGTGCCCGGGAAGGCGCCGTGGACCGAGTCCCGCCGCAGCAGGCTGGCGCGCTTGACCAGATCATCCTTGGCGCCGGAGGGCCGGACCACCACCGCACGCAGCCTAAGCTGGTGGCCGCTGCCCGTCTTCTCAATCAAAAGGCGCGCGACCAGCCGACCGATGCGGCCGAAGCCGTAGAGCACCACGTCTTGAGGCTGCTCCAGGGGCGGCACATGACGGCCGATGACCTCCGCACACTCGCGCCGCACGAAGGCATCCGGGTCACCGGCGCCGCTCCCGGTTTCCTCCATGAACTGGGAGGTGAGCTTGCCGACGTCAATGTGGGACGGGCCGATGTCCAGGGCCGCCATGGCCTCGAGGATCGGGAAGGTCTCGAACTCCGAGAGCTCGTTGCGGGCGACCTGACGCACGTAGCGGTGCGTCTTCATCAGGCTGGTGACGCTCTGGTTGTAGAGCGCGCGCCCATAACAGTAGGTGACCACGTTCTTGCGGTAGAGCTTGCCGATGATCGGGATCATCGCCTCCGCCAGCGCTTCGCGCTGTTTCCAGTCGGGGAAGTAGTCGTCGAGACTCGGTAGTGCCACTGTGCATACATCCCGTGTCGGGGCTCCAGCTGCCGTCTCAGCCGGAGCGAGGTTTCAAGCGGCGCGTATTATGCAGAACAGCGCAGGCAGATGACAGGCACCGCAGCACCGCCCTTCGGGTGACCGGCGCCGGTCGTCATGCTTGACGACAGCACCGCGTGCACCCCTACGCCCTCCCGCCCGCAGGGGCGATCCGCTCAGCGGAAAGCGGCGTTGATGGTCTCGAGGCGCTCGCTTCCGGGGCACAGTTCCGCCTCCCCGAGTGAGGCCAGCGGCTCGTCTACGGTGGCAAGGATTTCGTGACAGTCGCTCGGATTATCGTCGAGAAAGAGCAGGCCCGTGACGATCTCGCCCTTCTCGTTCATGCGCATGAGCGTGTCCATGGCGGTGACCCGGCTGCGCGGGTCGTAGTCCTCTCGCAGCTTGCGCAGCCGCAGGGTGGAGCCGTCGGGCATCGCCACGTCTTCGGCAGCGCCCGGGGCATAGTCCACCTCGATGGCATCACGGGTCGGAATCAGATCCGCCAACGCCATGGCCGATGAGTGCCCCCGCACGTACTCGTAACTCTTGGTGGAGCCATCGTGGTTGTTGAAGGCCACACAGGGCGAAATCACGTCGAGGAAGGCAAAACCCTCGTGCTTGAGCGCGGCCTTGAGCAGCGGCACGAGCTGCTCCTTGTCGCCAGAGAAGCTGCGGGCGACGAATGTGGCTCCGATCTGGATCGCCATCATGGCCAGATCGATGGGCTCGTAAAGATTCGGGACGCCCTTCTTGCTGGTGGAACCCTTGTCGTTGGTAGCCGAAAACTGCCCTTTAGTGAGCCCATAGGTGCCGTTGTTGTCGACAACGTACGTCATGTTGATGCGCCGGCGGACGATGTGTGCGAACTGGCCGAGACCGATGGAGGCGCTGTCGCCGTCCCCCGAGATGCCGATGTAGTAGAGCTCCCGGTTCGCCATATTGGCGCCAGTTGCCACCGAGGGCATGCGACCATGCACCGAATTGAAACCGTGGGACTTGCCAAGGAAGTAGGTCGGCGTCTTCGACGAGCAGCCGATCCCAGACAACTTCGCGACCCGGTGGGCGGGGACCGAGAGCTCATGGCAGGCCTGAATGATGGCGGCACTGACCGAGTCGTGACCGCAGCCGGCGCAGAGTGTGGAGACCGCGCCTTCGTAGTCCCGGCGGGTGAGCCCGAGCTCGTTGCGGGGCAGCTTCGGATGATGGGCTTTTGGCTTGGCGACAAAAGTCATGGGGTCACCTCGGACAGCCGCGGCTTGCGCATGGCGGCGAAATGCTCTGCGATCTGACGCTCGACCACCTGGGCGGACAGCGGCATGCCGTCGTAGTGCAGGACGGGAACGAGACGTGCCGGATCGATCTCGCCCTCGATCACCAGCAGACTGCGCAACTGGCCGTCCCGATTCTGTTCGACGACGAACACCAATTCGTGGCGCTCGATGAATTCGTAGACCTCGGCGCCGGAGGGAAAGCCGCGTACGCGCATGGAATCCAGGTCGATTCCCTGCTGCTTCAGCGCCGCCAACGCCTCCGGCATCGGCGGTGCGGAAGTGCCGTAGAAGATGACCCCGCATGGCTTGGACTTCGCACCCTCGCGAATCTCCGCCTTCGGAACCAGCGTCGCGGCGGTGGCCCACTTCTTTTGCAGGCGTTCCATGTTGCGCTGGTAGATTTCACCGCGCTCGGTGTATTTGGCGTACTCGTCCCGCGAAGTCCCGCGGGTGAAGAACGAACCCTTCTCAGGGTGGGTTCCAGGCAGGGTCCGCCAGCCGATGCCGTCCCCATCCACATCCAGATAGCGGCCCCAGTCCTTGACCTGCTCGAGCCCGTCGGCGTCGAGCACCTTGCCCCGGTCATAGCGGCGCGCGTCGTCCCATTGGAACGGCGGTGAGATGTGGTCGTTCATGCCGAGATCGAGGTCGGTCATGATCATGATCGGGGTCTGCAGCCGCTCCGCGAGATCCAGCGCTTCCACCGCGAAGTCGAAGCACTCCTTCGGCGTCGACGGCAGCAGCAGCACGTGCTTGGTGTCGCCGTGCGACGCATACGCGGCCAGCAACAGGTCCGACTGCTGCGTTCGCGTCGGCATGCCGGTGGACGGACCGGCGCGCTGCACGTCCACGAGCACCGCAGGAATCTCGGCGAAATAGGCCAGACCAAGAAACTCCTGCATCAGCGACAGTCCGGGACCGCTGGTGGCGGTGAACGAGCGGGCACCATTCCAGCCGGCGCCGATGACCATGCCGATGGCGGACAACTCATCCTCCGCCTGCAGCACCGCGAAACGATGGCGATCGCTGCCGGGATCCCTGCGCAGCTTCGAGGCGTGCTGCTCGAACGCCTCGGCCAGCGAGGTCGAGGGCGTGATCGGATACCACGCGGCCACCGTCGCGCCGCCCCAGAGGAACCCCAGCGCCGCAGCGGTATTGCCATCGATCAGAATGGAATCGCCGACGCCGTCACAGCGCCGCACCCTGATCGGCAGCGGCGTCTCGAGGTAGTCGCGGGCATAATCGCGGCCGATTTCCAGTGCTCGCACGTTCGGCCCGATCAGCTTCTCCTTGCCCTTGAACTGCTCCTCGAGCATCCCTGTGAGTACGTCCCACTCGATCTGCAGCAGCTCCGCGAGCGCCCCCACGTAGACGATGTTCTTGAACAGCTGCCGCTGCTTCGGATCCGCAAACTCGTTCAGGATCAACTCGGCGATGGGCACACCGATGAACGTGATGTCGTCGCGCTTGAGTGCCTTCGGGAAAGGCTTGGTGGAATCATGCAGCAGGAAGCCGCCTGGTCGCACCTCGGCCACATCGTCAGCGTAGGTCTCTGCGTTCATGGCCACCATCAGGTCGATGCCTTCACGGCGACCGAGGTGCCCCGCCTCAGACACGCGCACCTCGAACCAGGTGGGCAGGCCCTGAATGTTGGATGGGAAGATGTTCCGCGGCGCACAGGGAATGCCCATCCGGAACAGCGCCTTGGCGAACATGCCGTTGGCACTGGCAGAGCCGGAGCCGTTGACGTTCGCGAACTTGATGACAAAATCGTTGACGGCCTGAATCGGAACGGTCATGCGTGCACCTGCGGAATGTTGATGATGGACTTCTGCATGTCCCAAGCCCCGGTGGGGCAGCGCTCGGCACAAAGGCCACAGTGCAGACAGACATCCTCGTCCTTCACCATCACGCGATCGGTATCGGGCAGGTCGCCGGACACGTAGAGGTCCTGGGCCGGATTGTCCGCCGGCGCCATCAGGTGCTGGCGCAATTCCTCTTCCTCACGATTGGCCGTGAAGGTGATGCAGTCCATCGGACAGATGTCGACGCAGGCATCGCACTCGATGCACAGCTTCTCCGTAAACACCGTCTGCACGTCACAGTTCAGACAGCGCTGAGCCTCCTTCGCACCGAGGTGGCGGTCGAAGCCGAGTTCCACCTCGATCTTGATGTTGGACAGCGAGCGGGAGAGATCCGCGTGCGGCACGTGATAACGCGGCGCCGGGTCGTGCTCCGAGTCGTAGCTCCACTCGTGCATGCCCATTTTCTGGGAGATCAGGTTCACGCCTTCCGGCGGCCGGTCCGCCTTCACGTCCTTGCCCTGACAGAACAGGTCGATGGAGATGGCGGCTTTGTGGGCGTGGGCGGAGGCCCAGATGATGTTCTCCGGACCGAACGCCGAGTCGCCACCGAAGAAGATCTTGGGATTGCCGGACTGCAGCGTCTCGGCGTCCAGCACCGGGCAGTCCCAGCGATCGAACTCGATGCCGAGATCACGCTCGATCCACGGGCAGTGGTTGTCCTGACCGATCGCGATCAGGACATGGTCACACTCGATGAAGATGTCGGGTTCGCCGCTGGGCACGTACTTCAGGCGACCGTCATCCTGCCGCACAGGCTCCACACATTCGAACCACATGCCCTTGAGCTTGCCGTCCTCGACGACGAATGACTTCGGCGGCCGATTGTTGAGGATAGGAATGCCTTCGGCGATGGCCTCCTCCTTCTCCCATTCTGAGGCCTTCATCACTTCGAAGGCGGAGCGCACCACCACCTGAACGGACTCGGCGCCGAGCCGGCGTGAGGTTCGACAGCAGTCCATGGCGGTATTACCGCCGCCGAGCACCACCACCTTGCCCTCGATGCGATCGGTGTGACCGAACGCCACCGAGGCCAGCCAGTCGATGCCGAGATGGATGAAGGGATCTGCATCGGCACGGCCGGGCAGGTCCAGATCACGGCCTCGGGGTGCACCAGTGCCAACGAACACGGCATCGAAGCTCTGGTCGAGCAGCGCCTGCATGGACGTGATTTCCTGCCCGAAGTGGCAGACCACCCCCATGTCGAGGATCAGATTCACCTCTTCCTCAAGCACGTCCATGGGCAGTCGGAATGCAGGAATCTGGGAGCGCATCATGCCGCCGCCCTTGGGGTCACGTTCGAACATGTGCACTTCGTAGCCCATGGGCAGGAGATCGCGGGCCACGGCCAGAGAGGCTGGGCCGGCGCCCACGCAGGCGATCTTTCTGCCGTTCTTCTCGGTGGGGATCCGCGGCAGGTAGTCGCGAATGTCGCCCTTGTGGTCCGCCGCCACCCGCTTCAAACGGCAGATGGCCACGGGTTTCTCTTCCGTGCGCACGCGACGACATGCCGGTTCGCAGGGCCGGTCACAGGTCCGGCCGAGGATCCCGGGGAACACGTTCGAGTCCCAGTTCACCATGTAGGCCTCGGTGTAACGCTCCTGGCTGATCAAGCGGATGTATTCCGGCACCGGCGTGTGCGCCGGGCAGGCCCATTGGCAATCCACGACCTTGTGGAAATAGTTGGGATCGGTGATCTCGGTGGGCTTCATGACTGCAGCTACTCCCCTTCGGCCGGTTGCCCGGCCCGCCCGTCGGGCTGTGCTCCACGCAGGCGACCTCCGTCACAGGTCACCTTAGCCGTAGTTTGCGCGCACAACCACGAATTACTGTAACTATAACCAACAGTTACGATTGGGTTCTAGCACATCCGAACAGCTTGCGCCCGACTGCGCGGGGCGGCGCGTACACGCGCTCGCCTACAACAAGGCGGCGAGCGTGGCTCTGTAGGCCCGAGCGCGTGCGCTCGGCCCGGGCGGCGCGTACACGCGCTCGCCTACAACAAGGCGGCGAGCGTGG
>REEU01000228.1 GCA_007694905.1 Gammaproteobacteria bacterium | reverse complement strand
GCGATGGTGCCGTCCGTGTCCTCGAGGCTGAGCGCGCCTGCGCCAATGCCACCGGCGAACGTCGCGCCACCGCTGTTAAGAACAGTCAGGTTCCCGCCATTATCGAACGCGGCAACGTCAATCGAGCCGGTTCCTGCATTCAGGTTCAGGGCATTGCCCGCCGACGTCACGGTGCCGGCCACAAGGTCACCAGCTCCGGCTCCGGTCGTCAGGGTCGTGGCCGCACCCAGCGTCACATCAGCGAAAGTCATCGCCGCATTCGTCGTCGTGATCGTCCCCGCCAGGTTCACCGCCGACGGCGCGGTCGCCGTCACGCCATCCGTGAACATGATGCTGTCATCAGCTTCGTCGCCCAGCGTCAGCGTCCCGGCATTCGCAAACGTCGTTGCGCCGCCCACCGTATTCGTCGTACCCGTGAGGGCCAGATCGTAGTCCTCTGCCGCTGTCGTCAGCGTGGCGATGTTGGTGTCACCCTGGAAAGCGATCAGCCCCTGCGTGTCCACGAGCGTCACCTCACCTGCCGTCACCTCGCCGGTGAACGTGGTATTCGCACTGTCCACCACCGTCAGGTCACCACCGTCCGCAAACGAAGTCACGGTGATCTCACCGGCCGCGCCCGCATTCAGGAACAAAGGATTCCCGCCTGAAGTGATCGCGCCAGTTGTGATGGGACCACCGCCGCTCACCAGGGCCGCAGTCCCGCCCAGCGCCAACCCGTTCAAATCAATCAGGCTATTGGCCGTGGTCAGCGAGCCCGTCAGCATCGTCGGACCCGAGGCCGTCAAACCATCACCAAAGCTGCCGCCAGCGTTGAAGGTCACGCCCCCGGCATTGTTGAACGTTCCTGCACCCGTGACATCTGGTGCCTCCGCAAACGTTACATCGAACCCATTCGCATCTGCAGTGATGCTCGTCGCATTCACCGCGCTACCAAACGCGATGGTGCCGTCCGTGTCCTCGAGGCTGAGCGCGCCTGCGCCAATGCCACCGGCGAACGTCGCGCCACCGCTGTTAAGAACAGTCAGGTTCCCGCCATTATCGAACGCGGCAACGTCAATCGAGCCGGTTCCTGCATTCAGGTTCAGGGCATTGCCCGCCGACGTCACGGTGCCGGCCACAAGGTCACCAGCTCCGGCTCCGGTCGTCAGGGTCGTGGCCGCACCCAGCGTCACATCAGCGAAAGTCATCGCCGCATTCGTCGTCGTGATCGTCCCCGCCAGGTTCACCGCCGACGGCGCGGTCGCCGTCACGCCATCCGTGAACATGATGCTGTCATCAGCTTCGTCGCCCAGCGTCAGCGTCCCGGCATTCGCAAACGTCGTTGCGCCGCCCACCGTATTCGTCGTACCCGTGAGGGCCAGATCGTAGTCCTCTGCCGCTGTCGTCAGCGTGGCGATGTTGGTGTCACCCTGGAAAGCGATCAGCCCCTGCGTGTCCACGAGCGTCACCTCACCTGCCGTCACCTCGCCGGTGAACGTGGTATTCGCACTGTCCACCACCGTCAGGTCACCGCCAGCCAGGAACGACGCCAAGGAGATCTCCCCCGTCTCTCCCCCATTCAGGGACAGGGCGTTACCACCTGAAATCACCCCTTCCATGGTGATGTTGCCACCGCCACTGGCCAAGGCCGCTGTCCCGGCCAGCGTCACATCACTTAGATCAATCAGGCTGTTCGCGGTCGTCAGCGTGCCGGTCAGCGTCGTCGGCCCCGCGACGGTCAGACCGTCACCAAAGCTGCCACCGGCGTTGAAGGTCACGCCGCCGTCATTTTCGAAGCTGCCCGCGCCTGTCACCGTCGGGCTCAGTGCGAAGGTCACTGCGAAGTCGTTGGCATCAGCGGTGATGCTGTCTGCGGTCGCCGCCAGGTCGAACGCGATTGTACCGGCCGTGTTTTGGAGCGAGATTGCCTCAGCCGTCACCGCACCGAAGAAATTCGCATTGGTGCTGTTCACAACCGTCAGATTCCCGCCATTGGTGAAGGAATCTACCCCGATGTTGCCCGTGCCGGCGTCCAGACTGAGCGATTCAGTGTTTGCCGTGACATCACCGACGACGAGGTTGCCTCCGCCGGCACCCGTCGTCAGCGTCGTTGCATCATCCAGAGTCAAGTCAGCGAACGTCATCGCCGCGTCCGTCGTCGCGACGGTACCCGCCATATTGACCATCGACGGTGCCGTAGCCGTCACACCACCTGTGAACGTGATGCTGGCGCCAGCATCGTCGCCCAGCGTCAGCGTGCCGGTGTTCGCGAACGTCACCGCATCCGCAATCGTCCCGCCCGCATTCAAAGCCAGATCGTTGATCGCCCCCGCAACTAGCAGCGTCGTCGTCGTGAGCGGCCCATTGAAACTCACCGCACCACCGGCCGCCGTCAGCGTCACCGTGTTCGCCGTTACCCCAGCAAAGTCAGCATCGTTGGCACTCAGTAACGACACAGCACTCAGTGCCGTGCCGCCACCTACAGCCTCATCGAACGTCACCGAACCCGCACCCGCCGTCAGAGCCAGCGTATGGCCACCGTCCACAGCGTTGAATGTGATGTTCGCGCCGGCCGCACTCGCGTCCGTCGTGTCCACCGTCAGACCACCCGTCAGCGTCGCCGCACTGTTGACGACGACCGTGTCACCCGCCGTCGTGATCGAACCCGCCGCATTGAGGGTATTCGTACCCGTCAGGCTCACCGCACCAGCACTGGCAATCGCGTCCGCAATGTTGAGCACATCGCCGGCACCCAACGTCACCGTGCCGCCCGCAGCCGCCGTCGCCGTGTCGATTCCGGCATTCACCGCAATCGCATCCGACGTCAGCGATACGTTCCCCGACGTCGAAAGCAGACCACCCACCGTCGTCGTACCCGTCCCCGTCGTCTGCGTCAGGCTCGCCGCCGTGAATGCCGCATTCAGACTCAGATCCTCAGCGCTCACCACATTCACCGCACCCAGTGCCGTGGTGCTACCGACGACGCTATCGAACGTCACCGAACCCGTGCCCGCCGTCAGATCCAGCGTCTCCGTCTCCGCCGTGGTCCCATCCAGCGTCCCGATGAACGTGATGTCACCCGTCGCCGTCAGCGAGGTGTCCGCACCCAGCGTCACTGCGCCGACGTAGCTCTGCGAGCCGTCTTCATCCCCAGCGGCAAAGGTGTTTACACTGCCACCGTCCAGCGCAATTGTTTCCGCGTCGATCGACACACTGCCGCCATTGAAAGTCCCGGCAATGGTGGCCGTCCCGGCGGCGTCATTGAGGGTGAGACTGATCGCGCCCGTACCCGTTGAATATGTCGTGCCATTCAACGAGATGTTCCCGATTCCATCAGACCCTCCGATCTGACCGGGGTCGTCCGCAGACAGTGTCAGATCGCCGTTGTTGAGCAGAATATTGGCGTTGAGCGTGATGTTCCGGCCTGCTTGAAGCGTAAGACCGCTGCCAGCCGCGGCGCCATTCTCAGACACGTCGATATGGGCACCTGCCAGCTGCGTAATGTCGATCTCCGCCTGAAGAACTACGGTTGCGTTCTCAAGCTGCTCTTCAATCTTGGCGTTGGTGATTGTGAAATCAGTGCCGGCGCCATCCGCAAACAGAATCTCGCCACCAATAAGATCATCATCGTTGTCGCCCGAATCGACCGCGCCAGTCTCGACCGTGATGTTGTCCGGATCCAGCAGCAGCGTCCCCATCTCGCCCTGTGGTGCACGCGTATCCGTCGTGCCCCGATAAACCAGATGCTTTTTCCCCGAAACCTCCACGAAACCGCCGTCGCCGCCCTCGGGGCCGCCGCGGGCGCTGATCTCGCCGTGGAAACGGGTGGTGTTATCCGCCCAGACGATGACTTCGCCGCCGTCGCCGGCAACGGTGGCGTCCGCCGCAATCTTCGCGTTTTGGCCGACGTAGGTGTGTGAGGCTGTGGGTGTGTCGCCCTTGCCCTGGAAGGCGCCGCCGATCTTGATGTCACCACCCCCACCGGCGCCAGAGGCGTCGATGCGGCCGGCGGTGACTGCGACCCGGTCGCCGAGCACTTCGATGCTGCCGCCCGTGCCATTGTCTGCCGTCGCCTCGATGGTGCCGGAGGTGAACGTGTCCCCGCCGCTGGCGAACAGGCGGATCTCACCATCCACTTCCTGGGCGCGGGTGGCGCGCAGGACGCCTTCGTTATTCACGGCCATCGTGAACAGATCCCGCGCCGCGTGCGCGGTGAGCAGGATCTGGCCGCCGTTGGCATCGATCTCGCCAAGATTGGCGACAGCCGCTTCGCCGCCAGTGCCGCCGAGGGCGCCTTCGGTGACGCGGACGCCGATCAAGCCATCCGGGTCGAAGGTGACGAAGGCCTGGGAGGCACTGGCCAGATTGACCCGACCCATGTCGGCGACGATGAGCCCTTCGTTGATCACTTCGTCGCCGAGCAGCGTGATGCTGCCGCCGCTTGCGGCATTGAGCACGCCGCGGTTGATGATCTTGCCGGCGATGTCCGCGCTGAATTCGAGTTCGAGGGCGCCGGACATGAACTTGTCCACGTCCACCCCGAGCGTGGTCGCCATCAGGCTCGCAGTATCGACCCGTGAGGTTTCGCCGAAGACGACGCCGCGGGGATTCATGAGCATCACGGAACCGTTGGCTGTGAGCGTGCCGAAGATCTGGGTGGCGGACTCACCGGTGATGTTGCCGAGGAACACCGAGCTGGCACCCGGCTGGCTGATGTTCACGCCATGATTCCCGGCGATGTCGAAGCTGACGAAGTCGGCCGCCATGCGCTGGGTGTACTGGTTGATCTGCATCTGGTTGGCGGACGGCGTGCTGATGTTGCCTTCGCCGTGGGTGATCTTGCCGCCCTGGGGCAGACCGGCAAAGGCCGGGGAAGTCGTGGTCAACCAGCATGTCAGCCACAGCGCCACGATCCCCTTGCCTGTTCGCGGGGAGCGGCGGCTGAAGAACTCTCGGAGTGATCCGTTCATGGCGGCGCTACTCTGATGGCTGCTAACGACGATCGCGGGACTGGAACGTCGAGCGGTCGAATTCGAACGTGAAGTCGGCATAGATCCGGCGCTTATCGTCGATGATCTGGCGAAAGACATCATCGGCGAAGCGGAAATTCTCAGGCCAGGCAATGTTGAAGCTGCCGCGCACCCAGAAGTTGCCGCGCGGATTCCTGAACAGGTTGTACTCGAACCCGACGCCGTAGGCGCGGAACTCGAACCAGGTATCGTCCTGGGTGGCGAGGTTGATACGCTGCGCGTTGGTCACGCCATAGCCGTAGTCGTAGAAGGCGTAGGGCCGCAGGAAGTCGCTGAAACGCTGGTTGGCCCATGGCATCTCGAAGTCAAGGGCATCCGGGAGATCCCAGTAGACCTGCATGCTGGCGAATACGCCTTTGTCCACCGAGATGTCGTCCGAGAGCAGCGCGCGTACGCTGTCGGCACCGCCCAGCGAGATGCGGTTCACCGCCGGCAGGAACTGATCAGTGTACTGGGCGTTCAAACGGAACAGGAAGGAATGACGGGAGCGGGTCTCGGTGAACGGCAGCGGGAGGTCGAACAACTTGAAGACGCGCGCAGTCTGCGAGGCGATGAAGAAGTACTCATCCTGACCGTCGAACCGGCCCATGCCGCCAGGCTGGAGTTGCCCTTCGATACGTCCGGAGCGTATCTGGCCGACGCGCATGCCCGTCGTTCCATCGATCACCATGCGCCATTCCGGGATGAGCTGATCGTAGGTGAGCGCGGTGCCGATCTCGCCGATGCCCTGATCGCGATCCTCGAATCCCAGGTCGAGCCGCGAATCCTTGTAGGCGACAAAGAAGGTCTGGCTGAGGTTGGCCTCGCGGGTGCGCACCCAGCGGCGTCCGAAGAGCGCTTCATAGTTCGTGGTCTCACCGGCGATGTCCACCTCACCACCGATGGTGAACTCGTTGTGGCTGACACCGAGCTCCATGAAGCTGCGCAGACCCGAGAACGGACGTTGATAGCGCGCGTTCGCCAGCGTGACCTCGTTGGGCCCCTCGGAGCGCAGAAAGTTGACGGCAAGCTGATCACTGCCGCCCGTGGGATCATAGATCGTCAGACCGACCAAGCCGCGGGCGCGGCCGGTGATGTCCGCGCCATGGTTGTCGAAGCGGGTCAGCGCACTCCAGCGGCGCTCATTGAGAACATTGAGCTGAAGCTGCGTCTCGCCCGGGTTGCGACCCGGTATGAACACGCCGCTGATGTCCATGCCACCCATGTCGTTGACCAGGCGCAGCCGCTCCTCGATCTCGTCCACCTGGACGGTCTGTCCGGCCCGATCGTGGAACGCGGACTGCAGGGGGCGCGCCCGATAGATGTTGTTATTGACAACGGCGACGTCACCGAGCACCCCCGGATAAACCTGGAAATCCACCACCCCGTTTCGCACAGTCTGGGGGGGCACCACCACCTGCGCGAGCAGCATGCCGGTGGACCGTATCTCATCCTGGAGTTCCAGCGCGACCACTTCGAGATCGAACACGGACACGCCGCGGCGCCCGTCAAGCTCGTCGATGAGGTCGACGAGCTCATCGAACAGGGCAATCTTGGTGACGGAAGTCTCATCCTGCCGGCCGCGCACCCGCTCAAGCAGGCGCGCGATCTCGCGCAGCTCGGCATTGGAAAAACCCTGATCGGCGATTTCCTGCTCGGCTGCCTGGCGTGCCAGGGCCGCCAGGGCTGTCTCACGCAGCGAGTCCAGACTGAGGCCTCGCTCGCGATCCTCTTCGAGGCCGAGGATGCGTATGTCACTCACGTCGAAGAACGGACCCGCAGTGGGAACGTTGGGACGCGCGCGGGCCTCGGGTACGTCGATGCTGGACCGCCGCTCGGTGTCGATGTCCGACGCCCTGGGAGCATCGAGATCCGGAAAATCGCCGGCCGCAGCCGCCCAAAGGGCCCCGGACAGCAATGCCAGGGGAAGGGTCATCAGCCCGCAGCACAGCAACCGCAGCGGCAGGCAGGCGGCGAATCGGTGAGCGAGGCGGGTTAAGGCGTGCACATTTTCGTCCCCGAAGCAGACCATCGACGCATCCTCCGCGCGGCGCAGGTCATCCGCGGCAGGCTGGGGGCGGGATACAGCGGATCGAACAAGGGGAGACGAGCAGCGTTGGCACGCAAGACCTCGGGCGCAGCGACCGGGATCGCCATCGCTCTCATCACCATAGGCGAAGCCAAGTGAATCGGTAAGGGCAAGACTCCCCCACTCACCGGGGCGATCACGTCCGCGCCATCCCCGTGGCGCTTATCCTCGACCCGGCGCAACCTTATCATGCCCACACCGGACAGTGGATATGGGCCGCCCCCAAAACCTGCACCTCCCTGAACCTCAGCGTATTTCACGCAGCAGTCGGAAACCGGTCACCGCATCAGACCGGCCGCTGTGCTCGACCCGGGTCTGGACAGTGCACTCAGACAGGGCATCGGTGTGCTTGCCGCCGATCGCGATCCAGCCACTGCCTGAATTCGGGGTCACCCACTCCTGCGCATTGCCGACATGGTTGATCAGACCCCAGGCGTTCGCTGCCCCCTGGGTCACGTTGATCATGGTCTCGCCCCGCAAGACACCGCGCACGCTGGAGTAGCAGTTGCGGTTGCTGTCCAGGGGCGACCCATTCGCATCGGCCGCGTGCTGCCATTCGGCCACGGTCGGCAGACGATAGGTGTAACCCGTCTGCTCGGAGAGCCAATCCGCGTAGGCTTTTGCCGCTTCGATGGGAATGCCGGTGGCGGGCATCCGCGGCCCGCCGCTGGCAGGGGTGGGACAGTTCGTCGCCCGACAGAACGCATTGAACTCGCGCACAGCAACCTCGTACTTGCCAATGCCAAAAATGGCATTGCTGTTGCCGCCCATCCCCGGCACCACCACGATGGCCGGTCCGCTGCCGCCCGCTGCGAGATCGTCGGTGCAGAACGAGGTTCTTCCGTTTGCGATATAGGCCCTGCTCGAACAGGGGTCCGGCGGCGTGATGGACGCCAGACCGGAGTGGTCGGCCACTGCCAGGATGAGGCCGCGCGACTCCATGACCGGCTCTGGAGTGCGGGTAATACGGCCATTGGCACAATTGAAGGCATATTGCAGCGCCTGCAGCCGATCCTCGGGCTGCAGCCTCCCGAAATCGGCCAGCACGGCCTGCACCTCATTCGGGTGGTGACAGCGGCCCGCGAAGGTCGGAAACACCCGATCGTCACGCATGCTCTCGTAAGCCCGACGGCGATCCGCTTCCGCCTGCTCCCGTTGCTGGGCGATGAGCTCCGCACGATCCTCCTCAGCCTGGCGGCTGCTCGCCCGGGCGATGGCCTGGTCGATGTGCTCCTGCCAGAGCGTGCGTGTGTCATCGACTTCCGCTCGCAACGCCGCCAGCCGCTCGGGCCGGGTCGGATAGCGCTCGCTGGCCCGATTCAACACCTCCTGGGCGTCGCGCATGCGGGCGACCTGGCTACGTGCCTCCTCGAGCCGTTCCGGATTGGCGACGAATCGCTCACCGTCGCGAATCGTCGGAATCGCTGGCGGCTCGCCACCGGGCATGAGCCGCTCGATCTCCGCCAGGTAGACACCAAGCGCCTGGTCCCGGGCCTCGGCGATGAGGGCCGTGTCGCCTTCTTCCACGGCTTCGAGTCCCGCTGCGCGCAGTCGCGCCAGCACGTCGGCGCGACGGCCGTCTGCATCCGCGCCGCTGAATGGCCCCGCCAGCAATCGGTACTGATCACTCGACCCCTCCGGCGTCTGTACGCGCAGCGGAACAGCCAGCTCATCGAAGACACGGCGCCGGGTGGTCTCCATCTGTTCTACCGAGCTGAACGTTCCCGCCACCACCAGCGGTGTGGCAGCCTCCTCCCAGCGACGGATGTCCCGCTGAACGAACTCCTCCCAGATCGGGCTGAACATCGGCGTGGCGAGCTGCTCCTGCACACCGGAGCGGGCATTTTCGATTCGGGTATCGAGTTCAACCCACTCCCTCGGCACTTCGATGGGCGCCGCGCCAGGACCGATGACCCCGCCAAAGTAGAGACCGGCCACGATGACGGCAACGCCGGCGGCGCCGAGCACCGCATAACGGGCGCCGGTACCTGCAACGCCGAAGAACTCCTCGAGAAAGACCTGGGCATTCGGCGTGCGGTCTTCGCGGCGGAAGGCCAATGAATGGCGAAGCGCGTTCCACTCACGTCGAGTGAGACCCTCCGGACGCTGGGGCACCATTTTCTGAGCTTCGGCAATGGGTGCCTTCTTGCGATCGTAAGGATGCCTTCCAGTCATGCACTGGTAGGCAACAATCCCGAGCGCGTAAACGTCATCCTGCGGCGCGGGCTCCTGACCCTCGAACATTTCACAGGCCGCATAGGCCGGAGTCAGCGCGCCGAGCTGACCGGCATCGAACAGCGTTTTATCAGTGCCGTCATCCTGCTCCAGCGTATCTTCTGAAATCGGTCGGCGCCGCGCAGCCTTTTCTTCACCCGGCACGGCGGCCGCCCGGGCGATCCCGAAGTCGAACACCTTCGCGGTCCCGCCGGCCGTCAAGAAGATGTTGCCCGGCTTGAAGTCGGAGTGGATGAGGTTCTGCCCGTGCGCGTAGGCCAGGGCGGACGCCATGTCGTGAATCATCGACAGCGCTTGATCCTTCGGAACGCCCTGTCGATGTTTCTTGAGAAACTTGTCCAGGGGATCGCCCTGCATCAGCTCCATGACCATGAAAGCGGTCTGGCCATCCCGGTCGAAGTCGTAAACGGAGGCGATGTTCGGGTGCGAAAGGCGCTGAGTCCGGCTCGACTCCCGCTGCAGGGCAATGAAGGCGTCCGGGTGTTCCGCAAAGTTTTCGTTGAGGACCTTGACCGCGACGTGTGGATTGCGATCCCGGGCTTCCTGCTTGACCAGGTCGACGGCCTTGTAGACTCCGCCCATGCCGCCTTCGCCAAGCTTGCCCTCGAGGACAAAGCGCCCCTTCAGGACCGTGCCACCCCCGAGTGTCGTGGTGGAGGACAGCGACTTGTCATTGGACTGGCCGAAGTTGCCACCCGTGGTCCCCTGCACGGTGGGATCATCGTCCGCACCTTCAGCACTCTGGATCGCCGCGTCCTCGTCGACGACGCGGCGACCACGAAGCTTCGTTTGCATCGTGAGATCGTCGCCGCCGGCGGGCAGATCACCCTTACGGATGGTCGTGTCTTCATTGCCGGCGCTGGCGCGACGAATACCGGCAGAGGGACGGTTCGGTGCCCGGGCGGTGATGGTCGGATCGTCGTCGCCGCGGGCAGCCTGAGCACCCGGCCGACCGCGCATGCGCGTCGCATCACCGTCGTCGTCCTCGAGTTCGCTGCGCGGCGCAGGCGAGCGCATGCGCGTCATGTCTTCCGCTTCGTCGTCGCCTCCGGGCGCACGGAACTGCGTGATTTCGTCGTCCTCATCCGCAGCAGCCGGAGCATGCATGCGCGTGACATCTTCGGCCTCGTCTTCCTCGACGCGACGACGGCCCCGAATCCGGGTCGTCTGTTCGTACTCGGTGTCGTCCTCCGACTCCGCGGCCGGCAGCGGTGGCTGCCGCATCTCGGTCGGATCATCCTCATCCGAATGCCCGAGGGGCAGATCGGCCTCACCCGCTTCGCTGCTCGCGTCTCCCCTTCGAAGCCGGGGCTCGTCGTCGGTCACTCCACGCCCGTTCGACCTGAGCTCGGTCGGCCCATCGCCCGAACCCGAGTCCTTCTGGTCTGGATCCTTCATGCACGCCCTCACGAAATGAGCCCCTGGCTTGCAGACGCAACTAGAGCAACGCCTCCGGCTTTGGAAGGATAGTCGGAAGCGCGCGCCGGTGCCGTCCCTTCCGGGCAGGAAGGCCCTTGCACCTTCCGCCTGCGCCCGTTCCAATGGCTATCTGGATTCGCGGGGGGAAGCCATCCTTATGGGGGAATTGTCGTATCCATTCACACATAGCCCACAACCGGGTGCAAGCGTGGAGATCGCTCCGGGCGTGCGCTGGCTGCGCATGCCGATGCCGGGCTCACTGGACCACATCAATCTCTATGTACTCGAGGATGCGTCAGGCTGGACGCTGGTGGACATGGGGCTCGGCGATGAGCCCACCCGGGAATTGTGGGAAGCTCTGTTCGCAGGGGAGCTGTCCGGCCGGCCTGTGCAACGGCTGCTGGCCACTCACATGCACCCGGACCACATCGGCCAAGCCGGCTACCTGAGCGAGCGCTTCCAGGTGCCGCTGCACATGACACGCGGCGAGTACTTTCAGGCCCGTGCGTTCTCCGCCGGTGGCCACTTCGGCAGCATGAGCTGGGAAAGTGCGGCCTTCTATCGCGGCGCCGGCCTTCAGCCTGAGGATCTCGAGGCCATGCGCCGCAATTTTTCGGGTGGTTTCGGCTCCAGCATCACGCCGCTACCGACGGGCTACCACCGCCTGCGACACGGCGACAGCCTGACCATCGGCGGCCGCGACTGGCAGGTGCTGGTGGGATCGGGACACTCGCCGGAGCACGCCTGCCTCTACTGTCGTCAGCTCGGCATCCTCATCGCCGGTGATCAGGTTCTGCCGGTCATCACGTCCAACGTCAGCGTGCACCCGACGGAACCGGAGGCGAATCCGCTGAAAGACTGGCTCGACTCCCACGATCGCTTCCTGTCCTTGCCGGACGAGACTCTGGTCCTGCCCGCCCACGGTAATCCGTTCCGGGGGCTGCGCAAGCGTCTGCGTGCCCTGATCGCACACCACGAAGATCGGATGCTGGCGCTGGAGGAGCACTGCATCACTCCAGCCATCGCGCGGGACATGCTGCCGGTGCTGTTCCGGCGCAAGCTGGACACGCGGCAGATGATCATGGCGCTGGGCGAGTGCATTGCGCACCTGCACCTGCTCATGCACCGGGACCGCATCGAGCGCATCACCGGCGAGGACGGGGTCTGGCGATTCCGCTCCATCGATCCTGATCTGGAGCGTCGTCTGCGCGCGGAGCACGACGCACCTGACGACGGTCCGATGATGGTGTGATTGTGGGAGCGCCCAGGCCGCGCGCAGCGCGGACGGGCCGAGCTTCCGGCGTCACACTACGATTCTGAATCAGTCCGCGGCGATCGCTGCGT
>REEU01000154.1 GCA_007694905.1 Gammaproteobacteria bacterium | reverse complement strand
GCTGCTTCGTTCCAGGGCGCCCGCAGGGCCACGTTGACGTCCGTGGCACCGGCATCCAGGTAGGCTTCGATGGTCTCCAGGGCCTCGGCGGGCGTGCCCATGAGGGCCCCTTCCCGGACGCGATCCACCATCGGCCCCCAATCCTGATTCATGCGCGTCCGCTCGCGCTCGGCGTCGGCCTGATCGAGACCGAGATGAAAACTCAAGTTGATGCCGCGACGGATGCTGTGTGGATCCCTGTCCTCGACTTCGCACCACTGGTCGAGCACGCCTGACAGGCGGGCGAACTCGGCCGGTGCCACATAGGCCGCGTTCCAACCGTCCGCATGGCGCGCCACGAGGCGCAACGTCCGCTTCTCGCCAACCCCGCCAATCCAGATCGGCAGCCTGGCCTGCAGCGGGCGGGGCAGACAGCTCGCGTCTTCGGTACGGAAGTGCTGGCCGTCGAAGGTGGTCCGCTCCTCGGTGAGCATTTGGCGGATCAGCGCGGTGGCCTCGTCGAGCATGTCCAGCCGGGTGCCGAGGGCTGGGAAGTCATAGCCATAGGCGGTGGCTTCCCAGTGGTGCCATCCGGCGCCCAGGCCCAGTTCGAACCGGCCGTTGGAGATGTGGTCCAGCGTGGTGGCAGCCTTCGCGAGCAGGGCCGGATTACGGTAGCCGACGTAGAACACAAGGCAGCCGATCCTGGCGTGGCGGGTGTCCGCAGCCAGTGCGCCGAGGGTGGCGAGCGCCTCGAAGTGGGGCTGGGTGCCGCCGGCCGGCGGCGCCTCATAGAAGTGATCCCAGGCCGAGATCCAGTCGACACCGGCGCCATCGAGCATGCGCCAGGTGGCTCTCAGGGTTTCGAAGTCCAGATTCTGCTGGCCGACGTGGGCGCCGAAACGGATGGCGGACATGGCTCGATCTCCCCGTGCAGTGAAGTGCCAGCATAACGGCCACGGCGGGTTTGACCCAGGCGTTATACTCGGCTGACACAGCGCGGCCGGGAGAAACGTCATGAAGGCGGACGACAAGCTCACGAATCACGAGATCACCATCTGTCTCCAGGGCGGGGCGGTTCTGGGCCCGTTCAAGGCCACCTGGTCGAAGGACATGCCCAGCGACGTCCGCCAGCTGACCAGGGACTACGACGCCTGGCTGCAGGGCGGAAAGCAGAGTCGATTCAAGTACCATTTGCATGATCCGCATGCGCACGTTGCGCACACCTTGTTTCTGAGTTTCTCGAACGTGACGGGCATCTATGATCACGTGGATCTGCGGGAGCGGGACTAAGGAAGTGATCAGTACTTCCCTAAGCGTGAAGTGTGCTCGCGAACACAAAAACTGACCCTGCCGTCGGAATTTCTTGACGACTTATTGTGCGTTGCGTCATTATCTGCAGCGTTCCGTTGGGCGCTTGAAGGGAACTTTCCCGGATCCGCTCACTCAAAGAATTCAACGGTTCGTAAAACCCCCGGCGACACCCCCCTCCCCTCCCCAATCCCTTGTCGCCGGGGGATTTTTTTCCTACGATTTATGCGATTCCGGCCCTGATGGGTCCGGCTCGCGGTTCGCGACTGCAGGTGGCGGGGCATGTCTCTCGGAGCGGGGATCGTGGTGCCGGCAACGGTGCTGCGGAACTGCATTCATCCTGATCCCTTTTATGGGATTTCAAGTTAAGCGTCTTTGAATCATAAGCTTGTTCCGCGCCCGGGTCGCGGTTCAGCTGATCTTGAGGCGCTGTGAGGAACCATTGCGGACAGCGAGACGCTGCGTATTCGGGCTCGAGGCCTGGGCTTCAAGCCTGCCGTGGTTGCCGGCTCCGCGGATTGCGCAGGGTCCGGAAGATGATGCGACGCAGGAACCGCAGCCAGGGCAGCAGCGTTTCCCGAAGCCGCTGCGGAATCGCCAGCATTGCGGGGGTGGCGACCAGGGTCAGCACCGTCGCGAAGGTCAGTCCGGCGACGATGCTCTGAGCCAGAGGCACCCAGAATTGTGCAGTGCGTCCACCATAGGTCACGTCTCGGGCGATAAGATCGATGCTCAGATGGGCTGCGATGGGCAGCAGCCCGAACACGGTGGTGACCGTGGTCAGCAGGACGGGCCGCAGCCGCTGGGCACCGGTGCGCACGATCAGGGTGAGGTCATCGAGGTCCGGTCGTTCGCGGCGCAGGCCATTGAACGTGTCAATGAGGACGATGTTGTTGTTCACGACGATCCCGGCCAGCGCCACGATGGCGACCCCGGTGAGGATGGCGCTGAACGGCGAACTGGTGATCAGCAGGCCCATGAGCACGCCTGCCGTGGACATCACCACGGCGAAGAGGATCAGCGCCGCCTGGTAGAAGCTGTTGAACTGGGTGACCAGTAGCACGAACATCAGCAGCAGCGACAGCAGGAACGCGAGGCCGACAAAGGCCATGGCCTGCTCCTGTTCCTCGTTGGCCCCGCGGAACTGGATGCGCAGGGCAGGGTCGAGGGTCTGGGTATCGAGCCAAGCCTGGATCTGCCGCACCTTGTCGTCGGCCAGCACCCCCGGCGCCACGTTGGCGCGCAGGTATTCGACCCGGATGCCGGCCGTACGCTGGATGGTATCCACGTTCCGGACCGCAGTCTGGGTGACGAAGCTGGACAGCGGTACGGCGCCTTCGCGGGTGGGAATGCGCAGCGCATCGAGCATGGAGAGACCCCGATACTCGTCCGGAAAGCGGATGCGGATGTCCACTTCCTTCTGTGCGTCGAAGGGCCGGAACTCGGCGATTTTTAGCCCGCTTGTGACCATCTGCACCACCGTTCCCACGGTGGTGACGTTGGCGTCGTACTGGGCGGCACGCGCCCGATCCACGTCCAGCCGCCACTCCACGCCCGGCTGAGAGCGTGTGTCGGCGAGATCCCGCAGGCCGTCGACGTTCTCTTCGACCCACTCGCGGACCCAGGCGACGGCGGGTTCGAGGATGTCGCCGTTGCGTGAGGCGAACTCAAGCTGAATCGGTTTGCCGACGGGAGGGCCACCTTCGAAGCGCTGAATTTCGATTTCGATACCCGCCAGCGCAGACGTCCGCTCCCGGATCTCTTCGAGGACCTCCTCTCCCGTCCGGGTGCGGTCCTTCTGCTCGTGCATCTCGATGAAGATCGAGCCGATCTCGTCGAGTACCACATTGAAGCCCCGGAAGCCGGAGCCACCCGGTGGGTTGGTCCGAGTGTTGATCGCCTTGATCCCCGGAACCCGGACGACTTCGTTTTCCACCTCGACCACAAGGTCCCGGACCTCGTCCACGCTCAGATTGCCCTGGGCCTTCACGGTGATGCGGGCGAAAATCGGGTCCATCTCGTTGAAGAAGATGAAGCCCCGGCCGTGGTTGCCGTAGGCGGTGAACGAGCCCCACAGGATCAGCAAGGTCAGGCCGAACACCACGAAGGGCCAGCGGGCCGCCAGATCCAGAAAGCGTGCGTACATCCCGGTGGCATTGCGCAGCGTGCGCGGATCACCGTTTTCGAGCACATTGAGATCGGCCAGCGCGCGGGCGTCCGGTGCACCGACCTTGCCGATCAGGGCACCGAGGGCCGGCCCGAAGAAGAGGGCATAGGCCAGCGATCCCACCAGCACGCAGAACACGGTGACAGGCAAGTAGAGCATGAATTTGCCTGATACGCCGGGCCAGAAGATGAGGGGAAGAAACGCGGCCAGCGTCGTGGCGGTGGAGGCTGTGACGGGCCAGAACATGCGCTTGGCGGCCAGGGCATACGCATCGCGCCGATGCAGGCCCTCGGCCATCTTGCGGTCGGCGTATTCGGTGACGACGATGGCGCCGTCGATGAGCATGCCAAGGCCGAGCAGCATGCCGAACATGACCATGAAGTTGAACGAGTAGCCGAAGCCGTTGAGCAGCGTGACCGCGAACAGAAACGAGGTCGGGATTGCCAAGCCCACCAGAAGACCGCTGCGCAGGCCCAAAGCCGCCACCACGATAATCATCACCAGCGCCAGGGCCGTCACGATGTTGCCGGTGAGTTCGTCCACCTGCTGCTGGGCGTCCGGTGCCTGGTCCTGGGTGTAGAAGATCTGCACGCCGGCGGGGAAGTTTCCACGCATGGCGTCCACCAGTTCCCGCGTTTGCAGCACCGTGTTGATCAGGTTGGCGTCCACCCGCTTGGTGACTTCCAGGGAAATCGCCGGAATGCCGTTGACGCGGGCGTAACTGGTCCTGTCCTTGAACGTGCGGCGGATGTCGGCAACATCGCTGAGCGTGACCACCGTGTCACCCTCGGTCTTCACCGGAATACCGAACAGATCCTGTGCGGTTTCGATGACGCCGGGAACCTTCACCGAGAATCTGCCGGAGCTTGCGTCGAGTGCGCCTGCGGGAATCAGGCGGTTGTTCTGGGTGACGCTGTTGATGAGCTGGCTGATGTCGATGTCATAGGTTTCGAGCAAAGCCGGGTCGACGATGATCTCGAGCACCTCTTCCCGCTGCCCGCGCATCTGTACTTCCAGTATGTCGGGCAGGGCTTCCAGTTCGTCCTTGACCCGCACCGCGGCGTTGTACAGCGCACGCTCGGGGACGTTGTCGCCGGCGAAGTTGATGGTGATGATGGGGAAGTCCACCGTCGTGATCTCCGACACGATGGGCTCGTCTGCCGTGTCGGGCATCTTCGGGCGGGCGCGGTTGCTCGCCTCACGTACGTCCATGAGACCGCGCGTGGCGTCGAAGTCGGCATCGAACTCGACCACCACGGTGGCCGAGCCTTCCGCGGCGAAGGCTCTAATCTCCTTGACGCCCTGGATGGAGCGCAGCTCGGTCTCCATCGGCATCACCAGGAGCCGTTCGGAGTCCTCCGGCGAAATGCCTTCGTGGGGAATGGTGATGATGAATACCGGGACCTGGATGTTCGGTTCCGCCTCGATGGGCATCACGATGTAGGACCAGCCGCCGACGATCAGGACCATGGCCAGCAGTGACAGCGAGGTGCGGCTGCGTTGAACCGCCCAGTCGATCATGGCGTTCATGGTTGACCGGCTCCGTCGTCTCCGCCAGAGCGGGTCGCCGCGGTCGCGTCGAGGCGCGTCGGGGTTTCGGACATATCGATGGGTAGCGGCCGTTCCGCCTCCGGTACCGCACGCACCTGTTCCCCGGGCACCACCAGTTCCTGGCCGACGGTGATCAGGCGAACGGTCTCGGGCAATCCCGTGACCCAGAGTCCGTCCGCAGTGTCGCGAATCACTCGGATGCGGACGAACTGCACGCGGTCATCGGCATCGACGATGCGCACGCCGAGTTCGCCGAGATCGTCCAGCGCGAGCACCGAGGACGGGACGTGGTGAGCGAGGTGCTCTTCTGCCGGAAGCTGAATTTCCGTAGTGATGCCGTCGCGCAGGGAAGCATTCGGGTTCGGTACCGCGACTTCGACTCGGAACGTGCGGGTGCTGGGATGGGCGGCCTGGGCCACGTAGGTGATGACACCTGATACCCGTTCGCCGGTGAGCAGGCGCCCCGTGCCCGGATCGCCGATCTGCAGCCGTGCCACGTCACGTTCGGAAACCTGGCCCGCCAGCAGCAGGGGGTCGGGATCGAGGACCTCGGCGCACACCTGGCCCGCCTGCAGAAAGTCGCCGATCTCCACGGGACGCGTTTCCACGATGCCGTCGAACGGCGCGCGAATCGCGGTGTAGGACAGGTCCAGCTCCCGCTGGCGGAGATCGGCCCGCGCGGTGGCGAGACGAGCCCGTGCGGTGGCGACACCGGTGGCGGACACCAGGCCTCTCTGCTCCAGCTTCTGCACGCCTTCGAATTCGAGTTCGGCCACGGTGACCGCCTCCCGGCTCTCTTCCAGGCGGGCGGGACGGCTGCCGGCATCGATTCGGCAAAGGATGTCGCCTGCTCGCACCACGTCACCCTTCTCCACCGGCAGGGCCGCCACCAGGCCTCCAGTCTCGGCGCGCACGGCGACCCGACGGTTGACTTCGGTGCGGCCGCGCACGGCGATGAGCGCGCGCTGCAGTTCAGCGTCGAGGTTGCGCACCCTCACCGCCATGGGCGAGTCCTCCCGCTGGCGGAGCATGGAGTCACGGGATTCGGCCAGACTTGGCGCAGGGGCGCGTTCGCCGTCAGTGCCGATCTGTCCAGACAGCATCCACAGCACGAACAGTAGCGCGACGACGAGGGCTGCCAGGTAGGTCTTCTTCACCGCATGGTCCTTTGGGTGGGTGTCTGTTCAGCTACCTGGAGGTGAAGCAGCGGGCTGAGTCGAAACGTAACAGAATCAGGTTGAGCCCGGAACGCCATGCGCCGCGTTCCGGGCTCGTTTCGTCGCTTGTCGGACCCGTTTCATCGGATCCGCCCGACTCCGACTCCGGCTCAGGCTTTGGCGCTCGGGCGCGCGTCCAGGCGTTCGATCAGACGCTTGATGTTGCGGCACTCGTCCGGCAGGGGCTGCCCCACGCTGCCGCCGAAGGTCACGAAGGCGTAGAGAAGGATGTCGGCCAGCGTCAGGCGGTCGCCGCAGACGTGGTCTTTGCCTGCCAGCAGGCCGTCGAGCCAAACGAGCTTTTCGCGGGCGATGGTCTTCAGTCCATCGGCCGCTTCCGGCAGACATCGCATGCGATCCTTGAACAGGGGGAGTCCTTCGCTGTAGCGGAATCCGTTGGTCATGGGCTCGACGATCTGCAGATCGATACGCCGCGTCCACATACGCGTCTCAGCGCGCTCCTCGGGTGTGCGGCCGATCAGGGCCGGTTCGGGCTGATGTTCCTCGAGGTATTCACAGATGGCCGTGATTTCGGCAATGAAGCTGCCATCGTCGAGTTCCAGGGTCGGCAGGCCGCCTGTCGGATTACGCTGCAGATGTGGCGCCTTGCGGTTGTCCGCAGCCATGAGGTCCACGTCTTCGACGGGAATGTCCATGCTTTTCTCGGCCATGAAGATCCGAACCACCTGTGGGTTGGGCCCGAGGCCGTTGTACAGCTTCATGCGTCTCTCCTCGTCAGTAGCGGTTGCTGAAGCGCAGCAGTTTAGCCGGGCTCGGTCGGCGTCGACATGTCACCAGGTTCCGGTATTGGGCATGGAGGCCCAGGGTTCACGCACAGGAAGCGCGTCGCCGCGCTGCAGCAACTCCACGGAGATACCGTCGGGCGAGCGGACGAAGGCCATGCGGCCGTCCCGAGGCGGCCGGTTGATGGTGACGCCCTGGGCCTCGAGATGCTCGCAGAGGCCGTAGATGTCGTCGACGGCGTAGGCCACATGGCCGAAGTTGCGGCCGCCTTCGAGTTCCTCGGGATCCCAGTTCCAGGTCAGCTCGATCTGGGCGTCCGATTGCCCGGGCGGTGCCAGAAACACCAGCGTGAACCGTCCCTGGGGCTGCTCGATGCGCCGCACTTCCGCGAGACCCAGCCCGTCCACGAAGAAACGCAGTGATGCATCGATGTCCGAAACCCGGAGCATGGTGTGGAGGTATTTCATGTGTGCATGCCTCTGATTGCCGTACCGACCTGCAGGCCTGTTCTCAGCCCAGCGCGCGGGCGGCCGCCAGGTCGGCGGATGTCTTGCGCAGGCTCATGCTCAGCAGGCGGGAAATGCCCCGGAAGATCTCGGCGCCGAGGCGCGGCTCGTCGTCCACGAGGAGGTCGAAGTCTTCCCGGGTCAATGCCAGCACCCGGGCAGGCGACTCGGCAATCACGGTGGCTGAGCAGGTGAGGCCATCGATGATGGACATCTCGCCGACGGAGTGGCCACCCCGGAGGGTGGCGATGGGAATGCGTTTGCCATCGTCGGTCTCTTTGAGCACTTCAAGGTGACCCTCGATGATGAAGCATATGTAGCGGCCCGGTGCCCCCTCGCGAAAGACGAGATCACCGGGCTCGAACTCGAGGTTGATCAGGCGCTGGCCGATCCGGGTCAACTGCTCATCGGTCAACTGTTCGAAGATGGCCGTATCCCGCAGCAGCTTGAGCGTCTGCGGGTTCATGCGGCGCGGGCCTCCACCCGTGTCTGCAGGTTACCGTTGACCAGTATCTCCACCGCGGCGTTGGTACCCGCTGCGCGTCGGACCTCCACCAGGTGGTGATCCTCGAAGGGCAGTTCGACGTTGGTCCAAAGGTAGGTTCCGCGCTCGCCGGCAGCGCGGCGTTTGCGCTCACACCCGTCGAGCCACAGCGTCAGGGTGCTGTCCGCATCCTCGGTCAGCTCCACAAGATGCTGGCCGAGCTCGAAACTCGCCAGGCGTTGGGGCGTGGATGCGGGCATGCGGGCTTCCGTCATTTGGCGCAATGATGCCCGGAGCATAGTTCAGATCGTGGGCGATGCAACCCTGAGGTACTGATGGGAGTGCAAGCTATGTTATAACATATGAAGTCGCTCGGCCTGGAGACTGCTCATGCGCTATGCCGACGAAGCAGCGGTCGGTCTTTCTGTGGCCTGTCTGGCGCATTGCCTGCTGCTGCCTGTGTTCATCACCTTGGCGCCATGGCTGTTCCCCGTGTTTCTTGCGGACGAGGGATTCCACATCGCCATGCTGGCCGTCGCCGTGCCCGTTTCGGCCGTTGGCATCGGCTTCGGTTTCCGCGTCCACAGGGACATGCGGCTCGTGGCGCTGGCCGCGATCGGGCTCGTGCTGATGGTGCTGGGGGTGCTGCAGGAAACCGATGCGCTCGAGCGCGGTCTTACGGTGATTGGTGTCGCCTGCGTGGCGGCTGCCCATACGCTCAACTGGCAATGGAGACGGCGGGGATGAAACGACTGGGGCTCATGGTGTTCGCTGGATCGACTGCCGCCTGGGCCGGGCTCGGCGTTCACGAGCACGGCGTCGCGGATCTGACCGTGGCCATCGAAGGCGGCCGGGTGGATCTCATGCTGACGGCGCCTACGGGGGACCTGGTCGGCCTCGAGCGTGCCCCAGCCAACGCGGCCGAGCACGACTCGATCCGCGAACGGGTCGCTGCGATCGAGGCCGGCAGCTGGTTCGCCTGGTCGAATGGAAACTGTGAGCAGGTTTCGGTGGAGGTGCAGCTGCCGGAAACGCTGCTGGCCGATCCCGGTCATGCTGATCACGGCCATGGGAAGGAGGGTCGCGACCACCGCCATGACCACGGCCAAGCGGACCACAAGCACGGTGACAAGTCGGCCAAGCACGACCACGGCCACCACCGCCATGCGGAGGCGGGCCACAAGCATCGTCAAGAGGACAGCAAACCCGCCCACGGCCACCGTCATGACCATGGGGCAGCGGCGACGCGCCACGAACGTGGTCATGACCACGATGCCGGTGACCATGACCATGGCCATGACCATGACCATGACCATGACCATGACCACAAGCACATGGACGGCAACGTGTTCTGGACCTACCGGTGTGATTCCGGCGTCCGCCTGCGGCATGTCGAAGTCGAGCTGTTCGAGCTGCTGCCGTTGGAGCGTATCCGCGTGCAGGCGGTTTCCGATCGGGGGCAGGGGGCAGGGCGCCTGACGCCGGGGGCTCGACGCTTCAACTTGCCCTGATCGGGCTCAGTCGGGGAGCCGCTCGGTCCGGGCGGCTTCCATCCGGTAACCGGCCAAAGCGAGCTCTGACTCACTGCGCTCGGCGCGCAGCCGGCCCGTGAGCTTCTGGGGTTCGAACATCTCCCGCTCGGGTACGCCCTTTTCCAGTGTCACGCGAATGATCTGATTCGGGGGCGGCGGTGGCACGTGGATGCAGGCGCCGAACCAGGGCACGAACAGGAACTCCTTGAGCGCGTCCATGCCCCACTCGAGCGGCACCAGCCAACCTTCGATGGAGATGAGCGTATCGTCCAGTGCTTCCACCAGCGGCGCGTCCTCGTCCTGGGCTGCGGCCGGTGACATGGGGTCATGGAAAAAGCTGCTGAAGTCCGGCATGGAGGGCTTCCAGCCCGGCGGCATGAGTTCTTGCCATTCCAGCGGGCGCGGCTCCTCGGCGTTCGCCATCGGCATGGTCAGGCACGCGATCAGCGCCAGCAGAACGAATCGGACATGATTTGGATTCAACGCGACGCTTCCTTCTTTCAGAGTTTCGGATTCGAGCTCGATCAGGTCCGGATAGACAGGCCATCCGCCAGCGACATGCGGTAGGCTCGCCAAGCCGGGATCGCGCCCGCCACGGTCGCACCTGCTATGACCATGCCGAGCAGAGCCAGTTCACGCATGCTTGGTGCGGACGGCGCCAGATGCAGGCCCCAGGTTGCCTGAACCAGCGGTGCACCGAGCCCCATCAATGCATAGACCAGCGCGAAACCGGCCACGGCGCCGGTGACACCCAGCAGCGCGCTCTCCGCCGTCAGCAGTCCGAATACGTGTGCCGGCCGAGCACCCACGGAGCGCAGGATGGCCATCTCCCGGCGTCGTTCCGAAAGGGATGCGAGCAGCATCGTAACCATTCCTGCGAGCCCGGCAAGAACGACGAACATCGATACGACGAGCAGCGCGTTCTCCGCGATGCCCACCAGGTTCCACAGTTGCTGCAGTGCCACGCCGGGCAGGATGGCCGAAAGCGGCTCGTCCGGATACGCGTTGATCGCCCTCTGCACCTGAAACACCGCCGCGCGGGACTGCAGACCCAGCAGGAAGGCGGTGATGGCGCGCGGCGTCAATTCCCGTTCCCGTGCATCCTCTGGCGACACCTCCTGGCCAGGAATCGGTACGCCGCCTTCCCAGCCGAGGTGAATGGCCTCGATAGCCTCCAGGCTGACGTGGATGCTCTGATCCACCGGCGTTCCTGTGGGCTCGAGAATGCCGGTGATGGTGAACGGCATGTCGTCGTGGTCGGCGAAGCTGTGACTTCCGGTACCGTGGGCGAGCGTGATGCGATCACCGAGGTTATAGCCGAGCGCGCGGGCCACCTCCGCGCCGAGGGTGGCGTCGAACAGGTCGTCGAACCAGACGCCTTCGGTCAGTGCCAGGGAGCGATTGCCGCCGTAGCGCAGGTGCTCGAAGTAGGCTTCGGTGGTGCCGACCACCCGGTAGCCTCGGTGGGAATCGCCGAGGGAAAGGGGAATGGCCCATGCCACCAGGGGATGGCCGGAGATGCGCTGATAGCTGCCCCAGGACACGTTCGCGGTGGCGTCGCCGATTCGGAACACGCTGTAGAGAAGCAGCTGAATGGGGCCGGAGCGGGCGCCGACGACGAGATCGGTGCCGGCGATGGTCTGGGTGAAGCTGCTGCGGGCCTCGGTGCGAACCTTCTCCACGCCGATCAGCAGCGTCACCGAGATCGTGATGGACAGCAATGCCAAGCCTGCCGTGAAGCGGCGGTTCCAGAGGCTCTTCAGCGCGAGATGGATCAGGGCGCGCATCAGGCGGCACCGGTGGCGGCAAGCGCCAGGTTGAGTTCGCGCATGTCCAGGGTCCGATCGAAGCGGCGCGCAAGTTCCGTGTCGTGGCTGACGAACAGCAGGGCAGCACCGCTGGTGCCGCATTCCTCGGCGAGCAGGGTCAGGAAGTCGTCGCGGGTGTCGGCATCCAGCGCCGATGTGGGTTCATCCGCGATGACGATGGCCGGACGCCCGATCAGCGCCCGCGCGACGGCCACCCGCTGTTGCTGACCGACCGAAAGTTCTGCGACGTCCCTTGCGACGATGTCCGCCTGACCAAGACCGAGCCGCAGCAGCAGCCGGCGCGCTTCGTTCGCGGCGTCGCCCGACGCGGCTGCCCGGTCGGCGCGCTGGCGGGAAAAGCGGCAGGGTAGAAGCACATTGTCGAGCACCGACAGGTAGGGAATGAGATTGAACATCTGAAAGACGAAGCCGATGGCGTCCGCCCGCAGGCGATCGCGTGCGGATGCCGAGCGGGGACCGAGGTCGACGCCCTGAATGCGCACATGGCCGGTTTCCGGGGTCAGAACGCCGCCGATGAGGCCGAGCAGGGTCGTCTTGCCGCTGCCACTGGGGCCGCGGATGAACACCCGTTCGCCGGGATCGACAGCCAGGGCGTCGATCGCGAGCACAACAGGCGAGCGTGGATGCCAGCGGAAGCGGACGGAATCCAGCTCGATGACGGGAACTGCAGGGCCGGAGCTCATGTGTGATCTTATAACATAGGCCCCGGGTGGGCTGTAGTCGATTTTGGTCGGAGTGACTGGACTCGAACCAGCGACCCCCGCCTCCCGAAGACGGTGCT
>REEU01000237.1 GCA_007694905.1 Gammaproteobacteria bacterium | reverse complement strand
GCTGCAGCGCAGTCGTCCCAACGCCTCCCTGACTTGCGGCGGGTGCCGGCATCGTGCTGCCGTTGGCAGTGATCATGACCCCGATGTTCCATGGCGTACGCAGAGGCGACGCCATGCTGGCGCGGGATGTGGGCGAGGAGCCGTTCCGCGTCGAGGTCACGGCGCGGCAGTGGTGGCGGGCAGTGCGCTACTCCGATGTGGAGGGCACGCCGCTGTTCGATGACAACGAGATTCTCGTCCCGGCCGGGCGCCCCATCGAGATCGTGCTCGAGGCGGAGGACGTGATCCACTCCTGTTGGGTACCATGCCTCGGCGGCAAGCTCGATGCCATCGCTGGCAAGACCAATGTACTTCGTCTCGAGGCCGATCAGCCCGGAATCTACCGTGGCATGTGCGCCGAGTTCTGCGGTGCTAAGCATGCCCGCATGGGTTTTCATCTCGTCGCCATGGCCGAAGACGATCTGCAGCAGGCGTTGCGCGAGCGGGTGGTCACCGTACCGGAAGGTGGCGCCGATGGAGCGCGCGCATTCGAACGCCACTGTGCTTCCTGCCACAGCATTGATGGCCGCGCGCAAACCCCACAGGCCGGTCCCAATCTCGCCGCTGTGAGGCTGCGGCGGCACCTGGTCGCGGGCTGGCTGCGCAACGACCCCGGGGAGCTGCGCCGTTGGCTTGAAGAGCATCAGACCATCAAGCCCGGTAATCACATGGGCAACTTGAGCCACGTCGAGGATGCGGAGCTCGATGCCATTGCGGAATGGCTGGAGGGGCGGTGAGCGAGGCGCGCAGCGACATCGCCATCGGCGTTGAGTTGTGCGTGACGATCCTGTTGGCGCTGACGCTGCCGGGGTTTGGCGGATCATGGATCTGCGGCCTTTCCTCTGGCTTTGTGGCGACCTGCTGCTATGGGTCAGCGCGTTCGTATGGCTCTACGCGGGTCTGTCCATAGGCTGTGCAGGGTCATGGCAGCGCGGACTGACGCCGATCCTGACGTCGATCTGGCTCCTGCATCTGGTCGCGGGCATGATCCTGCATGGCCTGAGCTGGCGCCGCGCGGTGGCACTGCCTGCCGATGTTTCCCCGACCCGCCAGTTTCTCGCGTGCTCGAGCTTCGGGCTGATGGCAGTGGGTTGGATCGGTATCCTGTTCGTAGGTGGGCCAGCCTGCTGCTGCTGGCGCTGCTGCCATGGGAGCGCCACGGCCTGCTCGCGTCCTGCCTGAGCGTGCATCCGCTCGGGCCGGCCGGCATTTGGGTCGGTTGGAGTCTGGCTCCGGAGATCCTGTTGCCTCTGGCGGCGCTCGCCTTTGTTGTGCAGCGCAGGGTCCGCTCGGGCGATTCGTGGTGGCTGGGCGTCGGTCTGCTGTTGCTAGGGGGCGCGCTGGTCAGCCCTCTCTGCCGGCTGGCGGGGACGCTGGTGTCAGGGCACATGCTGCAATTCATGATTCTCTGTATCGCGGCGCCAATGCTGCTCGCCCCGCTAGTCGCGACCTCGCGCCTGCCGCTGGGGCCATCAGCCGTGATCTATGGCGCAGCGATCTGGTTCTGGCATCTGCCTCCGGTCTACGAGGCCATCCTGGCACACGCGGCGCTGCATCTGGGTGCCGTGGTTGTGCTGCTCTTCGCCTCCGTCCTGTTCTGGCGCACGGGCTGCGGGATTACAGCCTGCTGTCAGAAGGATGCGATGGCTGCAAAGTCGGCGCACCTGGCGCGACGCCTAGCGCCCGTGCTGCAGCGAGCAGCCCAAGTCCGAGGACGACGCCGGTGGTGTTGAAGCCGACGTCCAGCAGTGAAGGGTGTCGGCCCGGCGACAGATGTTGCAGTACCTCGGTGAGTACGACGAGCACGGTGAGAAAAACCGCCAGGCTCGGCCAGCCGATCACAGGCCGAAGCCTCCCGAACAGAAAACCAATGACGGTAAACATGACGACGTGGCCGATGCCGGAACCGGTCTGCCCGGGAGGCGAGTCGCCAAATTCTGGCAACAAACTCCAGACCCACGCCGACATCTGCCCGATCGTATCCGCTGGCAGCAGCAGCGCCATCAGCACGCCGGTCAGCGCGAACCGCGTCGTCCACCTGAGCAGGACGCGGTCGCTCCGAGTCCAGTAGGCCGTGCAGGCCAGTACCGCCGCGGTGAACAGAAACAGCAGGATCGGACCTGGCATGGAATGAGGTGCTCCTCTGGCGTCGACGATGACATTGACGAATCCATGTGATTGCGTCATGCCGGCATGGTTCCGTATCGGGGCGATTCAGTCGATAGCCGGGTTGCTGACGAGCGTCAGCAGATCCGCTGTTGTCAACTGGCGGTATGAGGAGTGCCCAGGCAGCCGAGTAGGAGGCGTCGTGGATGGGGGCGTCCCTGGTCAGCACTTCCTTAGCGTGTAGGTGGTGCCCAAAAGGGTACAGCGGGGCCCTGCCCGGGAATGTTCCGCGGGGACGGAACTGCAGTAGCCGGTGGACATCCACGGCCGTGGGGGGAGGGGTGCCGTGACAACGGGGTCCACTTTTCCGCTGTACAACTCCCAGCGTGGTCCGGAAACGGGATTCGTGCATTGACAGCCGTCAACGGGAGACCGGCTTGGGTCGACCCTTTGGCGCATCCCCGTGCCGCGGCCTCACTGGCGGGAGATGGTGCCTGTCGAAGGCGTATCGTCTGGCGGCAGCGAGTGGACCCGCGACCGATTGCCGTCGTGCGGCTGCGAACGTCTCCCGTGCCCGGTGTCAGCGACCGTTTGCCCGGCGTGCCGGACAGCATGCGGTTTCTCGACGTCAAGACCCGCCATGCGGCGCAGGCCCGGCGTGTCGAGAAGGGTCACCTCGTGGTTGGCGACCTTGATCAACCCCTGCTGCTGCAGGCGGGTGAAGGTGCGCGAAAGCGTCTCCGTGGCCAGGCCAAGGTAGCTGGCGAGGTCACGCCGTCGCATCGGTAGCCGCAGCTCTCGTCGGCTGCAGCCGCGACGCGCCTGAGCGTCTGCGAACTCGAGCAGATATCGAGCCAGGCGCTGGCCGGTGGGGTGCACCACCATGTGCAGACGTTCGGTCAGGCGGCGCATTGCCCGGTGCATGCTGGCGAGCATGAGCGTCGCGTCGCTCTGCCTCGATACAAAGGTCTCTGCAGGATCAGGCAGTGAAAGTGTGCGAACGCTCGAGGTATCCAGCGCCACAACTGAACCGCAGATCGGCTGGCCGAACATGGCTTCGATGCCGACGACGTCGCCGGGCTGGTGGAAGTCGAGGATCTGTTCTTCGCCGTTTTCGTGCAGCACGTAGCTCTTGAGAAATCCTGCTACGACCAGGTAGGTCTGGTGCACGGTGTCGCCGGTATGAAAGAGGTGCTCGTCTCGACGCAGGATACGGTTTGCGCGTTCCCGCAACACCGGCCCGCGGTGTTCATCTGCCTGTGCAGCACCGTCGACGGGACGGAATCGACGTGAAGTTGGCCATTTGCCAGTCATGATCTGTTACCTCGTCGCCAGGCTCCCTCCTGATTCGAAGGAGACTACTTGGACCAGCGATCATGGGCATCAGGGATTCCCCGTATGCCTCCGAAACGGATTTCACTTCGCGCCCAGGAGCAGCGCTGACGGCGGTCAATGTTCCTGTGAATCGGTGGCGTTTGTGTCGGCTGCCGTAGCAGTCATCAGTTCACCTTCGATGCGTACAAGGTCCGCGACCGAGCGCAGCTTGAGTTTTTTCATGCCGCGGCCGCGGTGGATCTCCACCGTGCGTTCGCTGATACCGAGTTCGCTGGCGATGACCTTGTTCGCCTTGCCGGCTGCGGCCAGTTGTGCGACCTGCCGTTCGCGTGCTGTGAGTCGGCCGATCCGGTCGAAGAGGCCCTTCTGGCGCCGAAGCTGCTCCAGCGCGATGCGGTGCTTGGCGATGGCCGTGCGGATCTGGTTGGTCATGTCGTCGTAATCGAAGTTGGGCTTCTCAAGGAACCCTGAGGCGCCGCGCTGCAGGGCAGTGACGGCCACCGGAACTTCTGCGTGCGCGCTGAGGAAGATCACTGGAAGAGTGGAGCCCTGCTCCGCAAGCCTGGCCTGCACCGCCATGCCATCCATACCGGGCATGCGCAGATCGAGCAGGACGCATGCGGGACCGTCCTCGCGTTCCGCAGCGATGAAGGCGGAGCCGGAAGCGAACGTCGCAACGGCGAATCCCGCGCTGCGGAGCAGTCGGCCTAGCCCATCTCGAACTGCGGGATCATCGTCGACGATGTACACGGTACCGGCATCATGCCCCCGCGACATCAGGCCTCCGTTCCCGCGTGCATAGTGGCATGCGCAGCCGAAACAGCGCCCCACCCTTGGAGCCATTCTCGGCGGACAGCGAGCCGCCGTGATTTTCGACGATGGAGCGGCATATCGACAGTCCTTGGCCGAGACTCTGCGACTTGGTGGTGAAGAACGGGTCGAAGATCTGTTCGAGGTGCGCCGCGGAGATGCCGGGGCCGGTGTCGGCGACCTGGATCTCGCAGCTTCCGTTAGCGCGGTCGTGCAGGCTTCGCACCTCAAGCCTGCGTTCGCCGTCTACATCGGTCATGGCCTCGCAGGCATTCTTGATGAGATTAGCGAGGACCTGTTGGGTCTGGATGCGATTGACAAGGAGTTCGCATGGCGGGTCGCAGTGCGCGCGTACGAGGGTCACGCCCGCGCGGCGGATCTCGTGACTGAGCAGCGCGAGCACTTCGTCGACCAGTACTGCTATACCCACGGCTTCGAACTTGCCCGATTCGCCCCGATGCAGGAAGGCACGAAGCTGGGTGACGATGTTGCCGGCATGGGTGGCTTGTTGAGCGATCTCGCCCACGACCTGTTCGAGGACGGCTGCATCGACGTTACCGGAGCGGAGCATGGTCAGGCATGCCTGTGCATTGGTGCGCACTGCCGTAAGCGGCTGAGCGATCTCGTGGGCGAGCCCGGCGGTGAGATCGGACACAGCGCCCAAGCGGTCGAGGTGGGCAAGTTCCTGCAGGTGGACGCGAGCCTGGTGCTCCAGACGCCGGAGCTCGCTGATGTCGCGAACGAAGCCTAGGAAGTGGCGCTGGCCCTCGCTGTCGATCTCCGCAATGCTGAGCTGGAGGTCCAGCAGGGTGCCGTCGGCGCGACGGGCCGTCAATTCGTACGCCTCACTGGCGGCCCGCTCGCTTTGCGCCAAGCGCCGGCCGAGGTGGCCGTCAGGCCATCTCGGATCGAGATCGGGCAGCAGCTCGCCGACATCCTGGTCGAGGACGAGGGGAGCCGTTTGACCGAAGATGCGTTCCGCTGCAGGATTGAAACTGCGCACGCGTCCGTCGACATCCACAACGATGATGCCCTCGGTGGCGTGCGCGAGCAGAGTTCGATTGAACTGCAGCGCCCCTTCGGCCCACTCTGGCAACGGCTCGCTGCTGGCAGATTGCTTCGGCATCCCGGAAGCTTCCTTTCGACTCTTGCCCGATGCGAAACCTGAAGCGGGGACATTCTAGCGCAGCTGGACAACGAAAAAACCCGGCGGGCGGTCGTTCATTCCCAGAGCGGGTTGGCTGGATCAGGTGGCGAGCGCGGACATCGGCCGCGTCCGTGGCAAGAACGCATCGCTTCGACTCCATCTCTGTGACGCCGGATGGGGTAGTGGCCGCGCAAAAGCGCGCCGCCCGTGCGGGGCGCGGGAGCTGAGTGCTCCACAGCACTTCGCTAACGGCGCGGTGCGTCCCACGGATAGGCTTGGAAGATCTGCGCCACCGCCCGCTCCGCGTGGCGGTCCGGCTGGGCCGAGAGATCGCGGGTGAGGCTGCCGGTGGCAATCCCTTCCCAGACCAGCTCGCGGGTGCCGGCATCGACCAGGTCCACATGCAGCGTGTGGGCTTCGTGCTCGACGATGTCGCGCTCCAGAGGATAGGCGCCCCAGAGGCCGAACCAGTTGCGGTGGTAGCCGTAGTAGAGTCGTGTCGAGGGACGCTCGGTGATGCGGGTCTTCTGGCGGGTATGCAGGTGGAAATTGACCAGAAGGTCCGGATCGTCAGAGCGCAGGTAACCACGCGCCTCCAGTTCACGGCTGGCGGCATCGCGCAGGTGACGGGTCAGAGTCGAAGTGTAGTCGGCGGTGTCGGTGCCGGCACGTTCGACGAAACCGAAGGTCTGGTAAGTGCTGAAGTCCACGGAGTCGTCGACCAGCGTTCGGACCTGGGGTTGGGTTGCGCAGCCAGTCAGGGCCGTCACGATCACGGCGGCGGTCAGCATGTGAGTGAGCTTCATGGGGTACTCCCTGCGCGTTTTTTGAGTATGCCTTCATTATTCTGATAACGCGAAGGCGGTCATTGATCCACGACAAGCGAACGTGCCGTGCGGCCCGGCGGAAAGGGAACCATGACTTGGCCGGGATGGCCGATGGCGGCGAGCGTAGTGTCGATGAGGCCTCAGCGCATCCTCAGGGATGCACGGCCAGCAGGTCACTGTCGACCTTGCTCAGGATGCGCTCCGCGGTATTGCCAAGTACCGCACCTCCCAGGCCCCGACGCGCACTGGTACCTACCACCACCAACTCGATTCCTTCCCGCTCCACCAGTTCATTGAGGGCACTTCCCACCGTGCCGACAACCACGTGAAGCGCGCTTTGTGCCAGATCGTCGGTCGATACCGTCGCCTCCAGCAGTTCCGTCAGCCGGGCCCGTGCCTGCTCCACCAGCTGACCCTGCGCCATGATGTCCACGCCCGGGGGCAGATGGACGGACTCCACCACGTGGGTGCTCGCGAGTTCACCGTCGAGTAGCCTGGTCATCGTCTGAGCCGCAGCCAGCACCTGCCGGTTCATGCTCTGATGTGCGTCGTCGGCGTGGCGCAGGTCGATGGTGGCAAGCACTTTTCCCGTGCGGATCCTCTCCCGGCTGTCTGTCAGCAGCAGCGGAGCCGGGCAGCTCCGGAGCATCTGCCAGTCGATGGGCTTGCGTAGCAGCGTGCCCGACCGGTGGCGGATGGACTTCACCACCAGGCCGACGTTCTCCCGCTGCGCGTGCTCCGCCACCCAGCCGGCGATGTCTGCAGTCCAGACCACCTCTGTCGAGAGATCCGCGGCCGAGAGCCCCGCATCCAGAACCAGATTCCGGAGCCAGGCCTCCCGTTCGTGTATCACCCCCTGCTTGAGCGCCCGACGCTGGTGCGTATCGAACACTGATTCATGTTCCGCCATGGCCAACCAGCAGAACGACACCATGTGCATGTGAGCCCCTGCGGCTTGTGCCAGCTTTCGGGCCCGTTCCAGCGCCGTCTGCGCGTGCTTGGGCTTGTCCAGTACCACCAGGATCGAGCGAATGTCTTTCATCGAACCGTCCAGTCAGAGTGTTCAGCCACGTTGACTCGCCCCTTTGCGCGGAAAGCACCAAGAGGCAGTTTCGCGAAGTCTACGGGAATGCCGGGGTTCGTTGGCAAGGTTGGGTGCGGTTTTAAGTAATTGATCAGCACTTCCTTAATGTTCGGCGGTCACCCCCGCGGCGGCCTGGCAAGGCTCCCGCGCCGTCCGCTCGAGTATCCTTCGAATCGCCCGGGCAGGCGGGGCGTGCTGGTCCATCCGCTGGTCGGTCAGACGGAAGGTGATTCGGAGACGCTCGTCCCGTTATCCTCTGCGTGGCTGCCCGGAGCGATCAGATTCAGCAGTAGCCGGAGACCCTCGTTGGCCGTTTGCATGATCGAAAGCATTCGCAATCCGCGCAGGCGGAAGTTTTGTTGCAGGGCCGCGCCGAACATTGCACCCGCGATGAGCGTTCCTGGCGAGATGATCTTCTTCCCTACGCCCTGTGAGACGCCGTCCAAAGCGATGGCGATATTGTCCCGGTGGCGGTAGATGCTGCCCTCGACCTCCCGGATGCCCGCCTTCAGCGCGGCAGGCTTGGTGGCAGAGGTGCTTTCGGAGGTCATTGGGCACTCTCCTTGGTTTCAGCAGCAGACCGAGGCTTGATCGCACGTTGCGTCGCCGGCCATCCAAGCGAACGGCCTTTCTGTTTGACGTACGTCCAGCCGGCGAATGCGAGCAGGAGGTTGGCCGCGGCGACGACCAACATTGCAACAGCGGGAGCGAGACCAAAGCCGATCAGCCCCAGTGCCGCCGCGCCTACCAGCGCCAGCCAGGCGCTCACAAGCACGATGGCCGTGATGACGGCGACGATGCCCATTTTGAGCGCGTTCAGGAGCGCCAGTCGCGTTTCGAGTGCCGCCAGCTCGATGTGATCGTGCGCCAGCGCACGCAACTCGTGCGTCAGCTGATAGAGGTCTCCAGCCTGAGGTTTCGAAGATGGCGAAGCTGCTTCGCTCGCCATCATCGATGGGCAGTCGTCATTCGATGCCATGAGCCGCTGGCTGACTGTCAGCGGGGTGACGCCAGCAGGCGACTCAGCAGGTAACCCGTGGTCACTGCAAGACCCAGGGTGAGCAGAGGGTGCTCGCGCATGTAGCTGCTGCCGGAGGCGAACAGCTGCTCGCCCTTGACGCTGGCGCTGTCGATGGCGCCAGCGGCTTGCGTGGCCAATTCGTCGGCGTTTCCAACCGCGTTGTGAGCGCCGGATGCAATGCGATCGATGACCGGGTGAGCGGCATTGGATGCGGCATCGATTCCGCTGTGCGCACTTTTGGCGAGGCGATCCATGCCGTCAGCGGTGGCCGCTGTCACGCCGGAGCCCGAATGAGTTGCGGTAGTTTGAGTATTGTCTCGCATGGCAGTCGTCCTTGCTGATGGTCAGCGTAAAGATCATGTTCAGGCTCGGAGTAGAGCCAACCGTTGCTTGATCACGCTCTCCTCGGAGAGAAAGCCGATGCTGACTGAATCCTGCCGGCTGGTCCGTGCAGTTGACCGCTTAGTGGCAGAATGAATGTCCGAGGCGCGTCGATCGTAACGTTACTTAGAAGCGCGTGTGACCGCCGAATGCGCGATCCGGATCAGGGCTGATTCCTAGGCCGGCGTTACGTCGAATCGTTCTGCGCGAACGCTCCCGGTCCGGCCATTCCAGAGCCGTCAGCGCTGGAATGCGAGCAGGGCAATGCCGCTCACGGCAGCCGCGGAGCCGAGGATGAAGTACCAGGTCGTGGAGTCGGAGAATCGGCCGGTGAATGTTTCGGTAACCTGCTCGCCGATGCTCTGCGAGGCCTGATAGCCGAAGTAGAGAAGCATGGCGCCCACTACCAGCAGGACGATTCCGATGATCTGGTTGCTGCTCATGAAATGTGCCTCGCGTATTGCCGAAGAGCCCTGCGATAAACAAGGCCTGCGATGACTTAAGAATGGTGATTGGATCAGCGTGGCTTTAGAGGGTCTGTGCGAAACCGAACTGAACGGAGCTGGCAGGAGCTTTGGGGCGCGCCGCGGGCCTTGGAGCAGAGTTCCTCAGTTCACTTTCGTCTTCGTGATCGGGTCCGTGGTTTCCGTTGCCCATGGCCTGTGAGGGTCGGTCCGATGATCTCTCTCCACCAAGCGTTGCTGCTCGACTGTCGCACACTTCTCACTGCACCAGCCGTGAGAGAGCCCACCGCCGTCGCGCTGGGAGTCGACCAGGCAATAGATTTTTTTGCAGCACATGCACACGCTTCCGATCAGGCGCTGCGTTGCACAGTACCGATCAGCGACTTTGGCGCCACGGTGCGAGTAGAGCCAGTCAAGATGTCGGGTGTTTTTCATAGTGAACGACTATCCCGGAAGAAGACTCGAACCATCTGTGCGGCAGGCCACTCTGTAAGTGGGAAAGTGCGTGAATCCACGAACGTTGCGTCCCCTCCCGGCTCCGTTTCAGGCCAGGAAGGGACGCCCTGCCAACCTGGTGCTAGCGAATCCGCATGTCGTTGAGGACGGATTTCACGCCTGCGACTTCACCGGCCACGGCTACGGCCTGACGGCTCGCTTCCTCCGAGCTCACGAAGCCGCTGAGCTGGACAACGTTTTCAAAGGTTTCTACGCTGATTTCCGAGACGTGCAGCGTCGGGTCATTCAGGATCGCAGCCTTCACCTTGGTAGTGATGACGGCGTCATCGAAGTACTCGCCGGTGCCCTGACGATCTTCAGTGCTCGCACAGCCGATGATTGCAATCAGCGTCAGCGCGAGCAATCCGGCGGTGACTGCTTTCAGAAACGTATTCATTTCGATTACTCCGGTGGTGGGATGGTGTTCGTTTGGAGGGTAGGGTCTGCATGGCCGGACAGGCTGTCTGAGCGTTTGTAAATGCTCGAGTGTTCCAGCTTCGATGGGTGTCGAAGTGCTGACGACTATGAATGGGCGCGGAGAGATGGTCTGTGCGTAGGCAAACATGGCGTTGCAAGCTATTGTGGCGTCGGAGCCACCATCCGGGTTGCGCGGAGCGTATTACGCCGGCTGCTGTGGTGACGTTAGCGCTTTCTGAGGAGGAAGGGCGATGCTGATGGACCGTTGCGGTTGAATCTCTGTGTGCGTTACCGTACAGAGTTCAAACGAGGCAGCGGCGACGATCATTGGCAATCCTTTTCAGGCATCGGCCATGGACAGTTACGAGGAGAACACATGGACATCAGTCTGACGCTCACGCCGCTGGTATCGTTGATTGCCGGCATCCTCATTCTTGTTGTGCCACGACTGTTGACCTATATCGTCGCGGGTTACCTGATCTTTGTCGGCGTCATTGGCGTGTTCAACCTGAATATCTGACGCTCAGCAGCTACAGCGACGCGGGCTTGTCTGAGATGAGGCGAGAAAAAACCCGCCGGGCTTGCGCGCAGCGGGTTTCGGTCGAGCATTTGAACTTCAGTTGATGGCGGAGCTTCTTTCGACGTTCGAGATGATGACCTCCACGCGCCGGTTTTGCTGCCGGCCGCCCGCGGTCTCGTTGCTTGCGACAGGGGTGCCCTGCCCCAGCCCGGAGGTGGACAGCCGATTGGCCGGGACGCCTCTGGAGACCAGATAGGACTTCACCGACTCGGCGCGTCGCTGTGACAGGAGCTGGTTGGACTGCTCGCTGCCGATGCTGTCGGTGTGGCCTTCGATGAGTACGGTGCGATCGCGGTATTCGTCCAGGAACGCCGCCAGCTTGTCGAGGTTCGGCCCGGCGTTGCCGGTCAGATCGGACTTGCCGGTTGCGAACAGCAGGTCCCCCAGCGTGACCACGAGTCCGCGATCGGTTTCCCGGGCGTTCAGTTCCTCGATCTGCCGCTGCAGTTCCAATCGCTCTGCCCTTGAGGCGACGATCTCTTCCTGGGCGGTTGCTGCATCCGCTCGGGCGGAATCGGCGTCTGCACGGGCGGACTGGGCATCTCCGCGGGCGCGCTCCACTTCTGCGGTGCGGGCATCGAGGCGAGCTTGTTCGCTTTGTTCGCTGAGGGCCCGGCGCTGATCCTCATAGAGACGTCGCTGCGCGCGTGCTCTGGCGATCTCGACCTTCTGGTCGGCCATCAGCACGAGGTGGGTGGCGTAGGTGCCCTCTGAGCGGGGCGCCTCGGCTGCACGGACAGCGGCTTCTGCTTCTCTCATCTCCACCGGCGCGCGGGTGGCAAGCTGGGAGTGGGATTGCAGTTCGGTCAGCTTGATACGTGCGTCGCTGGCGCCTTCCGGGGATGTCGGTGTGGTGGCGCAGGCCGACAGCAGGAAGATTCCCGTGACCAGCGCGCTGGCGCGGGTCAGTGTGGTGGCGTAGGTTTTCATCGGCGTACTCCCGTTGCGCGCTGCATTTCCTGTTTGAGTGTGTCAATGCTTCGCTGCATGTCGTCATTGACGGCCTTGGCCTTCAACTCTTCCGCCCGGGCGAGCGCCAGTTCAGCGTGCATGCGTGATTCCACGGCAAGATATTCCGCTGCGACGACCTCGCCATTGCGCACAGCAGTATTGGCCGCGGTGAGCTTCTGGCGCGCCGTGGCCAGTTCGGCGGAGGCATAGTCGGCAACCCGGGCCTGTTCGGCATTGGAGATCGCCGATTGGGCGGCCTGCAACGCCTGGGTGGGTGGCTGTGGGGTGCTCGCGCAGCCGGACAACGCAAAAAGCCCTGCGGCGGCCATCGCGATCAGGAAAGATGAGCCGCGTAGGGCTCGTGTCGAACCTGATGGTCTCGTGTGAGTCATGATGTGTATCCCGTCAACTTGCGAGGTGAGCGCCCCCAGGATCCTCGCTTTTCCACATATGTTCTGTACGGTGTCGCGCTTAGGGAAGTGCTGATCAATTCCTCCGCGACTCTGGCCCTCAGGGCGCGTTCGC
>REEU01000170.1 GCA_007694905.1 Gammaproteobacteria bacterium | reverse complement strand
ATGACGCTTGTCCCTCCAATTGAGGCGACTCCATGGCTACAAATTATGCAACGAAGTATTGTTAAAGGACGCTAGGAAAGTGCTGATCAATTCCTCCACGGCTGTGCGGGTGATTGCCGGTGCAGTGGCAAGGCGCGTCGCGCAGGGAAGGCTGGTTGCCTTTGCAAGCGGCGCAACGCCGCCAATGCGCCGGCAAACGCCCGCCCTTCGGGGCCCTCAGGGTGCGCCCGCCTCCGCGTTGCGCTTGCTTGACGTAGCACCACTATGCCTGCGCAAGCGCGCCTTGATGCGAACGCGCCCTGAGGGCCAGAGTCGCGGAGGAATCGATCAGCACTTCCCTAGCATCGGTGCGCGCGACCTATCTATATTGTTAGGCAGCAGATGCATAGCTGACCTTCCCGTCACCGACCATGATAAAACCCGCCTTCTCCATAACACCGATGACGGCGGCAATCTCGTCGTCCGCGAGCTGCTTTTGAAAGAATGCACCGATCGCACTACCAAGCGTCTTGATAGTCCGGGGCTTCGTGAACTTCGGCTGATCAAGCTTCGCCATGAACAACTGAGCGCGCTCCTCCGATGTCTTCGCATTGGCCGTCCTGACGAAAGCAATGCTATCGATGGAGTTCGCTCGAGCGGCCAGGATTCCGCGGCATTTCAAGTAGGTAATGAGTGGATCGAAGCCCTTGTCCTTGGAGATGATATGGAAAAAGGCTTTCGGATCCTGTTCCGATAGCTGCCCAATACGGAATGCGATATGGAAGTCCAGCGCGTTTTTACCTGAGCCTGAGATCTTCACATATTCCGCATTCTCGCCCATGGCCTGTAGCACTGACGCCACCTCAAAGGGCACCTTAGTCTGATTCGCACCAACGAACACCAGCACTCGGAAGTGGTCTCGATGTAGTAGCTCCAAGCTATTGGGCTGCACGCTCTCGAAGTCAATCATGACGTAGTTGGTTCGCATCTAGCACCACCCTGCTGCCCAACGCCCAGCGTAACCGGCCGGGTTTGAAGCGAAGCGAAAACGTAGGTCCGCGTTGGCGAGTTTGTTGGACTGCACGACGGTGCCCGTACGAAGCCAAGCCCACACTCTGACAAACTTCAAGCCCATCGCCATGACTCAGGAAGTTGACGGCCCATGCCATACATGTGACAGATGACCTGCCCCTCGTGGATCACCTCGTCCTCGAATAGGGCCAGGATCAGCTCGTCATGCTGAGAGGACCACTTGGTTAATCCTCGAACCTCCGTCAGCAATGTCTCCCTGGACGACTCCAGGGCGCGCGCAAAGCTTTCGAGTTCGAACATAGCCAGCGAGCATGAGAATCCTTGCTACTCGCCGGAAGCAAGCGCTCGAGCATAGCTCTCACGAGCCCCAATGACGCACCACAAGTGCTTGGCCACGGAGTTGCCCTTCGGAACGTCTAGCTTCGTTCCAAGATCTGGCGGATCAATCGTTGCGAGGAAGCCTGAATAGGACTTGAGTCGTTTCTCGAGGCTTCGGATCATCGACTCTCTCATGCGTTCCTCCTTGAAGACATTGCTGCCATCCAGCGTCTCGCTGAGCGGCGTGACAAAACGCGCGCGCATTCTGCTTCTCTTTCGTGCGGAATGCGTGATCTTTACGTCTCGTGGTGAAGGTTTGGTTGCGCCTTCTGGTTGGCACCACGTTTCAATTTTTCTTGCCAGTCGTTAGCTTGCGAAAAACCTCCCGCCGAACCAGCGGCGAAATCGACTCGCTGTGTTCCTTTAGAAATGCCTCAACAGCCTTTTGATTCCATGGCACCAAGGTTCTTAGCGCCCAGCTGATCGCCTTCTGGACCATCACTTCCTCATCATGAATGAGCGTCCGACAGATCACTAACGTCCGCTTCGTGTCCCCCAATCCACCGCGTGACTTAAGATTCAGCGGCACAGTAGAGACAACCGCTGCACGTCTCCACCACAAGTCATCAGAGCGGCTCCAACGTAGAATCGTTGCGTCTGATACTCGACCTTCTCGCCAAGCCGTTCCGGCAAGCCAGCAACAGAACGCATCGACACAGGCCCAATTGTCAAGGCCGGCCCCCAGCGCTTCAAGGCGTGTGGCAGTGAGCGACTTCCGAGCCGTCATGTGGTGAGCAACGAGCTCCTAGGCAACATGCCTACATTCCGTGACACCGTGTGAGATCAGCGCAAGGGCGACTCGATAGACAAACTTTCCGGACTGATTTCCCAGTGCCTTACGGTGTGTCTTTACGATCGCCCTCAAGTCGGGTGCATATACGCCGAAATCCTGTTGCGCACTTGGCCGGTGTCCTTGCCGTGAGCCCGAACCGAGTTCCGCCAATTGCGTCTTGATCTCTTCAGCGACTGACATGGCATCCACTGTGTTCGCTCGAGCAGCCTTCAGGCAGTCCAACTCTCAGCTTCAAGCGCGCCGAGCAAGGCGCTCTGGGAGCCGAGTGCGTTGCCTGGCGTCGCTTGGAAGCTGTTGTTAGCGATCATGGACTCGTGATCGCCAGTATTCTGGTTCCCGGCTCCCGTGGGCAATCGCCACGATCATGAGAACGTCACCGCTACAGGCATACACAACGGAGAACGGGAATCGCCTGAGGATGAAGTGGCGCAGCTCACGGTCGACTGGCGCACCTACCTCTGGGTGGTCCAGCAGTACGTCGATAACTCGTTCAACCTCGTCCAGGAAGCGTCGCCCAAGACTTGGAACGGTGGACTCGTATCGGAGAGCTGCCTCAGTCAGCTCGTGCGCTGCTTCCGGATGAAACTCGTACCTCATCCGCCAAGTCGTTCGCGCAATCGCTGGAGGACTTGCGGCCCCGGAATGCCTTCGACTCGTCCCTCAATCAGTTCTCGGTACCGCCGCTGCGAGGTCTCGAGCCACGCCCGCTCAACGTCCGAATCCGGCGGCGCGTCCAGCTCGTCGACCAACGCACGTAGCAGGTCAACCTTATCCTCACCCGAAAGTGCGCGGATCTCCTCTTCCAGCTCCTTGATTTGCTTCGCCACCGGAGACCTCCAAAAAATTCATGGCCCGAGTCTGAGTGCAGCGCGAGCAGATCGCTAACGCCCAGCTTCAAGCGCGCCGATCAAGAAGCTTCGAAACTCGTGAACGGTAAACGGCGTCGCTTGGAAGCTGTTGTTAAGCAGCTTCAACGACAGCCTTCTCTGTCTCGGCGGGCAGACGAACCAATGCAAAGTACTCCTCAGGATAGAGGTAGTCCTCTCCCGATTCGTCGATAACGCGGACCTGGCCATGCCTGCTGGCATCCTCGTCCTCCAAGACCTCATAGAGCTTGCGAAGCTCTAAGGATGCTTCGTAAGCTTCGTTTCGAATGCAGACCGCAAATCGCGCAATATTCATGATCTCAGTCCAGATATCGCTTGATCTTGATTTCCTTTCGGCCAAAGCCAGTGGCTTCGTACCAGTGTAACTCTGCCACACGAATCGTAGCATCAGAGAGGCGGACCTCTGCTATCCCTTTCCGCTTTCTCCACCGTCCATCACCGTAGACTTTCCGGAGCCTACGAAGCTCTCTGATTCCAAATCCGCGGGCGAATGTCTCGACACTCCGGATACGACCAATGACCTCGAAGACCATCCGTGTCTCCTACAGGGCTGGCTCGCGCCGCTGCTTAACTCTTTTATTGAATGGAGGTCTGTTCAACTGGGTTATGGGTGCATTCGTATAACCCTGTTGTTGATGCGTCCGTATAACTGGTCGTAGCGTCGAGGCGCTGACGGTCCACGTCAATGGTCAATGTCCCACATCATCTGGGGCGATCGCGACTGGCTCGACGTCCCCCTCCGCTCAAGACTGCGGGCATGGCTACCGTCAATCAATCGCCCAAGCTCGAGGATCAGCTGCGTGCAGCGATTCGAGTCCGGAACTATGCGCTCGCAACGGAGCGGAAGTACGTCTATTGGTACTTGGATTTCGTCAGGTTTCACGAGCGTCGGCATCCGCTCGATGTGGGGGCGAACGGGGTTCGCGGCTTTCTCGACTACCTGGCTCTGCAGCGGAACGTCGCTCCGGCAACGCAACATCAGGCGCTGTGTGCTCTGTTGTTTCTTTATCGCCATGTTCTCGGAACGGAGCTTGGTGACATCTCTGATTTTCATCGGGCCAAGCGCAAGCCGCGCTTGCCCGTGGTTCTCTCGAGGAGTGAGGTCGCTCGACTGCTCGCTCAGGTTCGAGGTGTCGAGGGGCTGGTGTTGCGGTTGCTCTATGGCGCTGGCCTGCGCCTTCAGGAGGCACTGCGGCTGCGCGTGAAGGATGTGGACTTCGATCGTCATGAACTGATCGTCCGCAGCGGCAAGGGCGACAAGGATCGAGTGACCATGCTGCCGGAGACGCTGGATGAGGCGATGCGTGCGGCGATTGCATTGGCGCGGAAATGGTTCGATCGGGATCGGGAAGCTGGCGTGGCCGACGTCGAGCTTCCACATGCCCTGGCACGCAAGTATCCAAATGCCTCCCACGAATTGGGCTGGCGTTTCGTCTTTTCCGCACCGAACCTGTCAGTCTGCCCGCGTACCGGCGCCAACCGACGTCACCACCTTCATTCTTCGCGTATCCAGAGGGCAGTCAAGACTGCCCGCCAGGCGGCTGGCATCAGCAAGCCCGCAGGCTGCCATACGCTGCGGCACAGCTTCGCTACCCATCTTCTGGAGGACGGCTACGACATCCGGGCGGTGCAGGAACTGCTCGGACACGCGGACGTGAGCACGACGATGATCTACACGCACGTGCTGAACCGCGGCGGTCGCGGCGTGCGCAGTCCTCTATCCCGCCTGGTGTCATAAAGCCCGCAGTGGGGGCAGGCCTCGAGCGAGGCCATGGCCTCTGGTGCTGGACGCAGAGCGTGTGTCGCGCGGCCGCAATCATAGTCCTTCTGCCACGATGCGGCGGCCCAAAGGTCATCCCAATACGAATGCTCCGGTCCTGCCAAGGCCGCACGACTTCCCGGCTGCAGGCAGGCTACCGCCGGCCATTGTCGCGGATCCTTGCGACAAAGGAGTATCGCGGTGCCGATCGGCCCGTCCTGATCGTTACTTTTATACGCCTGTCGGGAGACAGGCTGAAGACCGGGCTGTCAGTTGCCGGATGGGGCCGCGGCACTGCCGGCCAGCAGGCCGCCGTCGATGGTGAGTTCGGCTCCGGTCATATACGTGCACTCGTCGGAAGCGAGCATCACGGCCACGGCGGCCACTTCTTCGGATGTGCCGAACCGGCGCAGCGGAGTGTCTTGGGCGAAGGCGGCCAGATTGGCTTCCCGCTCTGGGCCCTCGCCGAGTACGGCGTCCCACATGGGCGTGAGGATCGCGCCTGGGTGCAGGGAGTTGCAGCGGATGGCGAGTCCCTGCTCGGCGCAGTAGAGGGCAACCGTCTTGCTGTGGTTGCGGACCCCCGCTTTGGACGCGGCATAGGCCGCCGCGCCGGCAATGCCCACCTGGCCGGAGCGACTGGAAAGATTGATGATGGCGCCCGTCCCGCCGCCGGCCCGCATGGCGCGGATGGCGTGGCGGCAGCCGAGGAAGACGCCGTCGAGGTTGGTGGTCATGACGGCGCGCCAGGCGTCCAGGCTGGCATGTTCGGGGTCCTGGGGGGCGCCGTCCTCGAAGCCCGTGATCCCGGCATTGTTGACCAGGACATCAAGGCGACCGGCTTGGTCCAGCACGGTCATCATGGCGCGCTGCCAGTGGTCTTCGTCGCGGACGTCGAGCTCAAGCCAGTGGGCATTGGGCCCGAGCGCGGCGGCCCTGCGCTCACCCCCGCTGCCGGCCAGATCGCTCAGGTCGACGTGAGCGCCTTCGGCGACGAATGCCGTCGCGATGGCGGCACCGATGCCGCGGGCCGCGCCGGTGATCAGGGCGATCTTGTATTCGAGTCGGGGCATGGTGAGGGCGTCCGGGGCAGGTGGCGGCCATGATAATCCCGGGTGCGGCTGCAGCCGCAATCTTCATACGGGCGTGCTCAGAACTCGCCGGGCGCGCACTGCAGGCAGGTGACGCCGTGGCTGCGCCACATGGCGACGACGCTGGCGCGGTCGTCGACGATGAAGCGCAGGCGGGCGCGCTCTTCCGGTGGCAGGGCCAGCAGCCAGGATTCCTTCAATTCAACGTCGGCCTGATGATCGCCGGCCCGGCGCATGCGCATGGGCAGGTTCAGGCCGAGGTGGGTGGCGAGCCAGGCTTCCGTCTCGCCGCGCACCGCGTCGCTGCGGCCGGACCAGATCCAGACCTCCCAGCCGGCATCCAGCGCCAGGGTTCGGGCCAGCTCAATCACCGGCGGATTCGGTGCGTCATCGACGCAGGCGCGGAAGAAGCGGTCCCAGCGCTTGGGTCGGGTGGCAATGAAGTGCAGTCGATGCTCGATCAGGGCCAGGGTGCCATCGAGGTCGAAGATGGCGAGCGGGCGTGGGGCGGGCCGGGTCACGGGCGTTGAAAGAGGGTCAGGAAGCGTTCGGCCAGAACCTCGTCGCCGCGCACCTTCAGCGCTCCAGCGGCCAACGCGCCGGCGTACCCCTCGGCGCCGCGGATGAGCCGCAGCAGCGTGTCGGGTTCGGTGTTGAGGATGACGTCGGGGTCACCCGCTTCGGGGGCGACGGGGCGGAGTTCCTTCTTGGTGATGCGGTACTGGAAGTGTCCGGCGCCGAGCTGCAGTCCGACCCGGACCTTCAGGCCGGCGGCGGACTCGGGGTCGAACAGGTCCTCGAGCAGCAGGATCAGGGCGGAGGGGCTGAGCTTGCCGTCCGGGGTCGGGCCCGGCCGGCCCCGGCCCCAGCGGCCGAGGGCACGGACGATGGGTTCGAGCTCCCGGCCCCAGTCGCTCAGGGCATAGACCTGTGAGGCCGCGGGGGGTGGCAGGAAGCGCTGCTCAATGACGCCGCCGTCACTGAGCTCTTCGAGGCGCTGGCTGAGGACGTTGGGGCTGACGCCGTGCAGGCCTGCGCGCAGATCCGTGAAGCGTTTAGGGCCGAGCAGCAGCTCGCGGACGATGAGCAGGGCCCAGCGCTCGCCCACGAGGTCCAGGGCCTGAGCGACGGGACAGGGGTCGGTGTAGTGGCGGCGTCCAGGCATGGCGCGGGTTTCCGGCGAATTCCTCTCGTCGGACTGTATAGTCCTGAATATATAGTCTCTAGTTTGAATATCATATGCAAGGGGTACGTTGAAGGGAGTTCGTTCGCGGCAAGCGTTGTGTGAGCGCGCTTCAGGCGGCCTACGGGTGATCGGGGTATCGTCTTCGATGGGGCTGGGATCGGTGCGCCCGCTTTGCGGGCACACTCTCCCACTGGTGCTTGCTGAGCTTCTATCTCTCTTTTAATCAGATAGATAGAGAATCAGGATCGGGCGCGCTGCTCGAGGATGGCGACGGCGGGGAGGGTCTTGCCCTCGACGAACTCGAGGAAGGCGCCGCCGCCGGTGGAGATGTAGGAGATCCGCTCGGCGATGCCGAACTGATCGATGGCGGCCAGGGTGTCGCCGCCGCCGGCCAAGGAGAACGCTTCGCTGGCGGCAATGGCTTCGGCCAGGGCCCGGGTGCCGGCGGCGAAGGCCTCGAATTCGAACACGCCCACCGGGCCGTTCCAGACGATGGTCCCGGCCTTGGCGAGCTGCGTGGCGTAGGTCGCCGCGGTCTCCGGGCCGATGTCGAGAATCATGTCCTCAGCGCCCACATCGGTGATGGGCTTGATCGCCACCTTCGCGTCCGCGGCGAAGCGATCGCCCACGACCACGTCCACGGGCAGCGGGAAGGCGCCGGATTCGGCCAGCCGGCGCGCCTCATCGACGAGACCCTTCTCCACCAGGGAGGCCCCCACCTCGTAACCGGCAGCGGCAATGAAGGTGTTGGCGATGCCGCCGCCAACAATGACCTGATCCGCCACCTCTGCCAGCCGCTCCAGCACGCTGAGCTTGCTGGAGACTTTGGCGCCCCCGACGATGGCGACCAGGGGGCGCTTCGGAGCCTTCAGGGCCTTGCCGAGAGCCTCGAGTTCCGCCACCAGCAGCGGGCCGGCACAGGCGATGGGCGCGAAACGGGCCACGCCGTGGGTGGAGGCCTGGGCCCGGTGGGCGGTGCCGAAGGCATCCATGACGAAGACGTCGCAGAGCTGGGCCATCTTCTTCGCCAGGGCTTCGTCGTCCTTCTTCTCGCCTTTGTTGAAGCGGACGTTCTCGAGCAGCTTGATTTCGCCGGCCTTGATGTCGACGCCGTCCAGCCAGTCGTGCACCAGCGGTACATCTCGACCGAGCAGCTCCCCAAGGCGCTTGGCGACAGGCTTCAAGGAGCTTTCCGGATCAGTGAGCGCTGACTCACCCTCCTCGGGGCGACCGAGATGGGAACAGACCAGGACGGCCGCGTTGCGCTCGAGCGCCTGGCGCAGGGTTGGCAGCGCGGCCTGGATGCGGGCGTCGCTGGTGACCTGACCGTTCTTCACCGGGACGTTGAGATCTTCGCGGATGAGCACGCGCCGACCACGAAGATCCTGGTCGGTCATGCGCAGGACGTCGGTCATGGCTTTGAACTCTCCTGGCTGCTCGAAACTGTGACTGGGGCGGATAGGGAGTGCAGCGGCGCCTCAAATCAACTCGCGGGCCACTTCTGCCACGTTCTCCGCAGTGAATCCGTACTCGGCCATAACTTCATCGCCCGGGCCGGACAGACCGAAACGGTCCACCCCGAGGACGCGGCCGCGGTCACCGGCAATGCGCCACCAGGGCGCCGGATGGGCCGCTTCCACCACCAGCCGGGGCACGTTCGGGGGCAGGACCTGCTCGCGGTAGGCCGCATCCTGCTGCAGGAACATCTCCAGACAGGGGATGGACACCACGCGCACCGCGGATCCGTCCTGATTCATGGCCTTGGCCGCCGCTACCGCGATCTCGACCTCGGAACCGGTGGCGACGATGACGCAGGCCGGCGGCCCAACGGCATCGAGCAGCACATAGCCGCCGCGGGCGATGAGCTCCACTTGCGCGTCGGTGCGCTCGGGGCAGGCGAGCTTCTGCCGGGACAGGATAAGGGCCGTCGGCGCGCGGCGGCGGGCCAGGGCCGCACGCCATGCGAATGCAGTCTCCACTTGATCGCAGGGCCGCCAGGTGTGCAGACCGGGGGTCATGCGCAGGACGGCAAGGTGCTCCACCGGTTGGTGGGTGGGGCCATCTTCACCGAGGGCCAGCGAATCGTGGGTGTAGACCAGAATGTTGCGTACGCCCATGAGTGCTGCGAGGCGCACCGCGTTGCGGGCGTAGTCCTGGAACGTGAGGAAAGTGCCGCCGAAGGGAATGAGTCCGCCGTGCAGAGCGATGCCATTGCAGGCCGCGGTCATGCCGAACTCGCGTACGCCCCAATAGATGTAATGGGCGTCCGGCGTGTCCGGGGTCACCATGGTGGCCCCTTTCCACAGCGTGCCGTTGGAACCGGTGAGGTCGGCGGAGCCGCCGAGGAGCTCCGGCAGCTTGGGACCGATGATGTCCAGCGCCGCCTTGGAGGCCTGGCGGGAAGCGATGGCGACCCGGTCACGCTGGGAGCTGCGGGCGAACTCCAGCAGGGCCGCGTCGAGTTCGGCGGGAAGATCACCAGCCTGGGCGCGCTCGAAGGCGGCGGCCAGGTCCGGGTGAGCCTGCCTATAGCCGTCGAACAGCCCGAGCCACTCGGCGCGGCGCTGGCCACCCTGCCGGCGGGCATCCCATTCGGCCCGGATGGCGTCCGGGATATCGAACGGGGCATGGGGCCAGCCCAACTGTTTACGGGCGAGGGCGATCTCCTCATCGCCGAGGGGCGCGCCATGGGCGCCGGCGGTTCCGGCCTTGTTGGGTGCGCCGAAACCAATCTCGGTCTTGCAGCACAGCAGAGACGGCCGGCCGTCGGCCAGGGCCTGATGCACCGCTGCGGCGATGGCGTCCGCATCGTGACCGTCCACGTCGGGGACCACGTGCCAGCCATAGGCTTCGAAGCGCTTCGGGGTGTCGTCAGTGAACCAGCCCGCCACCTTGCCGTCGATGGAGATGCCGTTGTCGTCGTAGAAGCAGATCAGCTTGCCGAGCCTGTGGGTCCCGGCAAAGGAGGCCGCCTCATGGGAGATGCCTTCCATCAGGCAGCCGTCGCCGAGGAACACCCAGGTGCGGTGGTCGACCACGTCGAAGCCATCGCGATTGAAACGCGCGGCGAGGATCTTCTCTGCCAGCGCCATGCCCACGGCGTTGGTAAATCCCTGCCCGAGCGGGCCGGTGGTGGTCTCGATACCGGGCAGTTCGCCGTACTCCGGGTGGCCCGCGGTGCGCGCGTGGAGCTGACGGAAATCCTTCAGGGCCTGCAGCGGGACGTCGTAGCCCGTCAGGTGCAGCAGCGCATAGAGCAGCATGGACCCGTGGCCGTTGGAGAGCACGAAGCGGTCGCGATCCGCCCAGTCCGGGGCGGCGGGGTCGTGACGCATGTGATCGCGCCAAAGGACTTCGGCGATGTCGGCCATGCCCATCGGCGCGCCGGGATGGCCACTTTTGGCACGCTGCACGGCATCCATGGCCAGCGCGCGGATGGCGTTGGCGCGTTCTCGACGGGTCGGCATCGATGGTCTCTCTTCGTGGGCTCGGCACGCGGGCGGCTATTGTCCTGATCCATCCCGGAGCGCGCAATGCGCAGGCCATCACGATAGCGGCTCATGTTCGGACTGCAGAGCTTTCAAGTCACGATGCACCTCCAAGGCTCCACCCGCGTCGCCTTGCCCGGCGCCAGACAGTACAATGCGCGGCGTTTCGGGGCGGGCAGGTGGCGCGCCCGCAGCCAATCAGGAACCTGCTATGTCCGAATACGCGATCTTCACGTCCGAATCCGTCAGCGAAGGCCATCCCGACAAGATGGCAGATCAGATCTCCGATGCCATCGTCGATGCCATGATCGGCGCCTTCCCTGATGCCCGCGTCGCGGTCGAGACCATGATCAAGACGGGCATGGTGGTTCTCGCCGGCGAGATTCGCATCCCTGAGGGGATAGCGATTCCCTACGAAGAGATCGTGCGGCGGACCATCACCGAGATCGGCTACACGTCCAGCGACCTCGGCTTCGACGCCGGCACCTGTGCGGTGATCAACGCCATCGGCCAGCAGTCCGCGGACATCGCCATGGGCGTGGACGAGGGTGACGACAAGGAACAGGGCGCTGGTGACCAGGGCCTGATGTTCGGTTACGCCACCAACGAGACCGACGTGCTGATGCCGGCGCCGATCACGCTGTCCCACCGCCTGGTGCAGAAGCAGGCGGAGCTGCGTAAGAACGGGCGACTGGCCTGGCTGCGGCCGGACGCCAAGAGCCAGCTCACGTTCCAGTATGCGCCGGACGGCAAGCCCGTGGCCATCGACGCGGTGGTGCTGTCTACGCAGCACGACCCTTCCGTGAGTCAGAAGGCCCTGCGCGAGGCGGTGATGGAGGAGATCATCAAGCCGGTGCTGCCGGCGAACTGGTTCTCCTCGAACACCAAGGTCTACATCAATCCCACCGGGCAGTTCGTCATCGGCGGTCCCATGGGCGACTGCGGCCTCACCGGACGCAAGATCATCGTCGACACCTACGGCGGCATGGCCCGCCACGGCGGCGGGGCGTTCTCGGGCAAGGATCCGTCCAAGGTGGACCGCTCCGCGGCGTACGCCGGACGTTACGTCGCGAAGAACATCGTTGCCGCCGGGCTCGCCGATCGCTGCGAGATCCAGCTCTCCTACGCCATCGGCGTCGCCGAACCCACCTCCATCTCGGTGAACACGTTCGGCACCGGCAAGTTGCCCGACGACCGCATCGCCATGCTGGTGCGGGAACACTTCGAGCTGCGTCCGAAGGGCCTGATCGCCATGCTCGACCTGAAGCGGCCCATCTATCGCGATACCGCAGCCTATGGCCACTTCGGCCGCGAACAGCCGGCCTTCACCTGGGAGCGGACCGATCGGGCGGAAGCCCTGCGGGCCGAGCTCTGAGTCCAGCGCCGTGCCGGCCTTGAAGCGTGTCTCGTTCGAGTTCTTCCCGCCTCGTGATGCGGACGGTCTGGCGCGGCTCGAACGGGTCCGCGCCCGCCTCGATGCCGCCGGGCCGGAATTCTACTCGGTCACCTACGGTGCCGGCGGGTCCACCCGCGACCGGACCCGGGACCTGGCGCTGGCCATCCATGCCGAGGGCCGGACCGTCGCACCCCACCTGTCCATCGGATCCGACGCGCCGGATGCGGTGAACGGCCTGCTCGATGCGTACCGGGACGCGGGTATCCGCCACATCGTCGCCCTGCGGGGTGATGTTCCCTCGGGCATGGGCAACCGCTCCGAGGTGTACTACGCGAATGAGCTGGTCGCGCGCATTCGCAAACACAGCGGCGACCACTTCCAGGTCCACGTCGCCGCCTACCCGGAAGTGCATCCGGATGCCCGCTCGCCGGAGTCTGACCTCGCCTACTTCGCCGACAAGGTCGCGGCGGGCGCGGACGAAGCGATCACCCAGTACTTCTACAACGCCGATGCGTACTTCGACTTCGTCGACCGCTGCGAACAGGCCGGCGTGAAAGTGCCGGTGGTGCCGGGCGTCATGCCCATCACCAACTACGCCAATCTGGCGCGCTTCTCCGACGGCTGCGGGGCTGAGATCCCGCGCTGGATACGAAAGCGTCTGGAGCATCTGCAGGATGATCCGCCGAGCCTGCAGGCGTTCGGTCTGGACGTGGTCACGGACCTCTGCGAGCGTCTGCTGGCCGGCGGCGTTCCCGGCATGCACATCTACAGCATGAACCAGTCCAAGGTGCCACTGGCGCTGCTCGACCGGCTCGGGCACCCACTCGCCGAGCGGAACTGAGTCCGTGCGCGTCCCGCGCCTGCTGCTGCCCGGTCATTCCCTCGAGCCGGGACTGTGTGAATTCGACGGCGATCCCGTGCATCACCTCGGCCGCGTGCTGCGGCGTCGCGTCGGCGATCCGGTGATCCTATGCGACGGCGCCGGCCTTGCATTCGAAGGTGTGATCGAGGCGCTCGACGGCAAGCGTTGCCGGGTGCGTCTCGAGCACGCCTGCGCGGAGCAGGTGGAGTCACCGCTCAACCTTCGCCTCGGACTCGCCCTGCTGCGGGGTGAACGAATGGACTACGCCCTGCAGAAAAGCTGCGAGCTCGGAGTGAACGCCATCGATCTGCTGCTCACCGAGCGCGTCGAGGTGCGGCTGGACGGGAAGCGGCTGGCCAATCGCATGCGACACTTCGAAGGTGTTCTCGCGCACGCGTTGCAGCAGTCCGGGCGCTCACGGCTGCCGGTTCTGAGCGCGCCGCAGTCGCTGTCGGATTGGCTGGCTACGCTCCCCGACGACGGGGGCCGAATCGTTATGGATCCGGAAGGCGCACCACTGACGGCATCAACCGCCGCCGATACCGCAGCGGCATGGACGCTGACCAGCGGTCCGGAGGGCGGGTTCGAGGCGGCGGAAGTGGAGCAGCTCGCGGCATCGGGATTTGCGCGGGTGCGCCTCGGCCCGAGGATCCTGCGCGCGGAAACCGCGCCGGTCGCTGCACTCTCCGTCCTGCAATGGCTCCACGGCGACTTCGGTCACTGAGCGCTCCGGCATAACCCAGTGGGAGCGCACGTCCGCGAAGCGGGCGTGGCGATTGGCGTGACGCGGCTGAAAGCTTCGAATCCAGGGCAGTCCTCGATCGCAACGCCGCCCTGCGGGCGACGTTCGCTCCCACTGACGATTGCGTTCAAACGCAACCAGGAGGGTGATCAGACGCGGGCAACGGGACCGCCGAGACGGTGCTCGATGATCAGTTCTTCGAGATAAGCGAGACGCGGAATGATAGCGTCGTCCTCACCGAGCTGCACCCGCGCGAGCTCTGCCGATCGCAGCGGCGCGCCGGCGACGATTTCCAGATCCTCGTCCGCCAGCCGCAGCAGGCGCGGCGTACCGCGAGTTACCAGGCCATAGTAGCCGACGCCCGCCATATCCCGGGTGCGGTTCATCACCAGTACGCCGTCACCTGAACCGCTTGCCGGTGGTTCGCCCTCACCGTCATTGGCCTGCTCGAAGATCAAAAGCGGCAGGATCACGCCCCGCCACATGATGCGGCCCGCACACCACGATGGCAGCCCGTCGCTGCTGCGTACGCGCTGGCTGCGCAGTACTTCCGCCACGGCCACGTTCGGCAACAACAGCTGCCCCCCGGCGATGGGCGCCAGGATGCAGGGAAGCTCGAGAGCTTCGCCGCTCACGCAGTGAGCTCCTTGATGGCGCCGAGCAACTCCGCTTCCTGGAAAGGCTTGCCGAGGAACCGGTTCACCTTCAGCGCCGCGGCACGCTCCCGGTGTTTGTCGCCGGTGCGCGACGTGATCATGATGATGGGCAGGTCCTTGAGCGCTTGATCGTTGCGCACATGGCGGGCCACCTCGAAACCGTCCATACGCGGCATCTCGATGTCGAGCAGCATGACGTCCGGTCGCAGTTCCTGCAGCATGCTTACCGCCTCGACGCCATCCTTCGCCACCGAGACGTCCATACCCTGCCGCTCCAGCAGGCGGGTGGTGACTTTACGCACGGTAACTGAATCGTCCACCACCAGTACCCGCTTCGTACGCACGTTCTGCCGATCCGGACGCAACTCCTCACTGTGCTCCAGTGTGAGCTCTGCGCTACCACGCAGCAGTGTGGGCAGATCGAGGATGACGACGACCCGGCCATCGCCGAGGATCGTCGCCCCGGAAAGCCCCTGCACGCCGGCGAACTGTGGCCCGAGATTCTTGACCACGATCTCGCGACTGCCGGATATGGCGTCCACATGCACCGCACGGCCCTGATCTCCGCTTCGCACCATGAGTACCGGCAATGACGGAACGTCATCGCGCACCCGGGCGGGCTGCGACAGCCAAGTGCCCAGGTAGGACAGGGCATAGGTCCTGCCCGCATAGTTGAAGCCCGGCTCGTCGTCAGCATAGCGCTGTCGCAGATCAGCCGGAGCGACCCGGACGATGCCTTCGATGGAATTCAACGGCAGCGCGTACTCGTCCTCACCCACGGTGACCATGAGCGCCCGGTTGATGGATACGGTGAAGGGCAATCGCACAGTGAAGCGCGAACCTTCGCCGAACACCGATGCAATGCCGATGCTGCCGCCCATCTGCCGCACTTCGCTGTTCACCACGTCCATGCCGACGCCACGACCGGAAATCTGAGTCACTGCCCGCGCGGTCGAGAATCCCGGCGCCATGATGAAGCTCAGCACCTCCTCGTCGGATGGCTGCGCCTCCGGCGCCAGCAGGCCGCGCTCGACGGCCTTGGCGCGGACGGCACCGGCATCGATGCCGCCGCCATCGTCGGACACTTCTACCAGGATCTCGCCACCCTCGCGCGCGAGCCTGAGGGTGATGGTCCCCGCAGCTGGCTTGCCGCGTTGGACCCGGAGGTCCGCCGCTTCGATGCCGTGGTCCACCGCATTGCGCAGCATGTGCTCCAGCGGCGGGATCATGCGCTCGAGAATGTTGCGGTCCAGTTCGCCTTCCGCGTCACGGACCTTGAGATTCACCGACTTGGAAAGCTCGCGGCCGACCTGGCGGACAATGCGCTGCAGGCGCGGCAGCAGACGCGAGAAAGGGACCATGCGCGTGCGCATGAGCCCTTCCTGAAGATCAGTGTGAATGCGACCCTGCTGCAGCAGCAAGGTATCGGTGTCACGAGCCCGGTCCACCAGGGTCTGGCGCAGGTCGCTGACATCCGAGGCACTTTCGGCCAGGGTGCGTGCAAGTTCCTGGAGCTGGGTGTAGCGATCCATTTCCAGCGGGTCGAAGTCCTCGTATCCGTCCTTGCCGCTTCTTTCACGGCGGAACAGCACCTGGGCTTCGGTTTCCAGCTCGACCCGACGAACCTGCTGGCGGATTCGATCGATGGTGGCCGCCATCTCTTCCAAGGCCTGACCGGTGTCCACCACCTGCTGCTGAATGCGGCCGCGCATGATGCTGCTCTCGCCAGCCAAGCTCACCAGACCGTCCAGAAGGCCCGCAGCCACCCGGATCATCTCCTGAGGCGCTTCCTTGAGCGGCGCCTCAGCGGCGGACTTTGGGACGGCCGACGGCGGTGCCTCCGTGTCCGGGGCGACAACCTCACTTGCGACCGGTGCACGGGGTGCAGGTTCCGGCTGGGGCACTGCGGCTGCCGCTGGGCCGTTGGCCTGTCCGGGATCGAGCGCGGAGACCCGGGCCAACAAGGCGTCCGTCGCAGCATGGATCTCGCTTAAGAAACCGGCGGCTGGGCTCCGATTACGGGCACCGGTCAGAGTCGTTTCGAGGTCGTGCGTGGCATCGCCCAGGGCGGTCAGGCCCGCCATACGGGCGCCACCCTTGAGCGTGTGCAAATCGCGCAGCAGAGATTCGAGGTGCAGCTCGTTGTCCGGCTCCTGCTGCCAACGGGTCACGGTGGCATCCAGGTTCTCGGCGATTTCCCGCGCCTCGTCGAGGAAGAGAGCGAGTATCTCGGGATCCGCTTCGACGGCCTCCGGATCGGCGCCTTCGGCGGCGAGGGGCTGGGGCGGGACCAGATCCTGTTCGGCATCGAATCGCTGTTCCGGCTCCGGCTGCAAGCCGGGCGACGACACCGGATCCTGATCAGCTACCGGCCCATTGAGATCACCGAGATCACCGAGATCAAAGTCGGACTCCACCGGCTCGGAGCGCTCCGTCGACGCATCGGTGTCGACGCCCTGCTCAAGGGCATCCGTGGGCAGCGGTGGCCCGCCGCTCGCAGCCGTTCCTGACTCGGTGGCCCCGGATTCGCCCCGCCGCAGACTCGCCACGCGCTCGACGAGCTCGTCGACGGCCTGCTGCAGGGGCCCCTTGACGTCCTGATCCTCGCCCGAGCTGGACTCCAGCCAACTCTCGAGTTCATGGATACGGCTGCCCAGGCCGACCAGACCCGCCATCCGCGCACCACCCTTGAGGGTGTGCAGGGCACGCATCACCCCATCGCGGGCCGAGTGCGACGGCCAGTCAGTCAGACATCCCTCGATGTCATGAAGGAGCTCGTCGGTCTCCTCGAAGAAGATGTCGAGCATGTCCAGGTCCAGGTCCAGGGACGCGAGGTCATCGTCGGCCGGCGTCGCAGCGGACGCGTCATCGCTGCTGGTTCCGCCCGCGGCGAAAGCGTCCGGCTGCCGAGGATCAGGACCTTGTTCGCCGGCGTGCACCGGCGCTTCTGAATCGTTCAGGGGCAAAGCCTGCAGCGCCGCGACGATGTCATCGGAGGCAACCACTTCGAGACCCGCAGCCAGGGCATCGAGCCGGTCCATCAGCTCTTCCTGTGCATGCCGCAACTGGGCCATCACCTGGGCGTGAGGCATCTCCCCGACGCCACGCAGCGCAGCGGCATAGGCGGCTGCCAACGCCACGATGGCGGTTTCGCCCGCGCCCTCAGCCCGGCTGCCAAGCGCGTCGAGTTCTGCAGCCAGCCCCTCGCGGGCATGCGGCGTTGCCTGTCCAACCGCAAGGTCGTCGAGCACGCGGCCCCCCTCGACCACCGTGTCGATGCCGTCGGCGTGAAACACCTCGGTGAGGGTCCCGCCGGTGCGCTCGCGTGCGGCGAGTGCCTGATCGAGTTCCTTCGCGAGCGACTCGACCGCATCGATGAAGGCTGCGTCGGCGTCCGCGAACACGGGCTCGTTGCCCAGCTGCTGCAGCTGCTCGCGAATCGCCTCGATGCGCTCGACGCCAAGTTCGAGGACGTTCATCAGCGCGCGGTCGGCTTCGCGCTGGACCTCCAGGTAGCCACGCACGATGCCTTCGAGACGCTGACCCAGGTCGGCGAGCCCGGGTAGCTCGGCCATGGCTGCGCTGCCCTTAAGGGTATGCAGCGCGCGCCTGAGGCTGTCGGCCAGCGGCGGGGCGTAGCCGTTACGCATGCCTTCCGCCAGGTAATCACGCAGGGTGGTCAGATGCTCGCCGGCCTCCTGATCGAAGATCTCGAGCAATTCCGGTTCCGGCGCGGTGGAACCCTCCCCTGCGGCTCCAGGCGCCGGCGCGGCCGGGGCGTCGTCGCTGGGCACATCACTCAGGAAATCGTCATCCGCAGTAATCGGCGCATCGTCGTCATCCCAGTCATCGTCCGCCGCGTGGCCGTCCTGTAGGTCCTCGGCCGTTCCACCCGACGCCAGGATGTCTGCGTTCTCCATCAATCGCTGCACGTCCACGTCCGGATTCCGTCGCGCAGCGAACGCCTGTTGCAGCGGCGGCACGGATTCCCGAGCGCTCTGGATCAATTCGAGTACGGGGATGCTCGCGGCAATGGTGCCGTCGATCACCCGGTTGAGCATGTTCTCCACGGACCATGAGAGCTCACCGATCAGGGCAGCACCCACCATACGGCTACTGCCCTTGAGCGTATGGAAGGCGCGCCGAATCTCAGCAAGCACATCGCTGTCGCTCGGATTCGCCAACAGCTCCGGCAGGCGGGCATCCAGGTGCGCGAGAACCTCGCTCACCTCGTCCAGAAAGACCTCGATGATGTCCTGGTCCACCAGCGGCTGGTCATCGTCCGCATCGGCGCCAGTCGCGGCGACATTCTCAGCGCGACTCGGGGCGCCTGAATCCGGTGTGGCAGAGGCCTTGGCCGCTGCGGACGCCGAGCCCGGATCTTCGCTGAGGTCGAACGACGGCTCCGTCGGGCCGGTCAGCGCCGAAGGCTCATCCCAGTCCCGGGCTGATCCGGACTGCGGCCTCGGATCGGCGGGACTTTCAGCAGCGCTGAGGTCGAATGCGTCCTCGGCGGGGTTGCGGGAATCTGACGGCGCCTCCCCGTCCCGAGGAGAAGCGGACACCGGATCCACGACCAGGTCCGGTTCACCCAGCGACGCATCCGGGTCGTCCTCTTCATGCAGTTCGAAGGCCAGGGAGGTGGTCGCATCCTGCTGCGCGAATTCGCCCTCCGCGGCGGCCGACCAGGGCGAGCGCGTATCGGCGGGCATTGCTTCCTGCGCCATGTCGAAGTCGAGGCTCGCCGCCATCGAGGGCCTGAATTCATCCTGCCATGCCGGCGTGGCATCGTAGGTCGGTTCCGACGCCTGCAGGCTCATCCCCTCGTCGCCGGCTGCGCTGCGAAGCCGTTCCGGTTGCTGCCAGACGTCATCAGTGGCTGCGTCACGCGGGACTGGATTCAGGCCTGGATCAGGTTCGGCATCGGCAGTCGGCGGATCCCCGGAGCCTGGTCCAGCGCCACCCCCACCGTCGTTGCCGCCACCATCGTCGTTGCCGCCACCATCGTCACCGCCAGGCTCCTGGCCGTCATCGTCACGGCGCGCAGCGGGCAGATCCGATGAGCGCGCGAGGGCGGATGAGGGGTACCCGAGATCGCGGACGCTTTCCTCGGCAATGTCGAGCAGGTGTGGATCCGGAACGGAGCGGTCTTCCAGCATGCGTTCGAGGTAGTAGTCGATGCTCGTGATCGCATCGGCAAGCGTATCGAGCCGCTGCCATTCGGGCACCCGCTGCTCCGCCAGGATCTCGTCCTGCAAATACAGACGGCAGCACTCCACCAAGTCGCTGGCGCGATCCAGGGGAATGATGCCCAGGACACTGCGCACCGCGCCCAGGGTGCCGGCGATGGGACTCAGGTGGGCGTGTTCCCATTCCGATGTGATGAAGTCGACGATGGACTGCTTGACCCCGTCGAGGGAGCCGCGGACTTCCCGCAGGACGGCGGCATGAGCATCGGACAGGGAGCCGGGGATGTGTTCGCCTTCCTCACTGTCGATGCCGGCAAGGGCCATCAAGCGGCCGTCCACCTCCAGTACCGCACTGGCCACGTCCATGACCGTATCGTCATGCAGCGGTTCCCCGCGCGAAAGCGCCTCCACACCCTCGATCTGGTTGCTGATGCGGATCCGGAGATCATCAAGACCCACCACCGAAAGGGTGCCGGCCACCCGCTGCAGGACGTCAGCCAGCTCACTGAGGTCGGCTGTGTCCTTGACGCTGCCCCGGGCGAAGAGATCGAGCTGGTCGCGAATGCCGGCAAGTTCCTCGTGCAACGCAGCCGCCACCGTGGCGATGGTGGCGTCGTCGGCACCGGAGGCAAAGTCGTCCTCGCTGCTCACAGATGCCCACTGCCGCCGCAGCGCGATGATACGGGCGGTGTCCGACTCCCAGGGCGGCTCGAACAGCGTGCCGAGCCCGCTTACGAGGGCCTCGGGAGGTGGCCGCCCAAGGCTCTGCTCCGGGCTCTCGGAAAGCCGGCGCAGGGCGGCGTCGAGCCCGCGCAGCATGGGCAGTAGCGGCGCGGCGTCGACGGTTCCTGCCGCGCGCTGCCGCTCCATGGCACCCGCCGCAAGTCCCCACAGCCGCGCCAGATGTGATGGTGGCGTGATGGCTTCGAGTTTCGTGAACAGGCGATCGAAATAAGGCCAAAGCCGCTCAGGAGGCTGGGTCCGGCGCAGCAGCGCCAGCATGGCACGCTGGAATTTAAGGCGCAGGACACGCGCGCGCTCGGAGCCGTTCGCTTCCTGGAAGGCAGCGATTGCACGCTCATCTGCAGCCGTACCCGATGCAACCTCTTCCGGCGCGGCACCGCGGGCGGCTCGCATGCGATTAATCAGGGACCGGAAGGATCCGAGCTCATCGGGTGCGCCGCGATGGACCCGATCGAGGTGGGTTGAGATCTGCAGGATGCCCTCCATCAGGGCCTCCTGAGCTGTGGCGACGTTCTCCAGGGTGCCATCCATCAGCGCCTGGGCCAACGCTTCGAGCTCCGCGGCAAAACGGGCGGCGCCGGGGAGCTCCACCATCTGCAGTGTGCCGTGGACCTGATGCAGTCGGCTCAGACATTCCCGTGCATTAGTGGCATCGTTCCCCGACTCCAACGCCTCGAGGGAAGCCTGAGCCTGCTTCAGGGTGCCGTCGAGCTCGTCTCTGACCCAGTCCAGGGCCATGAAACCGCGCGCATCACTCATGGCTTATGCCAGCCCTGGTCCATGGAGTCTCATCTCCCACTCAACCGCCGGCTGCAGCGCCGGCAACCCGGCCCTGAACCGTCTGGGTCTCCTCGGCCGGATGCGGTGTGAGCGGCAATTCGACGCCCAGGTTTGGCTGCCGCTCGGGCAGCTTGAAGCCCTCCACCGAGCGCCGCATCTGTGACGCCATGGTGGCCAGCTCACCGATGGATGCGGCTGTGGCCTCGGAGCTTTTCGAGGTGGTGGAGGTGATCTCCTGAATCACGCTCATGGTGTTGGAGATCTGCCCGGCCGTCGCCGCCTGCTGCCGCGCCGTGTTGGAAATGTTCTGGATCAGCTCCGCCAGACTCTGGGAGACGCCTTCGATCTCCTCCAGCGCGACCCCTGCATCCTGTGCCAGGCGGGCCCCTTCCACCACTTCCGTGGTGGTCTGCTCCATGGAGATGACCGCCTCGTTGGTGTCGGTCTGAATCGCCTTCACGAGCGCAGCGATCTGCTTGGTGGCGGCAGACGCCCGCTCGGCGAGCCGTTGCACCTCGTCTGCCACCACCGCAAAGCCGCGGCCCGCATCGCCGGCCATGGAGGCCTGAATCGCTGCGTTGAGGGACAGGATGTTGGTTTGATCGGCAATGTCGTTGATCAGTGAGACGATGTCGCCGATCTCCTGGGAGCTTTCCCCGAGGCGCTTGATTCGCTTCGAGGTCTCCTGGATCTGACCGCGGATCCGATCCATGCCGCCAATGGTGTTGCGCACGACCACGCCGCCCTTGCCGGCGATTTCCACCGCGCGCTCGGCCACCGTGGCTGACTCCGCTGCGTTGGTGGACACCTCGTCGATGGACGTGGCCATATCGTTGACCGCATCGGTGGCGGCATCGATCTCCTTGGCCTGGTTGTCAGCCGCACTGGCCAGACTGCGGGCCGTAGACTGGGTTTCGTCCGCCGCAGCCGCCACCTGCACCGATAGACGATTGATATTGGCCACCAGGCCGCGCATCTGATCGATAGCGAAATTGATGGAGTCGGCAATGGCGCCGGTGAAATTCTCGGTGACCGATGCATGCACTCTGAGGTCGCCGTCCGCAAGATCGGCCAGCTCATCGAGCAGCTGCAGGATCGCCTCCTGATTCTGGGCATTCTGCCGCGCCTGCACGTTCAGCCGGCGCTGAGCGTCGCGGATGATCATCCAGGCAACCACGACCACCAGCACCATGCCGAGCATCGCAATCAGCAGCCCAGGATTGGTCAGCAGGGAGCCCTGAACATAGAACGCCCAGCCGAGGGCGGCGGCCGTGGCCGTGATGAACACCACCAGCAGGGTCGGCAATACCACGCTGCCCCGCTGCAGCCTGTGGCTCCTTCTCTGTGTCATGTCTGCCGCTCCAGTGCTTGCTCGCGTCGATCCTCAGATCGCCGCCACGTCAAAAAAGGCCGGTTCGCGGACCAGAGCCCGCACGTCGATGACCCGCCATGGCCTGGCGCTCTGCCGGAACCCGCCACGCACGAAACGGGCGATGCTCGGATCCAGCGCTGCCTCATCGGGCTCTTCCGCTTCCTGAGGTTCGAACTGCATCATCCCGAAGGACTGCTCCACGAGGAGCCCGCAGTAAAGCTCACCGTCTTCAACCACCAGCACCCGCCACTGCGGCCGTGGGGCGGTGTTCTCGAGTCCGAGGTAACCGCAGAGATCGATCACTGGCAGCAGCCGGCCACGCAGGTTGGCGACCCCGAGTACCCAGGGGCGCACACCCGGAACGGGCGTCAGCCGCGGCGGCGCCACCACCTCCAGCACCTGACCGAGTTCGGACACCAGGCGGTTGCTGCCGACGTTGAATCCGAGGCCGCGCCAGGGCTCCACCGTTTCCTGCCGTGCCGGCAGCGGCAGCGCACAGGACGTGGCGCCGCGGGCAAGGCCACGCAGCAGGCCCATGGCCTCGCTGGACGCGGCGTCGCGGGCTGCCAGAGCGTCCAGGGAAGACACCGGCTCAGCTTCCCAGAACCTGGTTCACGGCGGCCATCAGATCCCCCTCCTTCACCGGCTTGGTGAGATAACCCTTCGCCCCCTGGCGCTCGCCCCAGACCCGGTCCGCTGCCTGATCCTTGGCGCTGACGATGATCACCGGGATGTGTGCAGTGTGCTGCTCCCGGGCAATCTGCCGCGTGGCCTGGAAACCGTTGACCTCGGGCATCACGACATCCATCAACACCAGATCCGGCTGTTCGGAATTGGCCAGCGAGACCCCTTCCCTGCCCGTGGATGCCGCGAGCACTTGATGACCGTGGCGCTCTAGCATCTGGGCGAGCTGCCGCAGTTCGGTGGCCGAGTCATCGACGATCAGAATTCTGGCCATGGGTGTTGGGGACTCCCGTCTCATACTCGCGGCGGACTCGGGCCCGCCATCTGTCCCGCGACGACCGAACCCGGTCGCCAGGATCTTCAAGAACCCGCCGCTTCAGGGACGAGCTGGCGGATGGCACCGAGCAGCTCATCCCGACTGAACGGCTTAGTGAGGTATTGATCCGAGCCGACAATCCGGCCCTTGGCCTTGTCGAACAACCCGTCCTTGGACGACAACATCACCACCGGTGTCGACTTGAAAGCCTGGTTGTTCTTAATCAATGCACAGGTCTGATAGCCGTCGAGGCGCGGCATCATGATGTCCACGAAGATGATCGAAGGCTTGGTGTCGGCAATCTTCGCCAAGGCGTCGAAACCGTCCGTTGCCGTAATGACCTCGAACCCTTCCTTCTGCAGCAGCGTCTCCGCCGTCCGCCGGATAGTCTTCGAATCGTCGATCACCATGACCCTCACGCCGCGCGTGTCGTCAGCCATCCCGCTCCCGTCCTGGTTATCCACACGGCGACCGTGAGCCACCGGGGGTCATGTCAACGCTGCCAGCCTGCGCCTGTGTGTAAAGACGTCGGCGACCACCCCATTTCTTGTAGCACAGCGTTGAAAGTCATGCCATAAGTAAGCGTCAGCTTTGGATTTTCGCCCGCGCCCATAGACCAGAAACGGCGGCCTTGCCCGCGCTTCGAGCGCAGTTTAACCTGCCTTGGAACACCCTCGATGGAAACCGCCATGACAGATCTCGGGATCGTGATGGATCCCGTCACGACGCTGCACCGCAAGAAGGACTCCACGCTAGCCATGATCAAAGCCGCGGAGCGGCGCGGATGGCGCGTGCGGTATATCCTTCAGGGAGACATGCATCTCGCGGGCAACCGAGTGATGGCGTTCATGCGTGACATCAGCATCGACCTTGACTCGGAGCCGTTCTGGACCCTCGGTGAGGTCGAACTCGAACCCATGACGGACCTGGATCTGGTGCTGATGCGCAAGGATCCACCGTTCGACATGGAATACCTCTACGCGACGCACCTGCTCGAGCAGGTGGATGCAGCAGGAACCCCCGTGGTGAACCGGCCCCAGAGCCTGCGCGACTGCAACGAGAAGCTGTTTGCGACGCGCTTTCCGGAGTGTGGGCCGCCGCTGGTGGTGACCCGCAGGGCGGACGTGCTGCGCAGCTTCCTCGCCGAGCAGGGTGACGTGGTGATGAAGCCGCTGGACGGCATGGGCGGGGCATCCATCTTCCACATCCGCCCCGGCGACACCAACCTGTCGGTAATCATCGAGACCCTGACCGAGCACGGACAGCGGCTGATCATGGCCCAACGCTATCTGCCGGAGATCAAGGACGGCGATAAGCGCATCCTGCTTATCGACGGCGAACCGGTGCCGTTCGCGCTGGCACGGATACCGGCCAGCGGCGAGACCCGCGGCAATCTGGCCGCCGGCGGGCGCGGCGAAGCCCGACCGCTCAGCGACCGCGACCGCTGGATCTGCGAACAGGTCGCGCCGCAGCTCCGGGCCCGGGGCCTGCGTTTCGTCGGTCTCGACGTCATCGGCGACTACCTCACCGAGATCAACGTCACCTGCCCCACCTGCATCCGCGAGCTGGACGCCCAGTGCGACCTCGACATCGCCGGTGACCTGCTCGACCGCCTCGCCAGCGACCTGCCGCTGCAGGCCGCCGCAAGCGCATGACACCTGCAGTCGCCATCTCGGCGGCCGATTTCGCCCTCGATCGGCCCGAGGCCGAAGTCACTGCGGGCGATCGCATGTCCTTCGCCCTGTTCCTCGTGGCCGCCCTGCACGTGGCGGTGATCCTCGGCATCGGCTTCGTCATGCCCGAGCCGCGCGAGCCCGTGCGCAGTCTCGAGGTGACCCTCGCCCAGTTCCAGAGCCGTGAGGTCCCACAGGATGCGGACTTCCTGGCGCAGGCTGATCAGGAGGGCAGCGGCAGCCTCGACGAGGCCAGGGAGATGACCACGGACCGGCCGGCCAGCAACGACGACGCGCGGCGCGCCGAGGCTCTCGAAGCGCGACCGCAGTCTGCGCCGGAGAATCGCCTGCCGGAGCAGATCGCCAGTCGTGACAGCACCGTGGCCGCTCCCGACTTGGCGGAGACCCTGCCGCAGGAGCCCGACCCCACGGAGCTGCGGAACGTGCTGATGCAGCGCGCTCAGGCCCTGGCCAGCACAGATGCCCGCCAATCCACGGCGTTGCAGCTCGATGCCCGCGGCCCCCGCGTCCGGCGCATCACCAGCGCGAGCACCCGCACCGCCGTCGAAGCTGCCTACGTGAATGCCTGGCGCAACAAGATCGAGTCCATCGGCAACCTCAACTATCCGGCCGAGGCCCGTCGTCGCAGTCTCGAGGGCGACCTCCGGGTGCTGGTGGAGATCGATGCCAGCGGTGCCCTGCGCGACGTGCGCATCCTCGACTCCAGCGGATCGTCGATTCTTGATGAGGCCGCGCTGCGCATCGTGCGCCTGGGCGCGCCGTACCTGCCGTTTCCCGAAGAGATGCGCCGCGAAGCGGACGTTCTGCAGATCGTCCGTACCTGGCAGTTCCGCCGCGGCATGGTGGACAGCAGAGGATGAGCGACTTCCTGAAGCATCAGTTTCTGCTCGCTATGCCGACACTCGCCGGCAGCTATTTCGGCGCCAGCATCACCTATCTCTGCGAGCACAACGACGACGGCGCCCTGGGGCTGATGATCAATCGGCAGCTGGCGGAGGTCCCGCTGGGAGAACTGTTCGATCAGCTGGACATCGAAGGCACCCATCACCGGGACGCGCCGGTTCTCGAGGGCGGGCCGGTGCAGCGGGATCGTGGCTTCGTCCTGCACAGCAGGGACGTGTTGTTCGAAAGCTCCCTGGTCCTCAATGATGGCATGGCGTTGACCACGGCCCGGGAGATCCTTGCCGCCATCGCCACCGGCGAAGGACCCGAACGCTTCCTGGTGTGCGTGGGCTATGCGGGTTGGGGTGCCGGACAGTTGGAGTCGGAACTGGCCGACAATGCCTGGCTCACCTGCGCCGCTGATCCGGAGATCATCTTCAGCACACCCTTCAGCGAACGGGTGGACCGAGCCGCGGCCACCCTGGGCATCGACTTCCGTCTCATCAGCGGCGAAGCCGGCCACGCCTGATGGCGGACTCGCGGCGCGCCACCGCAGACCGCTCCGCGCTCGGGTTCGACTATGGCCTGCGCTGGATCGGCGTCGCCACGGGCCAGACCACCACCGGTACCGCAACACCGCTGACCCGTCTCAGCGCCCGCGACGGCGTTCCGGACTGGGAGGTGGTGGAGACCCTGCTCGCGACCTGGCAGCCGGACGTGGCCGTGATCGGGCTACCGCTGAACATGGACGGCAGCGAGAGCGAGCTGTGCGTTCGAGCCCGTCGCTTCGGCCGCCGCCTCGCCGGGCGCTTCGGGCAGATCGTGGAGTTTCAGGACGAACGCCTGACGACGCGGGAAGCCTATGCGCGGCTGGCGACTCGGCCATCGAAGGAGGCCGACCATGCGGTCGCGGCCCAGGTGATTCTGGAGGACTGGCTCGCGGCGCAGCACTAGTGTCTTGAGTCCGAAGTTCGCATAGCTGTGAGCTCGGCTGCGGTTCGGACACAAGGGCGGCTCAATTCCTCCGCCGCGATCAGCGCACCGCGTCGTCCGTCTCCTCCAGTGACAGTCTGCCGGCCGCAGCATCGAGGCGGCTGTTGTCGGCATCGATCCCCATCTTGATCATCAGGCGCAGATCGTTCGCGGAGTCCGCGTGGGCAATGGCCACCTCGTAGTCGATGTCGCCAGCGGCATAAAGCGTATAGAGGGACTGGTCGAAAGTCGTCATGCCTGCCTCGCTCCCCTTCACCATCATCTCCTTGAGGAGATGGACGTCACCCTTGCGGATGGTGTCGGCCACCAGCGGTGTATTGATGAGCACCTCGATGGCCGCGCGCCGCGCTGAACCGTCTCTGGTCGGCACGAGTTGCTGTGCCACGATGGCGCGAAGGTTCAGGGACAAATCCATCCACACCTGCTCGTGCCGATCCGCGCCGAAGAAGTGGATGATCCGGTCCAGCGCCTGGTTGGCGTTGTTGGCGTGCAGCGTGCACAAGGCCAAATGGCCGGTCTCGGCGAACGCCAGCGCGTAGTCCATGGTCTCCCGGGAGCGCACCTCGCCAAGCATGATGACGTCCGGGGCCTGGCGCAGGGTGTTTTTCAGCGCCACGTCGAAGGAGTCGGTATCCACTCCCACCTCGCGCTGGGTAACGATGCAGCCGGCGTGCTGGTGGATGAACTCGATGGGGTCCTCGATGGTGATGATGTGACCCTTCGAGTTCCGATTACGGTGGCCGATCATCGCCGCAAGGGAGGTGGACTTACCCGTTCCGGTCGCACCCACGAAGATGATCAGCCCGCGCTTGGTCATGGACAGGTGCTTGAGCACCTTCGGCAGGTTGAGATCCTCGAGGGTGGGAATCTGGGTCTCGATGCGCCGCGCCACCAAGCCGATCATGTTGCGCTGCTGGAACGCGCTCACCCGGAACCGGCCCTGGCCGCGGGTGGAGATGGCGAAGTTGCACTCCTTGTTGCGCTTGAACTCCGCCTTCTGCTCGTCGTTCATCACCCCGATCACGATCTCCCGGGACTGCTCGGGGGACAGCGGGCTCTTGGTGACCGGCATCATGCGGCCGTTCAGTTTCACCGACGGCGGCACGCCCGCCGTGATGAACAGATCGGAGGCACCGTGCTCGACCATGTATTGCAGCAGTTTTTCGACGTCCATTGCGGTTCCCGTCTGCGGCGATCGTCATTTCCGAAGCGGAGACGATCAGAAATGCTCCGGCTGCTTCGCCTTCTCACGCGCCAGTTCGCGGGAGACCAGGCGCTTCTCGACCAAAGTCTTCAGGCACTGATCGAGGGTCTGCGAGCCATGCTGGGCGCCGGACTGGATGGCCGAGTACATCTGCGCCACCTTGTCTTCCCGGATCAGGTTCCGGATCGCCGGGGTGCAAACCATGATCTCGTGAGCCGCAATGCGGCCCCCGCCCTGCTTCTTCAACAGCGCCTGGGAAATGACCGCCTGCAGCGACTCCGAAAGCATGGACCGCACCATGGATTTCTCCTGCGCGGGAAACACGTCGATGATCCGGTCGATGGTCTTGGCGGCCGACTGGGTGTGCAGGGTCCCGAACACCATATGTCCGGTCTCTGCGGCCTCCAGCGCGAGCCGGATGGTCTCCAGGTCACGCAACTCACCGACCAGGATGATGTCCGGATCCTCCCTCAACGCAGACCGCAGCGCCTCGTTGAAGCCGTGGGTGTCCCGGTGGACCTCACGCTGGTTCACCAGGCACTTCTTGGATTCGTGGACGAACTCAATGGGGTCCTCGATGGTGAGGATGTGCTCGTACTTCATGTTGTTGATGAAATCGATCATCGCCGCCAGGGTGGTGGACTTGCCGGACCCAGTGGGCCCGGTCACCAGGCAAAGCCCGCGTGCAGTGCTGGCGATCTTCCTGAACACGTCCCCCATGCCGAGGTCGTCCATGGTCAGCACCTTGGACGGAATGGTCCGGAACACCGCCCCGGCGCCGCGATTCTGGTTGAACGCATTGACTCGGAAACGAGCGACGCCCGGAACCTCGAAGGAAAAGTCCGTCTCGAGGAACTCCTCGTAATCCTTCCTCTGCTTGTCGTTCATGATCTCGTAGATGAGACCATGTACCTCCCGGTGCTCCATGGGCGGCAGATTGATTCGGCGCACATCGCCGTCCACGCGGATCATTGGCGGCAGACCGGCAGACAGGTGCAAATCGGATGCGCCCTGTTTGGCGCTGAAAGCGAGCAGTTCGGTGATGTCCATGTACAGTTCCCATCGGCGTGCGGATGAACCCACGGTTCACCCGACTCCACTTCATCATAGAACCGGCCCCGACGATGCACCACACCCCGCCAAGTCGCTACACTGTGCGCCCTTGCGCCGCGACGGCACTGCCCAGCACCATGCAGCATGAACTGCGACAGCGCCTTGCGCGCGTCCATGAGCGCATCGAATCTGCCGCCCGCGACGCCGGCCGTGATCCCGCATCCGTCCGCCTGATCGCGGTGGCGAAGACGCGCAGTGCCGAGGACATCCGAGCACTGGCCATGGAGGGCGTGACCGACATCGGCGAGAACTACCTGCAGGAGGCGCTGGATAAGCAGCAGGCGCTGGCCGGGTTGCCGCTGTGCTGGCACTTCGTCGGCGCCCTGCAAAGCAACAAGACCCGGGCGGTGGCCGAACACTTCGACTGGGTGCATTCGGTGGACCGATTGCGTCTTCTGGAGCGCCTGGCGCGGCAACGTCCAGACGACCGGGGGCCGCTGAACGTCTGCCTGCAGGTGAATCTGGATGCCGAAAGCAGCAAGGCCGGGCTGGCCCCCGACGACGTGGAGGCGGTGCTGATCGCAGCTCAGGGACTGTCCGGTATCACTGTCCGCGGACTGATGGCACTGCCGGCACCGAGATCAGACCCGGCGGCACAGCGTGAGCCGTTCCGCTCGCTGGCCACCCTTGCGCGCACGCTCGAGAATGCCGTGCCGGGACTGAAACTGGACGTGCTGTCCATGGGTATGAGTGACGATCTCGAGGCTGCCGTGGCGGAAGGCGCGACCCACGTCCGCATCGGCACGGCGCTGTTCGGGCCCCGACCGGCTGCGACCACTACGGGACAACAGGGAGTGCAGGCATGACGAAAGCGCGACAGCCGGTCATTGGCTTCATCGGCGGCGGCAACATGGCGCGCTCGCTGGTGGGCGGACTGTTGCAGGCGGGCCGGGGGGCAGACACCATCCTAGTGAGTGACCCCAGCGACGCAGCGCGGGACCGCATGGCCGAACTGGGCGCGATCGGACTCAGCAGCGACAACAAGGCCCTCGCGGCAGGCGCCGACCTCCTGGTCCTGGCGGTCAAACCGCAGGCCATGCGCGCCGTGCTGGAGCCGCTGGCCCCCATGCTCGCCCGGGATCGGCCGCTGCTGGTATCCATCGCGGCAGGCCTGAGCACCGCGGCCCTGAGGCGTTGGGCCGGCGCAGTGCCACTGGTGCGCTGCATGCCCAACACCCCGGCGCTGGTGGGCGCCGGCATGTCCGTGCTCTACGGTACGGCAGACGTGACCGCCGAGGGCCGCGAACAGGCGGAGGCCGTGCTCGCCACAGCAGGCGCCGTGCGCTGGGTGGACGACGAAGCCCTGCTCGACGCGGTGACGGCTGTATCCGGAAGCGGGCCGGCGTACTTCTTTCATTTCATGGAAGCCATGATCAAGGCCGGCATTCGTCAGGGACTGGACCCGGACACCAGCCGCGAGCTGGTGCTGCAGACCGCCTTCGGTGCCGCGCGCATGGCCCAGGGTGAAACCGATCCGGGTACGCTTCGGGAGCAGGTCACGTCCAAAGGAGGCACCACGGCCGAGGCGCTGGCTGTGTTCGCCGCAGGCGATCTCATGGGCCTGGTGGATCGGGCTGTGGCCGCCGCCGCTGACCGCTCCGTAGCCTTGGCACGGGAACTGGAACAATCCGAGCCGGACGCCTGACGCGACCGCGTGCGGCCGGGCCGATGCAGGTCCATTCACTTCGAATCAGCATGGGAGTCAGCATGAATCAGGCGATCAGTGGTGCGGGTTTCTTCATTATTCAGACCATCCTGACCCTGCTCTGCCTCGCCGCGATGCTGCGCTTCATCATTCAGGCGGTGCGAGCCGATTTCTACAACCCCATCTGTCAGGCCATCGTGAAGATCACCGATCCGGTGCTCAAGCCCATCCGCATGGCGATCCCCACCATGGGCGGCCTGGACCTTGCGGCTCTGGTGGTGGCGCTGGCCTTGCAGCTGCTCCTGCTGATGCTGCTGTTCAGCGGACTGCCCTTCATGACTGCCCTGGTGATCTCACCGTTTCGGCTGCTGATGTTGGTGTTCGACATCTATTTCTGGGCGCTCCTGATCGTGGTGATTCTGAGCTGGGTATCGCCAGGCAACCGGCATCCAGGTGCCCTGCTGCTCTACCAGATCACCGAGCCGCTGCTGGCGCCGGTGCGTCGCATCATTCCGCCCGTGGGCGGACTCGACTTTTCGATCCTGGCGGTCTTCCTGTTGCTGATGGTCGTGCGCGAGTTCCTGGTTCCAGGCATCGCTGCGGAATTCGGCATTCCCCGGCAACTGCTGCGCTGAACGCACCCCTCCTGGCCGCGAGACGTTACCGCGGGCCGCCGTGTTGCGCCATTCGGGAACGCGCCTATAGACTCCGCGCTCGGAAATCACACGGGCCCCGCCCATGACCGCTGTACCGTCAGACTCGGTCGGCATCGTCGTGCCGCAACATGTCGCCTTCGATACGCCGCTACCCCTGAGCTGCGGTGAGGTGCTGCCACGCCACGAGCTGGTCTACGAGACCTACGGTGAGCTCAATGCCCAACGCAGCAACGCCATCCTCGTCTGTCATGCCTTGTCCGGACACCATCATGCCGCCGGCTACCACGATGCAGGCGATCGCAAGCCCGGGTGGTGGGAGACCTGCATCGGACCTGGCAAGCCGCTGGATACCAACCGCTTCTTCGTCGTGTCGCTGAACAACATCGGCGGCTGCCACGGCAGCACGGGGCCGAGCTCCATCAATCCGGACACCGGCCGACCTTGGGGGCCGGACTTCCCCGCCATTACGGTGCGGGACTGGGTCAACAGCCAGGCCATGCTCGCCGATCACCTGGGCATCGACACCTGGGCTGCGGTGGTGGGCGGCAGCCTCGGCGGCATGCAGGCACTGCAGTGGTCCATCGACCTGCCGGACCGGATCCGCCACGTCGTGGCCATCGCCTGCGCACCCCGCTTGTCGGCTCAGAACATCGCATTCAACGAAATCGCCCGTCAGGCGATCTATTCCGATCCCTGCTTCCACGATGGCCGCTATGCGGAGCGCGGCGTGGCACCAACCCAGGGCCTGATGCTGGCGCGCATGGTGGGGCACGTGACCTATCAGTCCGATGACGGACTCAGGGAGAAGTTCGGGCGCGAGGTGGCCTCAGGCGATCTGGAACTGGCCCGGGACGTGCAGTTCCAAGTGGAAAGCTACCTCCACTATCAGGGACGGTCCTTTTCCCAGCGCTTCGACGCTAACACCTACCTGCTGATGACCCGGGCGCTGGATTTCTTCGATCCCGCACGGGAATTCGACGACAACCTGGTCCGCGCCTTTCGCGACGCGCGCGCCAGCTACCTGCTGGTGTCGTTCACCACCGACTGGCGCTTCGCGTCGGAACGCTCCCGGGAGCTGGTGGACGCACTCATCCGCGCCCGGCGCAACGTCAGTCACGCGGACATCGATGCACCCTATGGCCACGATGCGTTCCTGCTGCCCATCCCCCGCTACATCGATGTGTTCAGCGCCTATATGGACCGGGTCGCCATCGAGACCACGGAGGCGGCCCGGCGATGATTCACGCCCCGTCCGAGCTGCGGCAGGATCTGCGGCTGATCTCCGAAATGGTGCCCGAGGGTGCCCGGGTGCTCGATCTTGGCTGCGGGACCGGCGATCTGCTCGCCTGGCTGCAGGCCCACCGGGGCGTCAACGGTTATGGACTCGAGATCGATCACGACAAGATCACGGCCTGCATCGCCAAGGGCGTGAACGTCATCGAGCGCAATATCGACGAGGACCTCTCCGACTACGAATCCGACAGCTTCGATCTGGTGGTGATGACCGAAACCCTGCAGGCGGTCCGGCAACCGGCGAACGTCCTCGACGAGATGCTGCGTATCGCACCGGAAGGCATCGTCACCTTCCCCAACTTCGGCCACTGGAGCTGCCGGCTTCATCTCGCGATCCGTGGCCGCATGCCTGTGTCCGGCCACCTGCCGCATGCCTGGTACGACACACCGAACATCCACCTGTGCACGTTCGCCGACTTTGAGGCGCTGTGCACGGAACGCGGTCTGCGCATCACCCGCAGGCTGGTGGTCAACGGTGGCTATCGACCGAACCGGTTCATCAACCGGTGGTCGAACCTGTTCGGAAACATCGCCATCTACGGGCTGGCCCGCGCACAGTCGCGATCGACCGTGCCACGCAGGGAGCCATCGTCATGAATCGCCATCACCCCACGCCCGGCCTGCCGAGCGCACGCGCTCGGGCCCTCGCCTGTAGGCGAGCGCGTGTACGCGCCGCCCGCGCCACCCCTGGCCGAGCGCACGCGCTCGGGCCTACAAACCCGTCCGCGCCTGTAGGCGAGCGCGTGTACGCGCCGCCCGCCCGCCCCGTCGCCTGTAGGCGAGCGCGTGTACGCGCCGCCCGCGCCGCCCTGCTCGGACTGTTCGTAGCCGCCCTGCTGCAGCCCGCCATGGCCAGCCAATTCGAGCGCTTCGACGACCTCGACGTGCATTACATCGTGTTCAACACCACGGACCTGTCACCGGAGATGGCCTCCCGCTACGACCTGACCCGGGCCCCGGACCGGGGATTGATCAACATTTCCGGCCGCCGTCACGCCGACGACGGAACCACCACGCCGGTGCGGCTCCAGCTCGAAGGGTCGGTGACGAACCTGCTCGGACAGTCGCAACCGCTCCGGTTCCAGGAAGTGGAAGACCCCCAGGCCATCTACTATCTGGAGACCATTCGCTTCAGCGACCGGGAGACCCTGCGTTTCCGTATCCAGGTCACCGACACGGACACCGGGCGCCGTCACGAGCTGCGCTTCCAGAAAGCGCTGTGGCGACAGTGACGGCGAGCGAAATCGTCCTGGCCTCGGGCAACCGGGGCAAACAGGCCGAGCTCGCACCCCTGTTCGCCGAGTTCGGGCTCGCACTGCTCAACCAGGGCGAACTCGGCATCGAGCCTGCGCCTGAGGAAGGTTTGACCTTCGTCGAGAACGCCCTGGCCAAGGCCCGCCACGTGGCCGCGCGGGCCGAACGGCCGGCGCTCGCGGACGACTCCGGCCTCATCGTCGATGCCCTGCACGGCGCACCCGGTGTGCGTTCTGCGCGCTTCGCCGGTCTCGACGCCGACGATGCCGCCAACAACCGCCGTCTGCTGGCCGACCTGGCCGGGCGCCGCAATCGACGCGCGCGCTTTCATTGCGTGCTGGTGCTGCTGCGGCACGCGGCGGATCCGGCGCCCCTGATCGCCACCGGCACCTGGGAAGGCGAGATCCTCACCGAGCCCCGGGGTAGCCACGGCTTCGGCTACGACCCGCTGTTTCTCGATCCGATACTCCACCGCAGCGCCGCCGAAATGGAGCGTGCGGAGAAAGCCTCTGTGTCCCATCGAGGGCAGGCGGTGCGCGCGCTGCTGGCGCAGCTCGGCAGCTGGCGGGGGGCATGAGCAGGCTGCCACCGCTGGCGGTCTACCTGCACGTGCCCTGGTGCGTCCGCAAGTGTCCCTACTGTGATTTCAACTCCCATGCGCTCAGCGGCGAAGTGCCCGAGCGCGCATGGCTCGAACGCATTGCCGATGATCTCGCCGAGGATGCGGCCACGCTGGCAGCGCGTCCCGTGGTCAGCATCTTCTTCGGGGGCGGTACGCCGAGCCTGCTCACGCCAGCCACCGTGGGGTCGGTGCTCGACCTGCTGGCCGGGCGCCTGACCCTGGCGGCTGACGTGGAGATCACGCTGGAAGCCAATCCTGGGACCGTGGACGCCGACCGCTTCCACGGCTTTCGCAGTGCCGGCGTCAACCGCCTGAGCCTGGGTGTCCAGAGTTTCGCGGACCAGGCTCTGGCGGCACTGGGCAGGATCCACGGTGGCCGGGAAGCCATCACCGCCGTCGAAGCCGCCCGCCGGGCCGGATTCGAGCGGATCAATCTGGACCTGATGCACGGGCTGCCCGGGCAGAGCCCTGAGGAGGCGCTGGCGGATATCGATCAGGCCATCGCCTTGGCAGGCGATCATCTGTCCTGGTACCAGCTGACCATCGAGCCGAACACCGAGTTCCACGCACGACCGCCGCTGCTACCGGTGGAGGACGTTCTGGCCGACATCGAGTCGGAAGGGGCGGCACGTCTGACGGCGGCCGGCTATGACCGCTACGAGGTGTCCGCCTGGGCTAGACCCGGTGAGGCCTGCCGCCACAATCTCAATTACTGGACCTTCGGGGACTACCTCGGGCTCGGTCCGGGCGCCCACGGCAAGCTGTCATCGTGGGCGGCCGCAGACCCCGTAGGTGGCCGCCTCGAGGTGGTTCGCAGCCGCCACACCCGCAGTCCGCGGGACTGGCTCGCGGCACGACCCGGGCCGCGAGCGAAGCGAGACATCGTCGCCAATGCAGTGTTGCCGGAGGAATTCATGCTCAACGCCCTGCGCTTGATCGAGGGCGTGGACGAGGACCTGTTCGAGGCACGCACCGGGCTGCCGCTGGCCACCGTGGCCGCCGAGCTCGCCGCGCTGCGGCGCGAGGCACTGCTGCGCCCGGACCGGCTGGCCACCACGTCCCTGGGCCTGCGCTTCCTCGACCGCGTCGTCGGCCGCTTCCTCACCTGACCGCATCAGCCTTGTCGGTCAACACTTAACTATCTGATATTGCTGGTTTTTACATCCCGCCGGTGGGAGCTGACGTTGGCCGAAGGCCAGCGTCGCGATCGCTGACTGCCATCGAGTCGAAGCGTCACGCCCGAAAACCTCGGCCCGTCCGCCTGCGGCGGCCTGGGCGCTCCCACAGCGCCACGCATGAACGAAGCCTTGCGAGAGACTGCAGGCGCCAAAGGCGACGCAGCGAGCGCGGACTGCCCCAGAATCCAGCGCCACGCCCGCTGCGCGGACGTGCGTTCCCCGTCGCCGCTCGAACGTACCCAGGAGAGAATTCAGACACGCCGGTAGTGCAGATCGCTGACGGCATGGCCGCGGCGCAGGCCGCGGACCTCGAACCGGGTTTCCGGGCGCAGGGCCGGCCGCGGCACCACGGCTCCCGGACCTGCCACGTTGTCCCAATCGGGCGCCGCGTCGAGCACCGCCAGCATGTGCTCGGCGTAAGGGGTCCAGTCCGTGGCCAGCAGCAGGTCGCCACCGGGGCGAACCCGCTCGGCCAGCATGGCAACGAATTCAGGCTGGATCAGGCGTCGCTTGTGATGGCGACGCTTAGGCCAGGGGTCGGGAAAGAAAATCTGCACTCGATCCAGTACACCCGGCGCAAACACGGTGGCAAGTATCTCGGTAACGTCGGCCGCCAGCACCCGGATGTTGCCGATCTGCCGCGCCTCCATCCCGGCCAGAAGCGCACCGATGCCGGGCTCGTGCACTTCCACTCCGACGAAGCGCCGTTCAGGCTCCGCCGCCGCCATCGCGAGCAGGGACTGACCCATGCCGAAGCCGACTTCCAACGTCAACGGGCCGGTTTCGGCAAACGCTTGGTCCCAGTACCCGGGCTCCATGGCTGCGGCCACGTCAACGCCGAAACGTGACCACAATTCGCCCAGCGCCCGCTCCTGGGCCTGGGTCAGACGCCCGCGACGCCGGACGAAGCTGCGGATGCGCCGCGGTGGACTCGAATCCATGGACGCTCCGGTCAGGAAACCGCGCTGTCGCGAACAGCTGCCACCGCCAGCCAGATCCAGCCGGCAAGGAAGGCGACGCCGCCCAACGGCGTGACGGGACCGAGGGCCCGGGGCCCACCGAGCGCGAGCAGGTAGAGGCTGCCGGAGAACAGGACGATTCCGAGGCAGAACAGCCAGCCAGCGGGACGCAGACCGGCCAGTTCGAAGCCGCCGCGGGCCAGCGCCGCCACCACCACGATGGCAAGGGCATGGATCAGGTGATAGAAGATCGCGGTTTCCCAGGTGGCAATGGCCTCACCCAACCGCTGCCGGAGCCCATGGGCACCGAATGCGCCAAGCGCGACCGCAAGGGCGGCGAATGATGCCCCGACCAGCAGCAGGGGTTCACGCACGGCTCAGGCCGCCATGGCGGCCTTGAGCTTCTTCAGCGCATTGGCCTCGATCTGCCGGATGCGCTCGGCGGAGACCTCATAGCGTTCCGCCAGGTCATGCAGCGTGAGCTTGTCGTCCGTGAGCCAGCGGCTCGCGATCACGTCCCGGCTGCGCTCGTCGAGCTGTTCCAGCGAACGCTGCAACAGGGTCGTGGAGCTCTCGCTCCAATCTTCAGCCGCCACCAGCTCAGCCGGATCGGAGTGATCGTCGAACAGATACTGGGCGGGCGCATACACGGCATCGTCGTCATCGCTGGGATCAGCGTCAAAGGAGGCGTCGTAGGACGCCAGGCGGCCCTCCATGCGGGTCACCTCCTCCGGTGCCACGCCGAGATCGGCTGCAATGGCGCGCACCTCGTCACCGGACATCCAGCCCAGGCGCTTCTTGGCGCCGCGCAGATTGAAGAACAACTTGCGCTGGGCCTTGGTGGTCGCGACCTTGACGATGCGCCAGTTGCGGAGGATGAACTCGTGGATCTCGGCCTTGATCCAATGCACTGCGAAAGAGACGAGACGAACGCCGTACTCCGGGTCGAAGCGCTTGACCGCCTTCATCAGGCCGACGTTGCCTTCCTGAATGAGATCCGCCTGGGCCAGGCCGTAACCCGAGTAGGAACGCGCCACGTGCACTACGAAGCGCAGATGCGAGATCACGAGATGCCGGGCCGCTTCCAGATCCCCTTCGTCGCGAAGCCGGCGCGCAAAGTCTTGCTCGGCTTCCGGCGTCAGAATCTCGAAGCTGTTGACCGTGTGAATGTAGTGGTCCAGGTCCCGGCCAGGGGACAGGGAACCGGTGGCAATCATCGCGGTGGACATCAACATCTCCTCCTGACAGCCCATGAATGCTGGGCTGCGCCGATTTTAGCAGTCATCCCGTAAGACTGCTAACTGTCGGTGGAGTTCCTGTAAACAAGCGGGAACGCCGGGGTCAGCGCCGCCTCAAGGCTCGATGGCGCGCAGCTGGCGTCGGGCCGTGAGCAGGGCCCCCAACCAACCCAGCAGGCCGCCCCCGGCCAGCAGGAGCAGGCCGAGGCCCGGCGACACCCCGCCGAGCCGAAAGTCCGACCCATAGCTGCGCGCCAGCTCGGCCACTGGAACGCTGAAGAACGCCAGCGCGAGGGCCAGCAGGAGGATCGCCGCCAGGCCGCCGGAGAGACCCAGCAGCACCCCCAGATAGAGAAATGGCCGCAGGACGAAGCCATCACTGCCGCCCACCAGCTTCAGCACCCGAATCTCGTCGTGGCACTGCGCCACCGCCATCCGCGTCAGGCTGCCCACCACCAGCAGCACCGCCAGCGCCAGCAGGGCACCGAGCCCCAAGGCGAGGCGTTCCATCAGCACCACGGCCGCCTGCAGCCGCTGCAGCCATTCAAGATCCACCTGCACGCCATCGACGCCGGGTTCGGATTCCAGTTCCGCCGCCAGCGCCCTGACCCGGGCCGGCGAAGCGGCCTCCGGCCGCGGGGTCACGATGGCCACGGCAGGAAGCGGGTTACCGTCGAAGCCAGCGAGAATCCCACCCGAACCATCATCAAGACCGGTTGCCGCCATGAGCTCCTGCAAGGATGCCTCCGGCGACTGATAAGTCACCGCCGCCACATCCGGTTTCGTCTGCCAGCCCAGCGCCACCGCCTCGGCGTCGGCCCCCGTCAGGAACACGTTGATCCTGGGAGTCCCGTCCCAACGGTCGGTCAGGGAAGCCAGCCGCTCCACCGAGATGAACAGCAGCCCCGGCAGTGCCAGCGCGACCCCGATAGTGAGCACCACGAGCAGGGTGCTGAACCGCTCCGAACCGAGCCGGCCCAGCGTTTCGCGAAACGCCAGCCGATGGTGCAGGGCCCATGCCGCAGGCCGGGCCAGACGAAGACGGGGATCAGCGGCCGCCTCAGGCCTGCGCGCCATCGTCCACCTCCTCACTGTCGGCCAGTACGCGCCCGTCTGCCAACTCCACCACGCGGTCGCCGAAACCCTCCACCAACTCCAGGTCATGGGTCGCGATGAGCACAGTCACCCCCACCTGCTGAAACAGATGGAACAGACCCATGATCTCTCGGGACAGGGTCGGATCCAGGTTACCCGTCGGCTCGTCTGCCAGCAGCACCGTGGGGCGGTTCACCACGGCTCGCGCGATGCCGACCCGCTGCTGCTCGCCGGCCGAGAGCTGGGTCGGGAACTGTCGCTCCTTGTCGAGCAGCCCGACCCGGCTCAGCGCCGCCCGCACCCGGCGGGCCCGGTCCACCTCGCGGTAGCCCGCGATCACCAGGGGTATTGCCACATTGTCGAAGACACTGCGATGGGGCAGCAGCAGGTGATCCTGGAACACCACCCCGATCCGCTGCCGATAGCGGGCGACGGCCCGGCGCGACATGCGTGCAAGGTTGACCCCGCCGACGCTCACCTGTCCGCGGCTTGCAAGCTCCATGCGCAGCAGCAGCTTCAGTAACGTGCTCTTGCCGGCGCCAGAGTGGCCGGTGAGGAAGGTCAGCGTCCCTCGGGGCAGCGTCAGGTTGAGGTTCTGCAGCGCTTCCCGGCCGTTGGTGAAGCGTTTGCTGACGCCCGTAAGCTCGATCATGACTCGATGCCGACACCTTCCTGGTCGAGCAGCGCCGTGACGAAGGCCTCCGGTTCGAACGGCCGCAGATCCTCCACCCCCTCACCAACGCCGATGAACTGCACGGGCAGGCCGGTCTGGCGAGAAATGGCGAACACGATGCCACCTTTCGCCGTGCCGTCGAGCTTGGTCAGCACCACACCGGTGAGGTTCACCGCCTGGCCGAACTCCCGGGCCTGGGCGAGGGCGTTCTGGCCCGTACCGGCATCGAGCACCAACAACACCGCGTGCGGCGCCTCAGGGTCGAAACGCTTCATCACTCGGCCCACCTTGGCGAGTTCGTCCATCAGGTGCTGCTTGTTGTGCAGACGACCGGCGGTGTCCGCCAGCACCACGTCGGCACCGCGACTGCGGGCGGCGGACAAGGCATCAAAAATCACCGAAGCGCTGTCCGCGCCCTCGCCCTGCGCGATCACTGGCACGTCGTTGCGCTGACCCCAGATCTGCAGCTGTTCCACCGCCGCGGCCCGAAAGGTGTCGCCGGCGGCCAGCATGGGCGCCAGACCCGCGTCCTTGAAGCGACGGGCCAGCTTGCCGATCGTGGTGGTCTTGCCGACGCCATTGACGCCGACCACCAGAATCACGAATGGGCGGGGCGTCGCTGGAATGTCGAACGGCCGCGAGCGCTTGAGCAGCATGGCCGAAAGCTCCTCCCGCAGCGCCTCGAGAAGCGCCTGCGGGTCGTTCAATTGTCTGCGAGCGACCCTGGCAGACAGCGCGGAGACGATGTCGGAAGTGGCCTCCACGCCGACGTCAGCCAGCAGCAGCTGGGTCTCAAGGTCTTCAAGCAGGGCTTCATCGACCACCTTCTGACCAAGCAGGAGGTGTCCGATGCCGCTTGCCAGATTGCTCCGCGTTCGCGAAAGACCGGCCTTGAGACGGCCGAAAAGACCCCCGGGCGCTTCCTCAGGAGCTGCTTCCTCGCGCCTGACCGGCTCGGAAATGCTGTCCTCGGAGATCTGCGAAGCGGAGGCCTGCTCCGGGACGGACGCCTCCGACTCGGGGGGCTGCTCCCCGACTTTCTTCCGACGGAACTTGAACATGGGATACTCCAGCGCTGATTCCGGCCCTCAGGCCGGCTTGACCGGGGTCGTCGATGCGGCGCACAGGATACCAGCGCGGAGAGAATCGAGGCAGCGGCGCTGCAAAAGCACGCGGCCAGTCGGGGCGCGTGCGGCTGATCGCTGGTCGCTTCCGCAACCGCCGCATTCCAGTGGCCGATGTGCCGGGCCTGCGGCCGACGCCGGAGCGGACCCGGGAGACTCTGTTCAATTGGTTGCAGGGGCACATCAAGGGCTGGCGGGTGCTGGATCTGTTCGCCGGATCCGGCGCACTTGGGTTCGAGGCGCTGTCGCGGGGGGCGGAACGGGTGGTGCTGATCGAGCAGGACCGCCGCGCCCACCGGACGCTCCTCGAGGCGGCGGCTGATCTCGACCCGGAACGCTGCGAAGTGCTGCGGGACGACGCGCTCCGCTGGCCGCGAAAGCCCGTAGCACCGTTCGATCTGGTGCTGATCGACCCGCCCTTCGCCGGGGCGCTCGCCTCAGCCGCGCTGGCCCATGTGCTCGACGCGGGCCTGTTGGCGGTCGCGGGTCGGGTGTACTGCGAACATGCCGGCCGTGACCCCGCGCCCTGGGCGGAGCCGGTTGCGGGCTCGTGGCAACTGCTCAAGCAGACCCGTACCGGAGACAGCCATGGCGCCCTGCTCGCAGTCGGACCGTCCGCCACCGATGCCGTTTGAGGCCCCACGGCCTTTCCGCTAGTATCCGCCGGCACTCGACTCGGGGCGGACGAACGTATGCGCACGGTGGTCTATCCAGGCACCTTCAATCCCATCACCATCGGTCACGCTGACCTGGTGAAGCGGGCCTCGAAACTGTTTGATCGCGTCATCGTCGCCATCGGCACGAGTCCGCAGAAGAACCCCTCCATCGAACTCGCCGAACGCATCACGCTGTGTCGTGAGGTTCTAGGGGACCTGCCGGGGGTCGAAGTCGATGGGTTCAACGAACTGCTGGTGCATTATGTACGCCGGAAGGGCGCTCAGTTCATTCTACGCGGCCTGCGCACGGTGGCGGATTTCGAGTACGAGTTCCAGATGGTGGACATGAATCGACGGCTGGCACCGGAGATCGAGTACGTATTCCTCGCGCCTTCGGAGAACTGCTCGTTCATTTCCTCGACGCTGGTGCGGGAGATCGCCATTTACGGTGGTGACGTCTCCAAGTTCGTTCACCCGGCGGTGGCCGATGCCCTCAAGCGTCAGTACGGGAAACCGACCCAGGCTGCAGGTTGATTATGCCGCTGCAGGCTGTCTAATCGGCGTAATCGCCACGCCAGCCGGCGTTCTTGCAGCCCAGGCAGCGGTTGAAGGTTTCCCGAGCTGGCGCCACAACCAGTTTTTCCCCGGACTCGGCCACGTTGCCGCCCAGCGCGGTAAAGGGCAGGCCGACGAGGAACGTCGCCGTACCCAGAACCGTGATCGCTGCGCCGATCGGCCGCGCCACCACCAGATCGATCATCATGGCGCCGGCACTCGGCTCCTCGACGGGACCCGTACTCGCATCCGCGGGCATGCTGGCGAAGGCCAGCACCGAAATGGCGACGAACAATGCCGCCTTACGCGCGATTTCCATGGCTTAAGCCCTATTCGGAAGTAGGTCTTTAAGGACTATAGCACCATCTCACGGACGCGCAGCACGCCCCGGAACGTAAGGCCGCTTCAGCGTTGGCACACCGGACAAAACACGGTGGCGCGTTGACCGATGCGATCGCCACGCAGGACGCCTCCACACACCCGGCAGGGCGCACCACCACGCCCGTACACGGCCAGCGACTGCCTGAAGTAGCCCGGCCGGCCGTCGCTGCCGACGAAGTCCCTGAGGGTGGTCCCGCCCATGATCAGGGCCTCCTCGAGCACGGCGCGAATGGCGTCCGCAAGCAGCGCATAGCGAGCGGCCGATATCCGACCTGCGGGCCGCGAGGGGCGGATCCCGGCGCGGAACAACGCCTCGGTGGCGTAGATGTTGCCCACTCCCACCACGATCCGGGCGTCCATGATGAACGCCTTCACCGGAGCGCGGCGTTTGCGCGAGCGCTGAAATAGATACTCACCACCGAACTCCGCGTCCAGCGGTTCCGGCCCGAGATGTCCGAGCAGAAAATGGCCGTCGGCGGCGCCATCCACGAAATGGAGGGAGCCGAATCGGCGTGGGTCGTTAAGGCGCAGTTCCGAGGGCCCGGCAAACACGAACTGCACGTGGTCGTGAGACAGCAGCGGCGTGTCCGACGGCACCAGGCGCATGCTGCCCGACATGCCGAGATGGGCGATCAGTGTCCCGCTGCCAGCGGGGCGCTGGAAGTCGAACAGCAGATACTTGGCCCGCCGCCGCAGATCCGTGAGCGTGGCCCCGGTCAGGTTCTGGGAGAAATCTGCTGCCACCGGCCAGCGCAGCCGCGGCTCCCTGACCCGCACCGCTTCGAGGCGCCGGCCGACGAGATGCGGGGCGAGCCCACGCCGCGTGGTTTCAACTTCTGGCAGCTCGGGCATGGACACCATCCACAGTTTGCGGTGTTATCAGCGCCGGAGCGGCCCTGACTTCGGCGGCGCCTCACGTGGCAACCGTGGACCGCCGGGATTCCCGGGCTAGAATGCCGGCCGCAGGTCCATTCGCGGACCCTGGAATCGGGGGTGCTCCATGCTGCTTGGCGTCGACACGGGGGGCACGTTCACCGACTTCGTGCTGCTGACGGCTTCCGGCGTCCGACTGCACAAGACCCTGTCGACGCCGGACGCCCCGGAACGTGCAATCCTTGCCGGCATCCGGGAACTGAACCTTGAATCCGCCGTCGCCGCCGGAGCGCTTCGGATTGTACATGGCAGCACTGTGGCCACCAACGCAGCGCTGGAGCGCAAGGGTGTCCGCACCGCATATGTGGCAAACGCCGGGCTGGCGGATGTCCTCACCCTAGGCCGCCAGAACCGCCGGGACCTCTACGCGCTGACGCCGGCGGCAGAACCACCACCCGTGCCAGCCGAGCTGTGCCTAGAGATCTCCGCCCGCCTGGATGTCAACGGACATGAGCAGGTCCCCCTCGAACCTGCGGCCATCAACGCACTGCTGGCGAACCTCGAGCGCCTCGACCCGGAGGCGGTGGCCATCAATCTGCTGTACGCCTGGATGGATCCACACCATGAGATCGCACTCGAAGCAGCGATCCGCGACGCGTCCAACGGACGTCGCTTCGTGAGCCGGTCCTCCTTCGTGCTGCCTCAGTACCGCGAGTACGAACGCGGTATCGCCACCTGGCTCAACGCCTGGCTGGGACCCCGGGTGGAAGGCTACCTGCGGCGCCTGGAGGCCGAGCTCGATCCATGTCCGCTGGCCATCATGCAGTCCTCAGGCGGCACCATGGAGGCAGAGGTCGCCAGTCAGCGGGCCGTCAATCTCCTAGTGTCCGGACCCGCAGGCGGGCTCGCCGGCGCAGCTGCCGTGGCCGCGGCCAGCGGCATCGATCGCCTGCTGACCTTCGACATGGGCGGCACCTCCACGGACGTCGCGCTGATCGATGGCGAACCCGAGCTCACCAGCGAGGGCAGACTCGGACCCTGGCCCGTGGCCGTACCCATGTTGGACATTCACACCATCGGCGCCGGCGGCGGGTCCATCGCTCACATCGATGCAGGCGGCGCGCTGAGAGTGGGTCCGCAATCAGCCGGGGCTGATCCGGGACCCGCCTGCTATGGCCGCGGCGGCCGCGCGGCGACGGTAACGGACGCCCATGTGGTTCTCGGACAGTTGCCCGCTGATGCCACCCTGGGCGGTTCCCTGGGGCTGGACGCGGCGGCGGCCCACCGGGCTGTTGAAGCGGTGGCCAAGGCGCTCGGTACCAATGTCGAAACCGCCGCGCGCGGCATTGTCCGCGTCGCCAACGAACACATGGCGCAGGCGCTTCGCGTGATGTCCATCGAGCGCGGACGGGACCCGAGAGATCTCGTGCTGTGCTGCTTCGGCGGCGCCGGCGGCTTACACCTGTGTGATCTGGCGGAGGCCCTGGGCATGGCGCGGGCCATGATCCCCAACTTCGCCGGTGTGCTGTCCGCCCTCGGCATGCTGGTGGCACGACCGGAACGGCAGCTGCTGCGGACCCTGAGCCGCAACCTCCAGGACCTGGATGGGCAGGCGTTGGAGGCTGTCCGCAACGAACTGCTCGCGGCCGGACGCAAGGAGCTCAAGGAGGAAGGACAGGATCCGAACACCCTGCAGGAGGAGATCTTTCTCGAGCTTCGCTACCGCGGTCAGGCATTCGCCCTGGCTCTGCCCTTCGATACGGATCGCTGCGCCCTGGAAGCCGCCTTTCACGAGCTTCATCGCAGCCGCTACGGGCACGCCCTGGCGACGCCGGTGGAACTGGTCAACATCCGGGTGCGGCTGCGCGCCGCGGGGCAGGAGGTCGCGTTACCGGACGTTGCCGCAGGCGAAGCGGAGCCAGCCCGGCTCTGGACACCCATGGCGGGCATCGCCGAGGACGTTGTCGTATATGCACGGCAGACGCTGGTGCGTGGACAGCGGATCACGGGCCCGGCGCTGGTGGTCGAACCCACCGCCACCAGCCTGATCGCCGCCGGCTGGGAAGCCGTGGTGGACGCCAAGGGCAACCTGCTGCTCGAGCGCCCCGCCTGAGCTTGGGGCGGCGCATGCACGCGCTCGCCTACAGACAGGTTCGAGGTGGTTCTGTAGGCCCGAGCGCGTGCGCTCGGCCAGGGGGGCGGCGCGTACACGCGCTCGC
>REEU01000223.1 GCA_007694905.1 Gammaproteobacteria bacterium | reverse complement strand
CGCGGAGGCGGGCGCACCCTGAGGGCCCCGAAGGGCGGGCGTTTGCCGGCGCATTGGCGGCGTTGCGCCGCTTGCAAAGGCAACCAGCCTTCCCTGCGCGACGCGCCTTGCCAATGCGCCGGCAATCACCCGCAGAGCCGTCGAGGAGTTAATCAGCACTTCCCTAAGGGATGAAGGTCGAACAGGCCTCCAAAGGATACGCACGTGACGGGGGAATCGTCATAGCGGTACCCGCTCTCAGGGTGCAGCTCAAGTTGATCCACGCGTGCCAAGCTTCCATCAATGAAGCGAATGGCCGCTGCTGGACGCTCCACGGCGAGGCCCGCACTCAGTCGGAGCGGCCGCCCGGCGCGGCCAGAGACGCAGCATGGCCATCAAGCCCAGAAGAACAACCAGAACCGGGCCGAAGGGCTGATCCAGCGCGATGGCCAGAACAAAGGCCAACAGATACGCCCCCAGCGCCAGCAACATGGTCACGAGCAGGGTCTGACGCCAGCCCACGGCCAGATGCCATGCCACCCAGGCCGGAACGAACACCAGCGCGAACGTGGCCATGACGCCGAAGGCGGTGGCGCACACCGCCAAAGTCAGCACGGCCAGCAGGTCAAACATGAGGCTGTAATGCCAGCCGCGCTGCTGATTGAGACCGAAATGGTCAGGATAAAGACGGGCCAACAGCAACGGCCGATGCAGCCAGGGCAGCAGCAGGGTGATGGCAAGGGCGAGCACCAGCCCCGCGGTGAGATGAGCCTGGCCGGTGAAGTAGAGCTGGCCATCGAGCAGTGCCGCACCGATGTGGTGGCCATGGTGGCTGAATCCCGCCAGCAGCAAGGTCAGCCCCCATGCCAGCAGGAAGGCCAGAGCGAAGTGATCGTTGCCGGAGCGACCGCTGAGGCCCTTGACGCCGGCAGTCAGAACCGCAGCCGTGACCGCGCCTGCCAGGACGGGAACGTGCAGAACTACGGCCAGCATGCCGCCTGCAGCGGCGAGCTGCGTATAGGCCAGTGCCGCCAGCCACTCGGTACGCAGACGCAGATAGACGCCCAGCAGCGCGGCCAGGGGGGCCAGCAAAAGGCCGCTGAAGAAGGGCACCCGGAACATGGGATCGAGCAGCAGCTCCACCTCAGCACCGTACCGGTTCGCTGGCGGAACGGAGGCCGATCTGCCGGCTGCAAACGAGTTTGCAGAACTCCGGCTCGTGACTTATGACCAGCACCGCGCATTGTCTTTCCCGAGCCTTTCCGAGCATGTCAGCCAGCTGCTCGTGCGCCTCGTGATCGAGATGGTGCGTAGGCTCATCGAGCAGGATGAGGTTTGCCGGGCCGCTCAAGGCACACCACAGTTCCAGCAGCTGCAGCTGACCACCGCTGAGCTGATCGATTCGCCGACTCAACAGGGGAGTGAGGCGGTGATCCCGCGCGGGAGCCGGAGCCCTGTTCACCGCCAGCAGGTCCGTCCCGGTGAGCGGGTTTTCCTCCGGGCGCACTGGCTCCTGTCGATGGTGCGCCAGACGCAGACCCGGTTGGCGACGGATGCCACCGCCGAACAGCCGTGCTTCGCCGGACAACGCCCGGAACAGGGTGCTCTTGCCGATACCATTGCGGCCGGAGAGGCCGACCACCTCGCCGGCCTCGATACTGAACGATACGGGACCGATAACGGGATGGGTGTAGCCCGCCACGACTTGTTTGAACTCCAGCATGCCGCCCCAACCTGTGCAGATCTGCCCGCGGTAATCCGCTGCAGCGCCCGCGGCGCGCAGCTTACTTGAGGTTAGCCGTCCAATGCAGTTGTGAAGGTTAGACTGGCCGGCATAAATGCTATGTTATATCGTACCTGATCTCATGGGCCGCAACGCGGCAGGTCAAGTCCATTGGACTCGACACCATAAAGCAGGCCCTGCAGCCAACAGACTGCTAGACGCCAAGATGGGTCGAAATCGATGACTGGGTAGCGGCCACAACTGCTTCAAGGTGACGCCGCTCCCGGCCTGCTGTCGCTGATGCTGCAAGCAACATACGCCAGGGGAATCACATTCAGAGGTCAATGATCATGACGAAACCAGGTGCTGCGCTGCTGGTGCTCGCCCTGCTTGCAGGGGGTGCTCAGGCGGCGAACGAACCAAGCTTGACGCAGCTGCTGGAAAAGCTGGAGAGACTCGAACAGCGTGACCGAGAGAGGCAGGGTCAACTCGACGCGCTGCAACAGGAATTGCGCGAAGCACGGCAGGAGCAGGCGGCCGTGACGGAAAGGGTGATCGAAGAACGGCGCCAGGCAGCCCCGGTGGAGGTGTCCCAGGGACCACATCGGGACCCTCTGGACCGCGAGAGTTACCGGATGCGTGCGCGCGCACTGGGTGACGGTGCCGTGACATCGGGAACAGCCTTCAATCCGGCGATCTCCGTGATCATGGATGGCGTCTATGCCGCGCAAAGCCGGCGGGAAATCGAATCTCCCGAGGGCTTCGAAGGCCACGATCATGGTCATGGCCACGGTGGCCACGGCGGCCATGGCGGAATCGAGCGCGGCTTCAATCTGCGTGAGACCGAGATCACGTTCACGGCCAGCATCGACAACTACTTCGATGCCCTGTTCATGCTAGCCATAGAGGGTGTCTCGAACGTCGAGGTCGAGGAGGCCTATCTGGTCACCAACAGTCTGCCCGCAGGCTGGCAGGTGAAGTTCGGGCGCTTCCTGTCTGACATCGGCTACATCAACAAACAGCACCTGCACGACTGGGACTTCGTCGATCGTCCGCTGGTCAGCGAGTTCCTGTTCGGCGATCACGGTGTGCAGGAGAATGGTGTGCAGGTTTCCTGGGTCGCGCCCACGGAGACCTACACGCGCTTCGGTATCGAAGTGCTGCAGGGCGAAACGTCCGGCATTGCACAGTTCGAGGGCGATGAAAGATTCACCCTGGTGACGCTGCTGCCCGATTTCGCCATCGATCCGGTGACTGGACAGCCGGTACCGGTGGCCAGTGGACCAAACCGCATTCGCTGGCGTGACTACCTCGGGATGAGCGAGAAATCCGGCCCGCGGCTCTTCACGGGCTTCGTCAAGATCGCGCCCGATCTCGGACACGACCACGCGATCCAGATCGGTGCGTCCGGCGGCATTTCGCGGTCCTGGCAGAACGTGGTCACCCACAGCAGCGGCCGCGTCGAGACCTGGGATGGCGATGCCTGGTTCGCCGGCGTGGATGCCGTCTACAAGTACGATGCCGGCCGCAGCTTCGGTGCCGGCAACGTGGTCCTTCAGGGCGAGTACTTCTACCGCGAAATCGATGCCGACTATGCCAGCCGTTCATTCTCCGACTTCGGCACCCTGACGCCGACGGCGGCAGGTGGTATGGAAGATCTCTTCTCGGGCACGGCCAAGCAGGATGGCTTCTACCTGCAGGGCCTCTACGGCATTGCACCGCGCTGGCAGGCTGGATTGCGCACCGAGGGGCTCGGCCTGCGCAACCGCACGCTGGAGCCCGATCGTGCCAACAATGTCTTCGAACGCGCCAGCACGTCCTGGCGCCACTCCGGTGTGCTGACGTTCAGGCCCACAGAGTTCTCCATGCTGCGCGCGCAGGTCAACTACAGCGATTTCGACACCGACGACCACGGCAGTGTCTGGTCGTTCCTGCTGCAGTACAACATGAGCCTCGGCGTACACGGCGCTCACAGCTTCTGATCGTGCTTTTGGGCCGGCGTCCAACGAACGCTGGACGCTGGCCCTGATTCGTTTTCAAGGGAGGTCAATGCAGATGACCAGGATGCTGTTAGGCATCACATTGCTGCTGGCTGCAGCCGTGGCAGGCGCCCAGGTCAACATAGCAGCCACCACCAGCAACATGGGCATGCTGGCACGCACCATCGGCGGCGATGCCGTGCAGGTGCGGGTCATGGCGCCACCGGATCGTGATGCGCACTATCTCGAGGCACGCCCGAGCATGATGGCCACCTTGAGGCGGGCCGACATGGTGGTCGCTGTCGGCGCGGAACTGGAAGTGGGCTGGCTGCCGGCTGCCACCCGGGGCGCAGCCAATCCGCGCGTTCATCCCGGTCGACCAGGCTATTTCGAGGCGGCCGCCCAGGTCAGTCTGATCGACGAAGGGCAACCCGCTGATCGCCGGCTCGGTGACGTGCATCCTACCGGCAACCCACACGTCTATTTCGATCCGCCCCGTTTTGCCCTCGTCGGCGAGGCCCTCGCAGAACGGCTGGCGGAGCTCGACCCCGCTCGTGCCGAAGACTTTCGAGCCCGGGCACAGGCCTTTAGTGAACAGGTGGCAGAGCGTATGCCGCGCTGGCAGGAGCGTGCTAACAGTTCAAACGGGGTCATTCTCTACCACAAGGACGCCGATTATCTGGCCCGGCTGCTCGATGTCGAGGTGCTCGGCTACATCGAGCCGATTCCCGGCGTCCCGCCGACGGCGCGACATCTGCGTGACCTGGTGAGCCGGATGCAGGGTCGCCCCGAAGGAATTATCGCCCATGCCAGCTACGAGTCGTCCCGCGGGCCGGGTTTCATCCAGGAGCAGCTGGGTTGGGAAGTGCATGCCCTGCCGACCAACGTCGCGCTTGATGGCACGGCCAAGGACTATCTCGACCTGATCGAGGCGTGGGTCGCGGCGCTGTCAGGTTGAGGGAACGACTGTTGCGTGCGGATTCCGCATGAGCATCGCACGCGCCTGTTGAGGAGGCGCTGCGATCGCACTTCGCCTGGTCACTGAGCCCATTCATCCGTGCAGCTTGTGCCATGCCACCACGGTTGATCATCCTGGTCCTGTTCTTTGCGTCCGGTGCCGCGGCACTGGTCTATCAGGTCCTGTGGGTCCGGGAACTCAGCCTGCTGTTCGGCAGCACCGCAGAAGCCGCAGCGGTCACTCTGGCTGTCTTCTTCACCGGTATCGCCGGCGGCGGCGCCTGGTTCGGCCAGCGCGCAGCATCCTGGCGTCACCCTCTGGCGGGTTTCGGATGGCTCGAAATCGGTGTCGCCATCGCGGCTCTCAGCCACTTCGTCCTGCTCGACGCCTACCATGCGCTCTACCCCACCCTGCATGCCTTCGGCGTCGATCACCCCATCCTGGAAACGCTGGCCAAGATCCTCATCACGGCCACGCTGCTGCTGCCCGCGTCCCTGCTCATGGGCGGCACGCTGCCGGCGATGGCGCAGTACCTGGTCCGGGATCCCGAGCGCCTCGGTGAGGTCGGCTCCCTGCTCTACTTCGTCAATACGGCCGGGGCGGCCTGCGGCGCTTTTGCCGCAGGTTTCATCCTGCCGCTGCTGCTTGGCTTCGGCAACGCCTACCTGCTGGCCGTCGGTATCGATCTGCTGGTGGGCGCGACTGCCATTCTCCTCGCCAGGCGCTGGCCGATCGCGAAGGCAGCTGCCCCGCCGCCACGGCGTTCCGTGCAAGCGGAAGGTCTGCCGCCCCTGCTGATCGCGGCGGCCGTCATCTCAGGCTTCGCGACGCTGGCCGCGGAGGTGATCTGGACGCGGATGTTTGCTCAAGTGCTGCAGAACTCTGCCTACACCTATGCCCTGGTGCTGGTGACCTTTCTGCTGGCTCTGGCGGCGGGTTCAGCACTGGCCAATCGCCTGTGCCGTCTGCAGAACCTGCAACCGGAGTGGGTCTTGGCCGGCCTCGCAGTGAGCGGTGGCCTGGTCCTGGCTGCCGCCCCCGGGCTATTTCATCTCGTCACAGATGGCCTGGGCTACGTCGGCCGTGGTCGCGGCTGGGGCGGGTACCTGCTGGCCGTGGCCACAACTGCGGCCCTGACCATGTTCCTGCCAGTGATGGTCCTGGGCACATTGCTACCCTGGCTGCTGCGCACGGCGCAGCAGAGCCGGCTCGGGGCGGGCGAGGTTATTGGCCGCCTGATCGCCTGGAACACGGGGGCCTCCATCTTCGGCGCCCTGGCTGCCGGCTTCCTGCTGCTGCCGATGCTGGGCAGCGCTCAGAGCATGGCGCTTCTTGCCGCGAGCTACTTCGGGCTGGGCGGTATGATTCTGCTGGCGCGACGCCAAACCGCCTTGGCCGCTGCGGCTGTCGCCGTCGTCGTCGCGATACCGGTGTTCGATTTTGGTGACCTGCAGCGCGTGCGGCTCGATGCCGAACGCGGTGAGCAACTGCTGGCCTTCGTCGAGGGACGGCAGGCCAACGTGGCCGTGGTGGAGCGCGACGGCCACCGCCTGATCCGGGTCGACAACTACTACGTGCTGGGCGGAACCGGGGCGCTGGACTCCGAACGCAATCAATCGCTGGTGCCGCTGCTCACCCATCCCGAGCCGCGATCGCTGTTCTATCTGGGCATGGGTACGGGCATCACCGCTGGCGCGGGCCTGCTGTTTCCCGTCGACCGGGTGGTGGTGTGTGAACTGCTGCCGGAAGTCGTCACCCTGGCACGGGAGCACTTCGGTGACTGGACCCTGGGGCTGTTCGAAGACGACCGTGTGCAGATCCATGCCGAGGACGGGCGCAACTGCCTACGCCGCAGCGAGGAGCGCTTCGATCTGATCATCGCTGACCTGTTCACCCCTTGGAAGGCCGGCACGGGCAACCTTTACACCCGTGAGCATTACGCCACGGCAAGCCGGCGCTTGCAGCCCGGTGGTGCCTACGTGCAATGGGTGCCGATGTATCAGGTCACCCGCAGGGAATTCGGCATCATCACCCGAACCATGATGGAGGTGTTTCCCCAGGTTGTGCTGTGGCGGGGTGATTTGATCCCGGAGCGCTCCATTGTCGCCCTCGTGGGCTACAACACGCCGCAGCCCCTCGACCCCGATGCGGCAGTGGCCCATGGCCGGCGCCTGGCCGGCAATCCGGACCTGCCGGCAGAACTGCTGTCTGCCGTGTCGCTGCGCTTCTACGGCGGCAACGCCAGCGCAGCTGGTCTGTTCAATGATTTACCGGTGAACACGGACGATCGACCCCTCATCGAATACGAAGCCCCAAGGAGCCAGAGGCGTGTGCAGGCCGGTCAGGACAGCTTCCTCACCGGGCACCATGCTGCATTGTTATACGAGGATCTGCTGCGCGCCGCGCCACCCGCAAGGGATCCGTATCTGACCAAACTCGAAGCGGCCCAGCTCGGCTACGTCCAGGCGGGCAGAAGCTACTACCACTACGCCGTCCTCTCCCGCCTGGGCCGAACGGAGCTCGCCGAACAGTTCCTGCAGGAGTTCAACGAGCTCGCGCCATTCGAGGCCCAATTGCCAACTCCACCGCCGGAGACGTTATCGGGCTGGGAAGGAGGCTGACAGCGTCCACTGCGCGGCACACCATTCACAGGGGGAGCACCGGCTCGGGCAGCCCTCAGCCGACGGCAACGCCCCTGCCCTGACGCGTTCATCGTCCCATGCCTTTTTCAGCTGCAGTGGGCTCGATAGCGCCCACCATCCGATCTCATTGGGCCAGGAAGGTCACCATCGCCTCGCTGAGTCCAGCCTCGCTCACACTCGACATGTGCGTGCCCGGTATGGCCTTCAGGATGGCATCTGGCAGGGCTGCGACCAGCTCCCAGATTGTCTAGCCCGCATAGCTCACCGATGCGCGAAGCGAGGTTGTGGAGATGCCAGTAAAGACAAGGCGCGCGACAGTTCGGGCGCGCGGGCGTACTTTACAGTACGTTGAGCACCCGGACCGAGCGCAACCGGACCGGACGGATTTGCCGGTACATCCGCGGCCGCAGCCCTGAATCGGCGAGCTATCCGGGCTGGGAGTCTGTCGGATTCGGGAGCACCCACGTCCTGTTCATCCCGGCGGACCTATACGCCCTGAGGTGTCCCGGAATGGATCCGGCTACGCATTCCCCGTCATGAGAGGGCCGATCGGCAGCGCAGCGCAAAAGTCTCCGGAAGAAGTGCGATCGAACTCATGGCATGACGGCGCCCGAAGATGCATTACGTCATTGCAGCACGATCGTGAAGCAAGGGGAGGGTTCTGCCGCGATCGGCGGCGTCGGGTACAGTGCCCGGAGTCGAGCCAGTAGGAGATTGCGGGAGCATGGCAGAACGGCGCGTGGTGATCCTGGGTGCGGGCGGTCGCGACTTTCACGATTTCAATCGGCTCTATCGCGATGACGACAGCGTTCGGGTGGTGGCCTTCACGGCCACGCAGATTCCCGGGATCGAGGATCGTCGCTATCCACCGGATCTGGCCGGACCGCTGTATCCCGACGGGATTCCGATTCGGCCGGAGCGCGAACTCGAGAGCCTGTGCCGTACTGAGTCCGTCGACGAGATCGTCCTCGCCTACAGTGATCTCACCCACGCTGACGTCATGCATTTAGCGTCGCGGGTGCTGGCGCTCGGAGCGTCGTTCGTCATGCCTGGATCGCGCGCCACCGAACTCGTATCGCGACTGCCCGTCATCGCGATCTCGGCGGTACGAACAGGATGCGGCAAGTCCCAGACCGCACGTTACCTGTCGCGGGCCATTGCCGACGGTCTGGACAACGTCGGCCCGCTGAAGGTGGCCGCCATGCGCCATCCGATGCCGTACGGCAACCTCTCGGCACAGCGCCTGCAGCGCTTCGCTTCACTCGCAGACATCGATGCCGCCGACTGCACGCTGGAGGAACGAGAGGAGTACGAGCCCCACGTGGAGGCGGGCAATCTGCTGTTCGCAGGCGTCGACTACGGCGAGGTCCTCGCGGCGGCGGAAGCCGAGGCGGATCTCATCCTCTGGGATGGGGGCAACAACGACTTTCCCTTCGTTCGGCCAGACCTGCACATCGTCGTCACGGACGCGCTGCGACCTGATCAACTGCTCACACATCATCCCGGGGAGGCGGTGCTGCGTTCGGCGGATATCGTGATCCTGAACAAGGTCGACGCGGCCGGGCCCGAGCGTACGGAAGAACTCGCGCGTGGCATCGCGGCCGTACGCCCCGATGTGCCGCAGGTCCGGGCCGCGTCGCCGATTCTGCTCGACGACGTGGAAGCCGTGCGGGGAAAGCGGGTACTCGTCGTCGACGATGGGCCGACCCTCACCCACGGCGGCATGCCGTTCGGTGCCGGTCACGCGGCGGTCGCGGCCATTGCTGACGTCACCATCGTCGATCCGCGTCCGGGCGCGCACCCCGATATCGCGGCGGTGTACGCGGCCTACCCCCATCTGGGTCCGGTGCTGCCGGCCGTGGGCTACAGCGCCGCCCAGCGCAGCGCCCTCGAAGCGACCATCGCCGCATCCGATGCGGAGGTGGTGGTCGCCGGGACACCCATCGATTTCGCGCGCGTGTTGCACGTGGACCTGCCGGTCGTACGCGCCCGCTACGGCTACGCCGACGCGGGCGAGCCGCGCCTGCTGGATCTCGTTGCTGCTTTCCTGAAGGGGCACAAAGGGTGAGTGTCCGACGGGATCTGCTCGTGGTCGCGATCGGCGGTCACGCGCTGAGTTCGCCGGCCGCGGACGCGACGCTTGCCGGCGAGCGCGCCGCGGCCGCCGCGGCGGGCCGGGAACTGGCAGCACTGGCGGCCGATCGGCGCCTGCTGCTGGTGCACGGAAACGGTCCCCAGGTGGGCCGACTGCTCGGCGCGGAATCGAATCTCGATGACCTCGACATCCGCGTGGCCCAGACCCAGGGAGAACTGGGCTATCTGTTGGCTGCCGGCCTCGGCGCCGCGAGTGGTGAAGCAGCCGTGGCGCTGCTGACACGGGTACGCGTGGACGCGGAGCGCGCGAATGACCCCGAGAAGCCGATCGGCCCGATCCTGGACCAGCGGCCCGATGCGCCCCATGTCGAACTCCCTGGTGGCCGCGGCTGGCGTCTGACCGTTCCGTCGCCGCTGCCGCTGGACGTGTTGGAGTATGCGCAGATCCGCATGCTGCTCGAGACATCGCACGTGGTCGCCGGTGGTGGCGGCGGGGTCCCGGTGGCGGCCGATGGCAGGCCGGTCGCCGGGGTGATCGACAAGGACCGGGTCGCTGCCTTGCTTGCCATCGCGCTCGGCGCCGACGCATTGGTCATCGGCACCGACGTGGATGCGGCCTATCGGAATTTTGCGACACCTTCTGCACGGCGTATCGAGCGTCTGTCCACGAAGGAGGCGGAAGCATTGCTCGCGGCCGGCGAATTCGCGCCGGGTTCCATGGCGCCGAAAGTGGCCAGCGCCGCAGCGTTCGTCAGCGCCACGGGCCGCCGTGCCGTCATCGCATCGATGGGCCAGCTCCGTGAGGCGTTGGAGGGACGGGCAGGCACCCTGCTGCAGGACTGACGAGGGCATCGACCGCGCTTAATGACCCGCACCCGTCCACCCGTCGAGGGCGGGTTGATCAGTTCGATGCGCCGACGCGATGCAGGGGCCCGGATTAATCGACTCCGCGTCTCTGTGTCACCTCCCACTCGGCACCGAAGGCCAGGTCGGCGCGACCCTGGTCGAAAAGCTGACGGGCTCTGTTCTGCACCAAGGCGACCGATTCGGTCAGGTCGATGACGATCTCGACTCGACGATTCAGGCTGCGCCCCTCGGCGGTATGGTTGTCGGCACGAGGCCGGGTCTCGGCGAACCCCTGCACTTTCAAACGTTCAGGGTCGATGTCTGGATTGTGCAGCAGCGCGTTGACGACAGAGGATGCTCGAGCCGAAGACAGATCCCAATTCGAACTGTATCGGGAGGTGCGGATGGGTACGTCGTCCGAATGGCCTTCGATGGTCAGCAGCCCAGGCATCTGCGTCAGCTCGTGCGCCAGACGACCCAGCACGCTTCGGAACGCCTGGGTCATCTCCGCGGAGCCGGAAGGGAACGACCCGCGCTCTTCGACTCGAATGATGATGCGCGTCTGATCCTGCCGCATCCCCAACGTACCCCTGGCGACTTCCGACGCCAACGCTTCCTGCAGCTTGCTGAGGCTGTCCGCCACTTTCTGGAGCCCGATCTCTTGCACGGTGGACTCGACCTGTGCGTGTGATGTGTACGTCAAAAGCTCCGGTTTCTGGTCGCTGGTCTGCTGGCGGATATCATCCGTCGGTGTCGGCTCAGGTGTTCCCGGTGCGAACTTGTCGAAGATGGGGGTGGTTCCCTGGGGAGTGTCGATAGCGGCGATTTCCCGTTGTACTCCGAAGGCCTGGGCCATCTGGTCGGCAATCTGCCTGAACCGTATGGCGTCGAGCTCCGAGAAGGACAACAGCAGAACGAAGAAGCACATCAGTATCGACATCAGATCAGCGAAGGTCACGACCCATGGCGGAACCTTGCGTTTCCCGTCCTGCGCCTCGTCCACGCTCGTCACGCCCCAGGCTGCTCCGCGGACTCACGCTTCCCCCCCGGCAGATAGCTGCCCAGCAGCTGCTGGATGACACGAGGGTTCGTGCCCTGTTGGATCTCACCAACGGCATCGATCAACAGAGCCTGCATCTGTGCCTCCTCATTCATACGCAAGCTCAGTTTGTCGGCAATGGGCTGAAAGACCATCGTGGACAGCATGGCCCCGTACAGCGTCGTCAACAGCGCTACAGCCATGGCGGGCCCGATGGACTTCGGATCCTCCATGTTGGAAAGCATCTGCACCAGACCGATCAGCGTGCCAATCATGCCCATGGCTGGGCTCACATCACCGAGAGACGAGAAAATGCGGGCACCCAGCCGGTGACGTTCGAGAGATTGAAGCCGCTCTTTCTCCAGAATCCCGCGCACGAGTTCCTGCGACTGCCCGTCCACCAAGAGCCGAACGCCGGCACCAAGGAAATCGGTGCTCATCTCCCGGTCCTCGAGTGCCAGGGCCCCATCCTTGCGAAACACGCTGGCGATCTCGATCACCTCGTCGATGAGTTCCTCGATGGTGGGCAGGGAAAACTTGAAGGCGTGCACGGCAACGCGCATGGCGCCGAGAAATTGGTGCACGCTGAACTTCGCGAGCACCACGAAAAGGCTGCCACCGAACACTATGAGCAAGGACGGCAGGTTCAGAAAAACGACCGGTGAGGCACCAATCAGAATCGACGTGCCAATCAGCAGGATCGCCCCAACCAGACCAATGAGAGTCGCTAAATCCACGACAGGTGCCAAGCCTCTATCTCGAAACATGGATCGAACGGCGCCCAACTCGGCACCGCCGCATGATGACAGCCCATCAGAAGAGTGCATGGCCCATCGAATTGAACATAGCCCAACTTGAAGGCTTTGCATGAAGCGGAGGGGAGAGAAAGAAGCCTTTCTAACTGCCTTGAGGATGCCCGGCCATACCTGCCACAGCCCAGTGAGGGCGAGTAATGCGCGCTTAGGGAAGTGCTGATTAATTCCTCCGCGACTCTGGCCCTCAGGGCGCGTTCGCATCAAGGCGCGCTTGCGCAGG
>REEU01000222.1 GCA_007694905.1 Gammaproteobacteria bacterium | reverse complement strand
TTGGTCGGAGTGACTGGACTCGAACCAGCGACCCCCGCCTCCCGAAGACGGTGCTCTACCAGACTGAGCTACACTCCGAAGGGCGCGTATTCTAGAGACGCGTATGGAAAAGATCTATAAGAACACGGCGATTTCAGTAGCTGCGTGCGCTGGCGAACAGGGCGAGATCCTTGAGGGCTTGGCGGTGATCGTTGCGCGGCAGCGTATCGAGGCAGGCGAGCGCTCTGGCTGAGGCTTCCTGGGCCCGTGTCAGGGTGTAGTCGATAGCCCCGGCCGCCCGGACGGCCCGGTACACCGCTTCGAAACGGTCGGGTGCGCGGGCATTGATGGCGCTGCGCACCACATCGGCTTCTGCCGCTGAGCCCGCCTGGATGGTACGGATCAGGGGCAGGGTGATCTTGCCCTCGGCGAGATCGTCGCCGATGTTCTTGCCAAGGGTACGGGTGTCGCCGGAGTAGTCCAGAGCATCATCCACCAATTGAAAGGCGAGGCCGAGCTGGAGGCCGTACTCGCGCAAGGCAGCCACGCGGGCGGGGGGATTGCGTGCCAGGACCGCGGCCGTGTGGGAAGCGGCCTGGAACAGCATGGCGGTCTTGCAGCGGATCACCTCCATGTAGCGCGCTTCGTCCATCGCTACCTCGCCGATCCCAGCGAGTTGCATGACTTCGCCCTCGGCGATGACGTTGGTGGCATGAGAGAGAATAGACATGATCTCCATCTCACCGAGGTCCACCATCATCTGGAACGCTCGGGAGTAGAGAAAGTCGCCTACCAGCACGCTCGGCGCATTGCCCCACAATCGGTTGGCGGTGGCCCGGCCTCGCCGCAGGTCGGAACGATCCACCACATCGTCGTGGAGCAGGGTGGCGGTGTGCAGAAACTCGATAATGGCCGCCAGGGTGATGGGCCGGGCGTCCTCCACCCCGCAGGCGCGGGCTGTGAGCAGCACCAGCAGGGGACGCAGGCGCTTGCCGCCGGATTCGACGATGTAGCGACCGATCTCCTCGACCAGCGCCACATCGGAGGTGAGCTGGTGGGGAATCAGCGCGTTGACCGCAGTGAAGTCGTCGAGCACCACATCATAGAACGGCAGGTCCGGAACCGGCCGCGGTGGCGCGCTTTGGGCGGGCGTGACATTCATTCAGAGCTCCGAGCAGCGAGTCTCTCGGTCGGTGTGCGAAACTGTCGCCATCCGCGACAAGGTATCTTGCCGTGCGGGAGGGGTTTACGTATAGTTGCGCGCCTCGCGTCAGGGTACGTCCCGGCGTACGGACGGCGCGCCATGGAGGCGGGTCCGTTTCCATGGGTGCAGTGCATTCCGGAGTCGTTATGTTCGCGGTATTCGAGAGCGGTGGCAAGCAACACCGCGTTCACGAGGGTGATGTGGTCAAGCTCGAGAAGCTCGACCTCGCTGCCGGTGACACGGTTGCCTTCGATCAGGTGATGATGATCGGCGACGGTGACGACGTGGTCATCGGGGCGCCCTACGTGGACGGTGGCAAGGTGACGGCGGAGGTTGTTGACCACGGTCGCCACGCCAAGATCACCGTCATCAAGTTCCGGCGGCGCAAGAACTACCACCGCAAAGCCGGACATCGTCAGCACTACACAGAAGTTCGCGTCACCGGCATCAGCCGCTGAGCGCAGGACGGGAGCAGTCAGATGGCGCACAAGAAAGCAGGCGGCAGCACGCGCAACGGCCGCGATTCGGAATCGAAGCGGCTCGGTGTGAAGCTGTTCGGCGGACAGGCGGCAACCGCCGGCAACATCCTCGTTCGCCAGCGCGGCACCCAGTTTCACCCCGGTGACAACGTCGGCCTCGGACGCGACCACACTCTGTTTGCGACCACCGATGGCAGCGTGAAGTTCGAAGTACGCGGCGCGAAGAAGCGTCGCTATGTGAGCATCGTGCCGGCCGAGGCCAACTGAGCGACCGCACCGGGCAGGACGCAGGATCCTCGAAAGCCCCGCCTCGGCGGGGCTTTTTCGTTCTGGGCGCAGGATGTCTGAAGCGGGCATTCTCTGTGACAATGCTGCAGGCCAACGGGTGAACCCATGAAGTTCGTCGATGAAGTGAGCATCCGGGTGGAAGCCGGTCGCGGTGGCGACGGCTGTCTGTCGTTCCGGCGTGAGCGTAATCTGGCCAAGGGCGGGCCGGACGGCGGTGACGGGGGCGACGGCGGCGACGTGGTGCTGGAGGCCCAGGCGGCGTTGAATACCCTGGTGGATTTCCGCTTTCAGCCGCGCTACCGGGCCGAATCCGGGCAGGCCGGGGCGGGCCGGGACATGACGGGCCGCCGCGGCGAGGATGCCCTGGTGCGCGTGCCCCTCGGGACGCTGGTGATCGACGAGGACAGCGGTGAGCCGCTCGGTGATCTGGCGGAGCCTGGGCAGCGGCTGCGCGTCGCCCAGGGCGGGCGCCGCGGGCTTGGCAATACGCGCTTCAAATCCTCCACCAACCGGGCCCCGCGTAAGACGACGCCGGGTAAATCCGGCGAGCGGCGCAAGCTCCGCCTGCAGCTCAGACTGCTGGCGGACGTGGGACTGCTGGGGATGCCGAACGCCGGCAAGTCGACCCTGATCCGCGCCGTCTCTGCTGCACGGCCCAAGGTCGCGGACTATCCGTTCACCACCCTGGTGCCCCAACTCGGGGTGGTGCGCATCGGCACCGGGACCAGCTTCGTGCTGGCGGACATTCCCGGCCTCATCGAGGGCGCCGCTGAAGGGGCCGGCCTCGGGACGCGTTTTCTCAAGCACCTCGCGCGGACTCGACTGCTCCTGCACCTGGTGGACGCGGCGCCCATCGACGGCTCCGATCCGCTCAAGGCCATGGCCGTCATCCTGGCGGAGCTGGAACGTTACAGTCCGGCCCTGGCCCAGCGGCCCCGCTGGCTCGTGCTGAACAAGATGGACCTGCTCGATGCCGGTGAACGCGAGGCGCTGCTGCAGCGTTTCCGCAATTCGGGGATCGACGCGCCGATTCATCTGGTGTCCGCGGCCACGGGAGAGGGCTGCGAGCAGCTCATGCAGACGGTATCCCAATCCCTGCACGAGATGGCCCTGCTGCGTGCCGAAGGCGGAGATGAAGCCGCAGCAGAGCAGGCCCTTGATGATGTCATTGCGGCTGAGGTGCTCGGCCACGCCCTCACCCGCGTCGCCCCGGCTGCTGACGGCAAGAATGACGACGATGAGGAGGATGGCGTCGAGGTGCACTATGTCCCTTGAACTGTTCCCGGCCACACCTGAGGCCCGGGCACGCCTCGGCACGGCGCGGCGCTGGGTCATCAAGATCGGCAGCGCGCTGCTGACCGCGTCGGGTCGGGGGCTGGATCGGGACCGCATCGAGTGCTGGGCGGAGGAGCTTGCCGGTCTGCGTCGGCAGGGTTATCAGCTGGCGCTTGTCAGTTCCGGCGCCGTGGCGGAGGGCGTCTCCCGCCTCGGTCTCGCCCGCAGGCCGGATCGCATCCATGAGCTGCAGGCCGCGGCGGCCGTCGGCCAGATGGGTCTGATCCAGGCATGGGAAACAGCTTTCGCGCGACATGGGTTGCACACCGCGCTGGTGCTGCTCACTCATGATGACCTTGCCGATCGCGAGCGCTATCTGAACGCCCGCTCGACGTTGCGGACACTGCTCGATCATGGCGTGATTCCTGTGATCAACGAAAATGATACCGTCGCGACCGACGAGATCCGCTTCGGCGACAACGACACGCTTGGTGCTCTGGTGGCGAACCTGCTCGAGGCGGATGCGCTGATGCTCCTGACGGATCAACCCGGCCTGCACGAGCGTGATCCGCGCCAGGATGCTTCGGCGGCGGTGGTCCCCTGCGCCCTGGCAGCCGACCCGGTGCTGGACACCATGGCGGGCGTGGGGGCCGGTCATCTGGGTCGAGGAGGAATGGTCACGAAGCTGCGGGCGGCGCGGCTTGCTGCCCGCTCCGGTGCCTGCACGCTGATCGCGGACGGGCGCGAAGCCGGCATCATCGGGCGCCTGGCTGCCGGTGGCAGCGAGGGTACCCTGCTGCTGCCGGAGACGGAGCGTCTTGCCGCGCGTAAGCGCTGGATTGCCGGGCAGTTGCAGACCCGCGGAACGCTGGTGGTGGATGCCGGCGCGGCCGCAGCCCTGCGCGACCACGGCCGGAGCCTGCTTCCGGTCGGAGTACGTTCGGTCGAGGGGGCGTTCGTCCGCGGGGAAGTGGTCGTCTGCCGCGACGAGTCCGGGCGCGAAATCGCGAGGGGTCTGGTGAACTACTCAGCCGCCGAAGCACGCCGCATCAGCGGCCGTACGAGCGCAGAAATCGCTTCGTTGCTCGGCTTTGCCGGAGAGCCTGAACTGGTGCACCGGGACAATCTGGTGCTGGTCTGAACGGGATGCGGGGATTCGCTCAGGAGGCGCCGCCGGCGATCACCGGCGACGCGGAGGGCTCAGCCCTTGAGTGCGAGCACCTGGGCGTTGAGACGGCTCTTGTGCCGGGCAGCCTTGTTCTTGTGCAGGATGCCCTTGTCGGCCATGCGGTCGATGACCGGCACCGCAGCCAGGTAGGCCGTGTTGGCGGTCTCATAGTCGCCGTTGGCAATAGCTGCCTGGACCTTCTTGATGACGGTGCGCACTCTGGAACGCTGGCTCGCGTTCTGCTGTCGGCGCGCTTCCGCCTGATGGGCGCGCTTGCGCGCAGATGCAGTATTCGCCACGAACTTCTCCGATTGGGGTCGGGGTTGGAAAGGCGCGGTAATATGCCGTCGGCCTCCCGGGATGTCAATTGCGCTGACAGGGGAAAGGGCATTGCCCGATCAAGGTGAGCAAGCCGAGGTCGAACGCAGCCGTGGATTGCTGCGTTCCGGGGCTGTCGTCGGCAGCCTGACCTTCGTCTCGCGCATCCTCGGACTCGCGCGGGACGTGGTCATCGCCACGATGTTCGGCGCCCGGCCCGAAGCGGATGCCTTCTTCGTCGCGTTCCGGATACCGAACCTGTTCCGGCGCCTGTTCGCAGAGGGCGCGTTCTCCGCCGGTTTCATTCCTGTCCTCGCCGAGTATCGCCGGGCGCATGAGCACGCTGAGGTGCGGCGCTTCGTCGGCCGGGTCGCGGGCGCCCTGGGGCTGGCGCTGCTGCTGCTGACGTTGATCGGCATGCTTGCGGCCCCGCTCATCATCCAGGTATTCGCACCCGGTTTCGACGGTGAAGACGGTCGTCACGAACTCGCCGCCGCCATGCTGCGGATCACGTTTCCCTACCTGTTTCTGATCTCCCTGACGGCGTTGTGTGGGGGCGTCCTGAACAGCTTCGGGCGCTTTGCGGTGCCGGCCATCACGCCCGTGTGGCTCAATCTGTGTCTGATCGCTGCGGCACTTGGCCTCGCGGGCCATCTCGATGAGCCCATCATGGCCCTGGCCTGGGGTGTGCTGATCGCCGGGCTGGTGCAGTTCGTGTTCCAGCTGCCGGCGCTTCGCCGCATCGACGTGCTGGTGGCGCCGCGGGTGGCACCGCGTGATCCCGGCGTGCGCAAGGTGGTGGCGCTGATGCTGCCGGCCATGTTCGGGGCGTCGGTCAGCCAGCTGAACCTGCTCATCGACACGCTGCTGGCGTCCTTTCTGGTGGCGGGATCCATCTCCTGGCTCTACTACGCAGATCGGCTGATGGAGCTGCCGCTCGGCATCTTCGCCATCGCGCTCGGTACGGTGCTGCTGCCGCGCCTGTCCAGGGAACACGCGGACGGCGCGCCCGAGGTCTTCTCCGCCACCATCGATCAGGGGCTGCGCCTGGGCCTGCTGGTGACGGTCCCGGCGGCGGCCGCCCTGGTCACCCTTGCCCAACCCCTGATCACGACGCTGTTCCATTATGGTGCGATGGAGGCCACGGACGTCCGTCAGGCGGGGCTGGCGCTTATGGCCTACTCGCTCGGCCTCATCGGCTTTACTGGTGTGAAAATTCTTGCGCCCGGGTTCTTCGCGCGCCAGGACACGCGCACCCCGGTGCGGATCGCGCTGTGGGCCATGGGTGTGAATCTGGTGCTGAATCTGGCGTTGATCCTGCCGCTGGCCCACGTCGGATTGGCGCTGGCCACGTCCACCGCGGCGCTGGTGAACGCGGGCCTGTTGCTGCGCGGCCTGCAGAAGGCGGGCGTGTGGCAGCCGCAGCCGGAATGGCGCCGATTCCTGTTTCAGCTCGCAGCGGCAACGGCAGGCATGGTGATCCTCCTGATTCTCGTTGCGCCCGCAGCGGACGTTTGGCTGGCAGCCGGGATCAGGCAGCGCGTGCTGTGGATGGCGCTGCTGGTACCTGGGGGCGTGCTGATCTACTTTGGAATCCTCGCCGCTTGCGGCTGGGGTCCGCGCCGCCTCCTGCGCACCTATCTCTGATGTTCGCCCAGCATCGGGGCAAGTGGCAGGCGCGCGCAGGAAACAGGCTCGCTATACTGCGCCGCTGAACGATATGACGCATCGCGCCTGGTGCGTCGACTCCGCGGTTTGCAGGAAGCTTCATGGAAATCATTCGCGGCATGCACAACCTGCGCGACCGCCATCGCGGTTGCGTCGCGACCATCGGCAATTTCGATGGTGTGCATCGCGGTCACAAGGCCTTGCTGGCGCAGTTGAGAGCCCGCGGAGAGGCGCTTGGCGTGCCCACCACGCTGATCACGTTCGAGCCGCAGCCGCGGGAATTCTTTCGCGGTCGGGAGGTCCCTGCGCGTTTGACCCGGCTACGGGAGAAGCTCTGGCTGCTCGAGCGGGTGGGCGTGGATCGCGTCATCTGCCTGCCGTTCAACGAGAAGCTGGCGTCGATGTCCGCCCAGGCCATTGTGGACGACTTGCTGATCAGGGCCCTTGGTGTTCGCTATCTCATGGTCGGGGACGACTTTCGCTTCGGCCGCGGGCGCGAGGGGGACTTCGTCTTGCTCGCAGCGGCTGGCGCGCGCCATGGCTTCGATGTGGATCGGCTTTCTACGCTGGCGCTCGGCGAGGAGCGGGTCTCGAGCACCCGCGTGCGCAATGCTCTGGCCAGCGGCGATCTGTTGCTCGCGGAGCGGCTGCTTGGGCACCGCTATTTCATCTCCGGGCGGGTGGTCTACGGCCGTCAGCTCGGCCGTCAGCTCGGCGTGCCCACGGCCAATGTGCCGCTCAAGCGTTACCGGACTGCACTCGAAGGCGTGTTTGCGGTGGAAGTGAGCGGGCTGGGCCCTGTGCGTCGGGGCGTCGCCAACATCGGAGTGCGGCCCACGGTGGACGGCCGGGAACCCCTGCTAGAGGTCCACCTGTTTGATTTCGCTGATGAAATCTACGGGCGGCTGCTCACGACGACGTTCCGACACAAGATCCGGGACGAATGGAAATTCGAATCCGTCGATGCGCTCAAGGCCCGTATCGACGTAGACATCGTTACCGCAGGGGACTTTTTCGCCACCGAGCGCGGCGCCTGATGCGGCTTCCCGGGATGCTCCATTACGCCTGGGTGGGTGCGCTGGTTCTGGTGCTGGATCAGATCACCAAGGCCTGGGTGCGCGGCAGCATGATGCTCGGAGAGCGCACCGATCTGCTGCCTTTTCTGGCCTGGCTGCACGTCGAGAACCCGGGCGCGGCGTTCTCCTTTCTGGCGGATGCCGGTGGCTGGCAGCGCTGGTTCTTCGTCGTGCTGGCCGTGGTGTTCAGCGCCTGGTTGCTGTGGGAGCTCTCGCGTCTGCCGCGTGGCGAACAGCGGCTGCTCGCCACGGCTCATGGGCTGGTGCTCGGCGGAGCGCTCGGCAATCTGGTGGATCGCATTGCCACCGGTCGCGTCACGGACTTCGTCCTGGTGCACTGGGGGGGTGCCTATTTCCCTGCTTTCAATGTCGCCGATGCGGCCATCACCGTTGGCGCGGCGTTCTGGATTCTGCTGGCCGTGCTCGAGTGGCGGCGGCATCGGCAGGTCCAGGACAAGAGTATCTGAGGAGGCGTCGTGGCCACAGGTGACACCCCGCTCGCAATCGGCCCGGATACCCGGGTCACGCTGCACTTCAGCATTTTGCTGCCCGGAGGCGAGGAGGTGGATTCTACCTGGAATCGCCGTCCGGCCACGTTCGAGGTCGGTGACGGCAATCTCCTGCCCGGATTCGAGCGCGCCCTGTTCGGACTCGAGGCCGGTGCCACCCGGCGCCTCGAGATCGCGCCGGAAGACGGTTTTGGCATGCCGCATCCGGACAACGTACAGACGCTCGATCGCAGTGCCTTCCCACCGGATCTGACCCTCGAGGAAGGTCTGGTGGTGTCCTTCGCGGATGCCGCCCGGGCTGAGGTCCCCGGAATCGTCAAACGCATCGACGCTGAACGCGTGGAAGTGGACTTCAACCATCCGCTGGCGGGTCGAACGCTGATTTTCGACGTCAACATCATCCGCGTAGAGCCCTTGATCAGCACTCCCTTAGCGTGACGCGGTTCCCGGATTCCAGACTTCGACTATGCTCTGTTGAAGGAGCGACGTCGGGTCGCTGAATGTTCTTGCAGGGGAAGGCAGCATGAATGGGTCCACACGGGCACGGGGTCGTGGTTTCACACTTACTGAGTTGCTGATCGCGGTGGCGATCGTGGCGATTCTGGCGACCGTCGCGTTCCCGCTTTACACCCAGTATTCGCTGCGCTCGCACCGGGCGCAGGCCATGACCGATCTCGGGACCTGCGCGCAGGCCCTGGAGCGGCATTACACGGTGAATTTCACTTATGTGACAGCCGCTGTGGATCCCGACGATCTGCCGACGCCGCCCAATCTTTGTCCCCAGCAGTCGCCCCAGCAGAACCCACGCTACAACATCCGCCTCAGCGCCGTTACCGCGAATAATTTCGTGCTGCGCGCACTGCCCATCGCCGGCGGCGCACAGGCCGGGGATGGGGTCCTCGAGCTGCGAGCCGATGGCCAGCGCCTGTGGTATCGAAACGACGACGCGGCCACCACGACCCCCCAGGAGGGCTGGGACGAGTAACCAATTGCCGCCGGTCCCTCCCGCCGTTCCGCCTATCGGTATACGGTTTCCCCGAGACTTAAGCCGCATAGACTCTGAGCCTGTACTCATGGGTTTGGAGTCGCCATGCGACGGCAATCCGGTGTCACGCTCGTGGAGTTGCTGGTCACCCTGGCGGTGATCGCGATCCTGGTCGGGGTCGTGTTCCCCGGTTTTCGTGGTCTCATGGATCGCAACAGCATGACCACCACGGCGAATGCCCTGGTCCTGGCGGTGAGCTTCGCCCGCAGCGAAGCCCTGCGAGGTGCTGGAACGGTGCGGGTGCGTGCCCGTGGCGCTACACCGTCCTGGGCGGAAGGCTGGGAAGTGGTTGCGCCCAATGGCGATGTCATCCGGGTTTTCGAGCCCATCCCGAACGCGCTGACGCTGACGTCGGCCATCACGGAGCTCACCTTCAACAACCAGGGTTTGCTTCAGGACGGTACGCCGCGGGAACTGACCCTTTGCCTGCCCGGCGACTCCGGTGTCCGGATCAGAGTGGCCGCGACCGGGCGCCCGGATACCACCGGGCTCGATGAAACGGATTGTCCGGGAGCGTGACCATGCCGCGATCGAGAAGTCAGAGGAGTCAGAAAGGGTTCTCGCTCATCGAGGTGCTGGTCGCGGTGCTGATCGTGTCGGTGGGCGTCCTTGGCGTCGCCGGCCTGCAGTTGCTGTCGCTACAGAACAACACCAGCGCCATGTACCGGACTCAGGCGATTCAGTCCGCCTACGACATCATGGACCGGGCACGGGCGAACCGGGGTCAGGATTACAGCCTCGCCATAGAAGATGCGCCTCCCTCCGACCCTGCATGCGGGACGGATTGCGGGCCGGCAGCGATGCGCAGTCGCGATTTGATCGACTGGCGAGCAGAGCTGGCCGCTGCATTGCCCGAGGGCACCGGCTCCGTGCTCATGAATGGCGGGGCGATGACCGTCACCGTGCGCTGGCAGGACACGCGTAACCCGGCCGCGGCACCGCTGGAACTGGCGGTGACGTCACAGGTCTCGATCTGAGGTGCACATGATGCGCACTGCTTCCAAGCACTCCACGATTCGCCAGCGCGGACTGTCGCTGGTGGAGATCATGGTCGCCCTGGCGCTCGGCGCCGTGATCACCGTGGGCATTGTGCAGATGTTCACAGCTAACCGAGCGACCTATCAGGTGAACATGGGTCAGGCCAGGCTGCAGGAGAATGCCCGTTTCGGCATCGAATTTTTGGCGTCTCCGCTTCGCGCGGCGGGTGCAGCCGGCTGCGCCCGCCGCGTGCCCATCGAAAATCTTTTGGGGGCCGAGGGCGCACCGGGCGCCCGCTTTGATCTCGACGAGGCCATCGTGGGCCACACAGGATCGGGAGGCACCTGGAATCCAACTCTGCCGACCACCGTGTTCACCGGCGTGAGCCCCACGGCGGATCAGGATGTGCTACTCGTCAAGTATCTCCATTCCGAAGCTCTGGATGTGGTCTCGACAAGTGACTCCAACATCGTCGTGACGCTGCCTGCCGTGGCGAGCATCTATGCCGGTGCACCACTTGTGGTCAGTGACTGTGAGCGGGCGATCCTGTTCGAGTCGGATACGGCGTCCTTAAGCGGCGGCCAGTTGGATATTTCGCACACGTTGGGCGTCGATCCGGACTTCGGGCCGGAAGCGACGGTCTCCAGGGTCTATAGCGACTACTTTTACGTGGCGCCAGGGGCGGGCACGAACAATGCGGGGGCGGCACCTCTGTCCCTGTGGCGCCACCGCCCCGGCGAGGGCCACACGGAGCTTGTGGAGGGCGTTGGAGAACTCTCTTTCCGCTATGGCGTCGATCTCAATGGCGATCGGGTACCGAACACCTATCGCGACTCGATGACCGCCGCAGACGATGTGGTCACGGTGCGTATCAATTTGACGGCGAACAGCGTGGATGTGATCACCGAGGACGGCGATGTGTCGACCCGGGATTTCACCCAGACTGTCGGCGTCCGCAACCGGCTTTGAGGCGTCGCAGTCATGCGCGGACAGATGACGATCAGCGTTTCATCAAAGCAACAGGGCGTCGCCCTGTTCCTGGCCCTCGTGGTGTTGCTCATCATCACGCTTCTAGGCGTGTCCGCACTCCAGACCACGACGCTCGGTGAGCGCATGGCCGCCAATGCCAGGGATCGGGACATGGCGTTCCAGGCGGCTGAGGCGGCGCTGTTGGATGCGGAACGCTACCTGCAGAACGCCACCCTGAATCCGTTTGGCAACGCGGGCGGACTCTATGTGCTGAACAGCAACGGCCGCCCCGATTGGGTAGCGGACAGCACCGATGCGGGTTCCGGCTTTTTCACCTATTCGGTCGATCGGCCCGGCGCCGGTAACCAGGCGCCCGCTCTGCCTGGCGTGATTCAGCAGCCGCGCTACTTCATCGAGCGCTATCCGGAAGTGCCTCAGCCCGACGGCAGTCTCGAGGCCGGGACTGCACTGGAGCTGTTGGAATTTTATCGCGTGACCGCGCTCGGTTTTGGTGCGCGCCCGGAAACAACGGTGCTGCTCAGAACAACCTTCCAGCGCTGACGCGCGCCGTCCGTGATCCGGACGGGTCGAGAGAGGACAGATAGCATGGCGACGTCACTCAGCAAGCGGCCGTGTCGCGGAAACTGGACTCGAAGTCGTTGCTCCGACTCGATCTCGAGGCGCCTGGTGGAACAGGTCTGCGGATTGATGGCAAGGCTTGGAGGCTTGCAGCGAGGAGCAGCATCCGCGCTGGGCATCCTCCTTCTGGCCGGCGCGATGACGCAATCCATTCAGATCGCGTCAGCTCAGGTGCCCGATCAGCCCGGCAGTCAAACCTCGACGATCGAGATCGGAGACACGACCTACGTAGTGCATGAATACGAACTGGCAGGATCCTTCACGTTCACGCCTCCGGACGATGTGACCGAAGTCGAACTGCTGATCGTGGCGGGCGGCGGCGGTGGGGGTTCAGCCGAAGGCTTCAGCACTGCGGGCGCCGGCGGCGGTGGTGCCGGCGGTGTGGTCATCCAACCGGCATTCCCGATTGGAATGGGCACAGTGACGGTCGTGGTCGGTGCCGGCGGCAGCGGCGGGAGCGGCGGTAACGTCAGCGGTTCCAATGGCAGCGACTCGAGCTTCGGCGGCCTGATCGCCCTCGGAGGAGGCGGTGGCGCCGGCGGTAATGTATCCGGCAACGCGGGTGGTTCCGGCGGTGGCTCACGCGACACGACTGGAGGAGCCGCGACCCAGCCTGGTTCCGCGGCAGGCGGGTTGGGCCATCGCGGCGGCAACTTTCCCGGCTCCCCGGCGGGCGCTGGCGCCTCTGGAGGTGGCGGTGCCGGCAGCGCCGGTGGCGCCGCGGACGGCGCTGCCG
>REEU01000221.1 GCA_007694905.1 Gammaproteobacteria bacterium | reverse complement strand
TCGCCCATCATGCGCAGGATGTCCTGTTCGCTGACACCGAACTGGCGCATGAGGCGCTGGCGCTCCGCCGGGCTCATGCTCATCACCCGCTGCACGTCGGCCTGGCTCTGAGCGGTGGCCGGCGCCGGCCAGCTCACGGTCAGGCCCGCTGCACAGAGGCCGACGAGCAGGGCGATGAGGCTTCGTTGCAGCGCCCGCGGCATGGTCACTCCCCGATATCGAACAGCGGTGTCAGGACGAGCGGCCCGACGCCGGGAATCAGCGACACTTCAATGCGGGAGATGCGCCCGGCACTGTTGACGTCAATGGCATGGTTCATGGCATAGACGCGGTCTTCACCCCGGTGCTGGCAGCGCACGCGCCAGCCGCCTCCGGCCTGCATGGGCGGCTCGCAGTCCACCTCAAAGGACTGATCGAGACCCTGGACGTGATGCACCCGGGGTTGGGTGGATTTGTCGACGCGGATCACGCCGAGCGTCCCTGGCAGGCCGGAGACGACGACCACGTCCCAGCCGTCGAAGGCCACTTCGAGACCATGTTCGTTCGCGAACACGATGCCGGGACCGACGGTGATGGCGTAGAGCCGGGCCTCGGTATCATTGAACGTCATCTGCCAGGCGAACTGTTCGACGTCGACGCCTCCACCGCCACTCGGGACCGCTTGCCGAGCCATGTCCAGCTGCGGTGCGCGTACGGTGCAGGCGGCGAGCACAAAGATCGCGACGATGATCAGAATTCCTTTGTTCATGGCGGCACCATCCTGCCCGGTTCTGCGTTGAGATGATCAAAATGGGTGGCGCGATGGGTGTCCCACAGCGTCGTCCCCCAGTGCAGGCGCTGGCCACCGTCGCGCTGAATCGGCCGCATCACGGCCGAGTACGCGCCACGGGTATTGAAGCCGAAATACGGATTGAACGGCACTCGGAAGATCAGACCCTTATCGAAGCTTCCCTCCCCGAAATCATCGAAGGGTACGTCGGTCAACGTGGCGAACACACCCACTGACCAGCCATTGGCGAACCGCTTCTGAAGTTCGAGCGTCGCCCCAACGTCCTTCGCCAGATAGCGACCGGCGTGAATGGCGACGTCGAAATTGTACAGGGGACTGGCCCAGTAGACACTCAAATGGCCGATCCAGGTGCGGTAATCGCGATGCCCGAAGCGCTTGTCGAAATCCCGCTGCTGCACCGCCATGAGATTCGCGCCGTAGGCGAAACGGCTGCCGAAGGGCCGGTAGAGCACCTCGCCACCGACACCGGAGTACATTTCTTCGAGAATGCCGGCGAAGCCGAGATAGTAGAATTCGTCGTCGAACTGGCCGCGCTTGGTGAGAACCGCGTTCTCGATGCCGGACTTGCCTTCCTGCAGGTAGCGGATGACGTCAGAGCGGACCTTGGGCAGGACCGAGTCGGACTCGCGGGCGATGTCGCTGAACTGACTGTGGATGTTCTGGGTCCAGTTGGCGCTGAATCCCCAGCCGTCGCCGAAATCCACCTGACCGCCGATGCGGGCAAACACCTGGTAGAGGAAGGGATTGTCGGGATCGAACAGGAAGGGCCGGAGGCCGACGCCGAGGTTCCAGGCACCGTTGGGGTAACGGAATGGCGTGACGAAGTCCGGACGCTCCACCCGCAGCGGTGGCATTACCACGGCTGCGCGATGCTGCTGGGTGGCATCGATGTCCCCGGCCCAGGGCTCGCGGCCGGGGCGCGTGTAGTGCACCGAGTGGGTGTCCACATCGAATGATTGGGCCGTCGCGATCACGGTCTTGTACTCACGCGGCGCGTACAGGTTCACCAGCGCCAGCAGACGCCGGGAGGCATCCGCCTCGTACTGATAATCCTGGTTGGTGTAGACGACGTTCACGGTCTTGTCGTCAAGGACCTTGGCCGAGCGCAGCAGCAGCCCCGAGGAGTGGGCCTCCGTGGCAATACGGTCGAACCAGGTCTGGTTGGCCCGCGGTCGCTGTGCCGGCGCCGGCGCCGTACCGCGCGCACCGTATCGATTGGGAGGCTTTCTGGCGGTGCCGATGGAGGTATTCACCGCGGTACTGAAGCGCAGCGCGAACTGATTGCCCTGCTGCCAGCTGGCAGCGACCATGATGTCCTGAAGCGGCTCCCACTCGACGCCGAAGCTCCAGGGATCGGTGTTGTCGACGGTGCCGCGCTGCACCGGAACCGTGTAGTCGTCGCTGTTGTAGGCCGCCACCACCGCCAGGTTCCATTGTGGAAGCTGGTAGCGCAGGCTGCCGAAGACGCCCACATCGGGCCCGGAGAAGTAGTCACCGAAACGGAAGTCACCGCCCTGGCCGGTGGACGCGCTGCGGCGCTCGAAGCGGCTGCTGATTCGTCCCAATGGGTTGCTGCCGATATCACGACGGGCGAGTTGCCCCCAGCCGAGGCCGACACTCAGGTCAAGCGGGCCCACCTCCTTCGACGCCACCAGGTACTCCCCCGAGAAACGCCCCGTACCGACGAGATCGCGGATGCCCGCAGCCACCTCAGGCATGTATCGCCCTTCCCGCAACAGCCGCGCCTTGACCTCGAAGCTGCGGTCGCGCAGATCGTCGGTCGAGCGATCGAGACCGCGCGGGTTGCCGATGGCGTAACGGAAGGAGGTTTCCAGCCACGGTGTGGCCTGATAGGTGATGTTGTAGAGATCGACGATGTTCTTGCGGGAGTACGTGATCGACAGCGTGGCTTCATCGAGCATGCGGGCGCTGGGGACGTCGAGGACGCCGCCGACGCCGAAATCATTCAGACTGGCATGGCTGGCCGACGCCATGAAGCCAAGCACGAAAACGACAGCCAGGCTGCCGATGGCTCGGCGTGGAGGTATGCAGGTCAGCGCCACGGTGTCACGTTGCGTCCAATGGTCGGCTTCGAACTTCAACAACACGAACCCCTGTGAAGCCGGAGGGCACCGGCGCCAGGTTGCGCACAACCCGGCGCGAGACTCGGCTCACGCTGTGATACTTGCAGATAGATGCAGACAGACGTGCGATCGACGCGCATCCCGGCCTGTTGAGACCAGGCAGCGGCAAACCCCTCTCACGCCGCCATCTTCCTCAGAGACGGCGCGCGGGTGCAAGCCCCTCTTCCATTGCTTCCAGTTCCGGCACCGGAACATCGCCCAGGTACCCGTCCACGAGCGTCGTCAACTGGCGTCGGATGCCTTCGTGATCATTGGCCAGGCACTTCTCTTCGAGAATCTTCAGGCGCTTGTCCAGCACAGGCCAGTCGAGACACTGCTCCTTGGCGCGCATGATCATGGGGTGTCCGGCGGGCGTTACGTTGCCGTCAATGAGCAACTCCTCGTAGAGCTTCTCACCCGGGCGCAGGCCGGTGAAGACGATCTCAACGTCGCCATCCGGGTTGTCTTCGTCGCACACCGTGAGGCCACTCAAGTGAATCATGCGTCGCGCCAGATCGTAGATGCGTACCGGCTTGCCCATGTCCAGCACGAACACGTCGCCGTCCGCGCCGAGGGCGCCGGCCTGCAGCACCAGCTGAGCCGCCTCGGGGATGGTCATGAAGTAGCGGATGATCGCGCGGTCGGTGACCGTGACCGGACCACCGCTTCGGATCTGCTCGCGGAACAGCGGCACCACCGAACCGGATGAATCGAGGACATTGCCGAAGCGGACCATGGACATGCGCATGCAGCCTTGGCACTCGGCGGCCAACGCCTGCACGACCAGCTCCGCCACGCGCTTGCTGGCGCCCATGACGCTGGTGGGATGCACCGCCTTGTCGGTGGAGATCAGCACGAACGTGGACACACCCGCCGCCTGGGCCGCGCGGACGACGCGCAGGGTACCGAAGGCGTTGGTGCGCACGCCCTCGACCGGATTGTCCTCGACCAGGGGGACATGCTTGTAAGCGGCGGCGTGATAGACGGTTTGCACACCGTAGGTTCGCATCAGGTTCTGCACCCGCTGCGCGTCGAGCACGCTGCCGAGGGCGGGGATCAGTTCCACGTCCACACCGATGCTGGCCATGCGCGTGCGCAGTTCGCGCTCGATGCAGTACAGCCCGTACTCGTTCTGCTCCAGCAGCACCAGCCGTTTCGGCGCGCGCGCGAGGATCTGCCGGCAGAGCTCGCCGCCGATGGACCCCCCCGCGCCAGTCACCATGACGACGCAATCGTGAATGCAGCGGTCGAGCAGACTCGCATCCGGCGGAACCGGTTCGCGGCCGAGAAGATCGTCGATCTCAACCTCGCGCAGCTCGTCCACCTTGCACACGCCGGAGACGATGTCGGCCAGTGCGGGCACGGTCATCACGTGCACCGGGAGCGCTTCGAGACTCTCGACAATTTCGCGGCGGCGCTGGCGGGACGCCGACGGCATGGCCAGCAGGACGGACTTGACTCCGAACTTGCGCACCAGCTTCGGCATCTCGCCCGATGGATACACCGACAGGCCGCGTATTTCCGTTTGCCAGCGCGCAGGGTCGTCGTCGAGGAAGCCGACGGCACGGCATTCCTCGCCGTGCTCGAGCATGCCGGCGAGCTGGATCCCGGACATGCCGGCGCCGTAAATGAGTACCGGTTTGAGGTGACCGCGTCCGTTGGTGGCCAGCCACAGCCTGGCAACCAGGCGCAGGCTGCCGAGGGCAGCAGTCAACAGAACAGGGAACAACACGAAAGTGGCTGCGGGAACGCCGTCGATGCGTACTGCCAACACCGTGAGCGCGAACACCACCGCAGCGAAGGCGGCGCCCTTGAGCACGGTCACCAGGGTCGGCAGGCCCATGTAGCGCACGACCGAGCGATAAAGTCCGACCAGCCCCAGCGCACCGAGCGAGCCGACAACCACGAGCGGCAGCAGATAAAGATTCGCCAGGAGCAGCTCCGGCAGGAGCTGGTTGGACGCGAGGGCGAACGCCCCCCAGGCAGCAAAGAGAATGGCGACGGTGTCGGCGCAGACCATCAGGCGCCGCTTCACCGGCCGCGAAAGTTCAGTCAGCGCGTGCCGGACCCCCAGGAGCAGTCGATCCGAAACATCCATCAATCGTTCCACCACATGTGCGTCACATACACGTTGAGTGCTGCGCCCGACAGCGCGACGTATTGATAGGCCAATGTGATGCTCAGACCCCTGACTGCAGCGTCCATTCCCAGGATTTTGTGAGCACCTCCGTGTAACTACCAGTATACGCACGAATTTGGGATCCGACACCCTCTTAAATCATTTTGAAACACAGATGCGGTCATGCACAACGATGTGCCGAGTTGGCCGGACCGCTGGAAGGTGAACTGCGATGGGCGGAGGCGGTTCGTTCGCGAATGGGCTCGGTGTGGGCGCCAGGCGAGAGCCCCACGCTGCTACAAAAAAGGCCCGACGGCCCTTCATCAATATGGCGGAGAGGGAGGGATTCGAACCCTCGATGGGCTTTTAACCCATACTCCCTTAGCAGGGGAGCGCCTTCGACCACTCGGCCACCTCTCCAGAGGGCGCGCATGATACCACGCGACAATCGGATTCCCAGTTCGAGAGTCGATCTGTCCGACGCCGTGCGGCGTCAGCTCTGGTCGTCGGGCTCACCGGGTGAATCGCCACGCTCACCCTGGATCCGCTGATAGATCTCCTCGCGATGCACCGACACGTCCTTCGGCGCATTGACGCCGATCCGAACCTGATTGCCCTTGACGCCGAGCACGGTGACGGTCACGTCGTCGCCGATCATCAGGGTTTCTCCCACCCTGCGGGTCAAAATCAACATGCTGCTTCCTCCATGACGGCCGCATCAGCTCCTGCCGCACGCCGCTTATGCTTCCGCACCAGCCGTATCGTACCGGCCCATCGCGTGAGCGTCAGGGTATCAGTCCTCTCAACCCAGAGAATGTGCCCATCCGGCCATCGCGGCTGCCCGCCACGATGGCGCGGCTTCAGATTCGCCGGGTCATTCGACTTCCTCCTCGACCGTACCCGAGAGCTCGAAGGCCTGATGAATCGCCCGTACAGCCAGCTCCAGATACTTTTCATCGATGACCACCGAGATCTTGATTTCAGACGTCGAGATGATCTGGATGTTGATGTTCTCCGCTGCCAGGGCGTCGAACATGCGCATAGCGACACCCGCGTGTGAACGCATACCGACGCCCACGGCAGACACCTTCACGATCCGGTTGTCGCCGGTGACCTCGCCGGTGCCCATCTCCTCGGCCACGGCGCGGACCAGCCGCATGGCATCGGCATAGTCACTGCGCTTGACCGTGAACGTGAAGTCGGTCTGTCCGGCCGCACCCACGTTCTGGACGATCATGTCGACTTCGATGCCTTCGGCGCTGACGGGGCCGAGCATCTTCGACGCCACGCCGGGCACGTCCGGCGCGCCCTGGATCGTGATCTTGGCCTCATCGCGAGCAAATGCAATGCCCGAAACGACCGGCTGTTCCATGGCGTCGCACTCCTCTGTGGTGATCAGGGTACCGCTGCCCGTCTCCTCGAAACTCGACAGGACGCGCAGCGGGATGCCGTACTTGCCGGCGAACTCCACCGAGCGTGGGTGCAGGACTTTCGCGCCGAGACTCGCCATCTCGAGCATCTCCTCGAAGGTGATGCGGTCGAGTCTGCGCGCGCCCGGCACCACCCGCGGATCCGTAGTGTAGACCCCATCCACGTCCGTGTAGATCTGGCACTCATCGGCGCGCAGGGCAGCCGCAAGGGCCACGGCCGTGGTGTCTGAACCGCCGCGACCGAGCGTCGTGATGTTGCCTTCGGCGTCCACGCCCTGGAAACCGGCCACCACCGGCACGCGGCCGGCATCGAGATCCGCACGCAGGCGCTCGGTGTCGATCTTCTCGATGCGGCTGCGGGTGTGGTGACCGGTGGTGTGAATCGAGACCTGGTCAGCCAGATAGGATCGGGCCGCAATGCCGCGTTCGATCAGCGCCATGCTGGTCAGGGCGACGCTGACCTGCTCGCCCGAGGCCAGCAGCACGTCGAGTTCGCGCTCCTCGGGGTCCGCCTGAACGGCGTTCGCCAGTTCCACAAGGCGATTGGTCTCTCCGCTCATGGCGGACACCACCACGACCACCTGATGGCCGTCCGCGCAGAAACGCGCGACCCGCTCAGCCACCGCCTGAATGCGTTCGACGCTGCCGACGGAGGTGCCGCCGAACTTCTGTACGTAGAGCGCCATCGCGTCTCAACCTGCTCCATTGATGCCGGATCTTTTGCAGTTCCGGCGATTCAGATTTCCGGCCGCAGCGCTCCCGCCTCGGCGGCGGCAATGCCGGGCTGGTGACAGCTTCGAGCGGTAGCAAAAACGATACTGCTGACAGACCGCGCGGGGCCGAACTCGCTTCCTCAGCCCGCCTGTTCCGCCACCCATTCGGTGACGCCCTTCAGCGCCGCCGGCAGTGCTTCAGGACGCTCTCCACCGCCAGCACGGGCCATATCCGGGCGACCGCCACCCCGAGCGCCCACCTGCTCGCCCACCCACTTCACCAAGTCTCCTGCCCGCAAGTTGTCGGTGAGATCGGAGGTGACGCCGGCGATCAGCGCCACTTTGCCCTCGTGGACGGCTGCAAGAACGATCACCGCCCGGCCGAGTTTGTTCTTGAGCTGATCCAGTGTCGCCAGAAGGGACTTGGGGTCTGCGCCGTCCAGCTGCTGCGCCAGCACCTTGATGCCACCCACGTCGACGGCGCTGGCAGCGAGGTCGTCACCCTGGGCCGCGGCAAGCCGGCCCTGAAGCTGGCTGAGCCGCTTCTCCAGCGTGCGATTTTCCTCCAGCAGCGCCTGGACCTTGCGTTCGAGCTCATCCGGGGCTGCCTTGAGGGTCTCGGCAATGCCTTCGAGCAGGCGCTCGTTGCGCTCCATCCAGGCAACGGCGCCGGACGCGGTGACCGCTTCGATGCGCCGGATCCCGCTGGCCACGCCCTGCTCGGCGACGATGCGCAGCAGGCCGATGTCTCCGGTGCGGCGGACGTGGGTGCCGCCGCACAGCTCCATGGAGAAGCCGTCGCCCATGCTCAGCACCCGCACCTGATCGTCGTACTTCTCGCCGAAAAGGGCCATGGCGCCGCGCTCGCGGGCGGCATCGAAATCCATGAGTTCGGTGCCCACGTCGGAGTTCTGCCAGATGGTCTCGTTGACCCGGTTCTCGATGGCAGCGAGTTCCGCAGCGGTCACCGGCTGGTAGTGGGAGAAATCGAAGCGCAACCGGTCTTCGGCCACCAGGGAGCCTTTCTGTTCCACATGGGCGCCGAGCACCTCGCGCAGTGCCGCGTGCAGCAGGTGGGTGGCGGAGTGATTACGGGCGATGCGAGCGCGACGGTCGCCATCCACCCGCAGCGTGACCGTATCGCCCACGGCGAAGCGGCCCTGCTCGACGACGCCGACGTGCAGGTGCTGCGCGGCACCGGGCCGCGTGTCGGCCACCTGGAACAGGGCGTCAGGCCCTTCGATGCGGCCGCTGTCGCCGACCTGACCGCCGGCCTCGGCGTAGAACGGCGTCCGGTCCACCACCACGATGCCTTGCTGCCCGGCTTCGAGGGCATCCACTGCCATGTGGCGGCCGTCCTCGCTGCGAAACAGGGACGTGATGCGGGCGTCGTGGGAGAGCGCCTCGTAGCCGGTGAACTCCACCTCGCCTTCCAGCGTCAGGGCTTGTGCTTCGTCGGCGCCGAACCGGCTTGCGGCCCGTGCGCGGGAGCGCTGCGCCGCCATGGCCTGCTCGAAGCCTTCGAAGTCGAGTTCGAGGCCCCGTTCACGTGCCACGTCGGCAGTGAGGTCCACGGGAAAGCCGAACGTGTCGTACAGCCGGAAAACCACGTCACCCGGGATCCGGTCGCCCTTCAGGCGCGCCACTTCCTGCTCGAACACGTCCATGCCGGTACCGAGCGTGCGGGCGAACTGTTCCTCTTCCTGCAGCAGGACGCGGCGGACGTGGTCGGCCGCCTTCACCAGTTCCGGATAGGCCGCGCCCATCTCCTGTACCAGTGCATCCACCAGGCGATGGAAGAAGGGGTCGCTGCAGCCGAGCTTGTGACCGTGGCGCAGCGCGCGCCGAATGATGCGACGCAGCACGTAGCCGCGTCCCTCATTACCGGGCAGGACGCCATCGGTGACCAGGAACGCCGCAGCACGGATGTGATCCGCCACCACGCGCAGTGATGCGGCGGCAACGTCGTTGCGGCCCTTGGCACCGGTCTCTTCGCCGACGGCAGCGATCAGATTGCGGAACAGATCGATGTCGTAGTTGCTGTGCACGCCCTGCATGACGGCGGCGACCCGCTCGAGGCCCATGCCCGTATCGACACTGGGCCGCGGCAGATCCGTGAGCGTGCCGTCACTGGAGCGCTCGAACTGCATGAACACTAGGTTCCAGATCTCGACGTAGCGGTCGCCGTCTTCGTCCGGGGTCCCCGGCGGACCACCGGCCACCTCGGGCCCGTGATCGTAGAAAATCTCACTGCAGGGGCCGCAGGGACCGGTATCGCCCATAGCCCAGAAATTGTCTTTGTCGCCCATGCGGCTGACGCGGTCCGAGGGCACGCCTATGACGTCGGTCCACAGGCGGGCCGCCTCGTCGTCACTGTCGTGGACCGTCACCCACAGGCGGTCCATCGGCAGGCCGAGGCGCTCGGTGAGGAAACTCCAGGCGTACTCGATGGCTTCCTGCTTGAAGTAGTCACCGAAGCTGAAATTGCCGAGCATCTCGAAGAAGGTATGGTGCCGGGCCGTATAGCCTACGTTTTCCAGGTCGTTGTGCTTGCCGCCGGCGCGGACGCAGCGCTGGGCGCTGACCGCCCGCTGGTAGCCCCGTTGCTCCCGCCCCGTGAATACGTCCTTGAACTGGACCATGCCCGCATTGGTGAACAGCAGGGTCGGGTCATTGCCGGGGACGAGCGGGCTCGACGGCACCACCTCGTGGTCGTGCTCGGCGAAGAAATCCAGAAAGGCCTTACGTATCTCGGCGCTCTTCATTTCAGTTCCGATCAGGACAAGCCCTTTGCCATTACGACGATCCAGAACGGACCAGGACTCGGGCGGGCATCGCCATCACCGCTACCGGCTGGGGCAACGACTGGGCCAGGGGCCAGAAGGGCGCGGATTATAGCGGAGATGAGTCCGGCCGCCGAGGGGCGCGCGGCTTTCGCGACGTTTCATCAGCCAGGCGCTCGGCAAGCCACACCTTGATCAGCGACTGATAGGGAACATCGCGTTTGTTCGCCTCGAGTTTGATGCGCTCCAGCAGACCAAGCGGGAAACGCATGGAGACAGCCTGGGTCGAAGGCTTCAGGTTGGGAAGGCGAACGCGCTCCGCAGCGCTCCAGTCCACGAAATCTGTGGAGTCCTGCTGCTCCCAGAAAGCCCGTTCCTCCGCTTCAGTCGCGAAGGTCGGGATTCGCTTCTTATCCTTCGGCATAAATCGCTCGTTCTCGTCTGTGCATGGCACGTGCCGAGATGACTCTGATTCGGGAACCTGCGCCCCGCAGGGTGAACGTTACGTGCAGCCTGCGTCCTGCATCGGCCACCCCAAGCGCGTGGAATCGCGCCTCAACTTGACTATGGCGTGCATCTGATGAAGTCATCAGCGGCTCGTTGAGAAACACCTGTTCGGCTTCCGCCTGGGAGACGTCGTGCTTTGACAAGCTCTTGCGCGCATTTCCAGCGTCCCAGTCGAAGCCTTCAATTTTTGACAAGTCGATCATAGTTGTATATGCCTGAGATATACAACTGGCGCTGAAGCATCACGGCAGCGGGCCGAGCACCTTCGCCACCAGGCCCTCGGGGAAGCCGCGACCTGCCAGGAAGCGGGCGCGCTTGGCCCACTCGCGGCGATCGGCTGCCGCCTCGTCACCGAAGCGGCGGCTCACCACCTGCTGGGCCAGATCCGGCCAAGTGTCGGTGTAGGCATCGAGCAGGGTTTCGACAGCCGCGGCATCCAGGCCGCGTTGCCGCAGATCCGAGCGGATGCGAAGGGGGCCCTGACCACGATTGCAGCGGCTGCGGATCAGCACTTCGGCATAACGGGCGTCGGACTGCAGGCCGTCCTCCTGCAGGCGGTCGACGGTGCGTTCGATGAGGGTCTCCGTGGCGCTGGGGTCCGCCTCGGACATCGGCCCGTCGGCGCTTCGCGCCGCCTGGGCTCTCCCACAGTAGCGGCGGAGCTTTTCGATGAGTTCGAGGCGGCTGTGTTCCCGCCGGGCGAGCAGGTCCATGGCGTGCCGGCGCAGGCCTACCGGATCGGGCCACGAGGCGGTCTCGCCACCTGGCGGACTACCTTCCTGCTCCTGATCGTCGCTCATCGCCGGCGCGCCGGGAGGGGTCAGGCGCTCTCTTCCGCTTCCGCGGCAGCGTGGCTCGGATCGGTGTCGTTGGCCGCTGCGGCCAATGCCTCCGGCCGGGCGATACCCGGCAGGAGCTGGCGGCGGACCTCACCTTCGATGGCCTCCCACATCTCGGGATGCTCGGCGAGGAAGTCGGCCGCGTTCTTCTTGCCCTGGCCGATCTTGTCGCCCTGGTAGGCATACCAGGCGCCGGACTTCTCGATGAGCCCCTGCTTGACGCCGAGATCGATGACTTCGCCGAGGCGGAAGATGCCCTTGCCGTAGAGGATCTGGAACTCGGCCTGCTTGAAGGGCGGCGCGACCTTGTTCTTCACCACTTTCACCCGGGTCTCGTTGCCGGTGACCTCGTCGCCTTCCTTGACCGCACCGATGCGGCGGATGTCGAGGCGTACGGAGGCGTAGAACTTGAGCGCGTTACCGCCGGTGGTGGTTTCCGGGGAGCCGAACATCACGCCGATCTTCATGCGGATCTGGTTGATGAAGATCACCAGCGTGTTGGAGTTCTTGATGTTGCCGGTCATCTTGCGCAGGGCCTGGCTCATGAGCCGGGCCTGCAGGCCGACGTGGGAGTCGCCCATCTCACCTTCGATCTCGGCCTTAGGCGTAAGCGCCGCCACCGAGTCCACCACCACCACGTCGACAGCACCGGAACGGACCACCATGTCGCAGATTTCCAGGGCCTGCTCGCCGGTGTCGGGCTGGGAGACCAGCAGATCGTCGGTGTTGACCCCGAGCCGCTCGGCGTAGACCGGGTCCAGCGCATGCTCGGCGTCGATGAAGGCGCAGGTGCCGCCGAGCTTCTGGGCTTCGGCAATGACCTGCAGGGTGAGCGTGGTCTTGCCCGATGACTCCGGCCCGTAGATTTCCACCACTCGCCCCCGCGGCAGGCCGCCGACGCCAAGAGCGATGTCCAGCCCTAAGGACCCGGTGGAGATCGCCGGCACATTCACCTGCTGGCGGTCGCCGAGCCGCATCATGGAACCCTTGCCGAACTGGCGCTCGATCTGGGAGAGGGCGGCACTGAGTGCCTTGTCCTTGTTCGCGTCCTGGGCCAT